>JAHEDQ010000215.1 GCA_024641125.1 Candidatus Competibacteraceae bacterium | reverse complement strand
GACCAGGGCTGTGACCTCGTCCAACAAGGTCGGCTCGAGGTCGGGTTTGCCCCCACAGGTTTTGGCCGCCTCGGTGACCTGGCCCCGGATTGCCTCCCGGCGGGCCACAAAATCCGGTATCACCATACCCTGTGTCTCGAGCAATGATTCATAGGCATCTGGCTGGGGGATATTCAGCGGATCCGGATGGTGAAACCGGTGGCCATAGGTATCGCGCCCGGTGATCTGTCCGAGTATCTCCGTTTCAACGACCTGGTCGCCGTACAGCAGAACGACCCAGTGAACTGGGCGCACAAATTGGGTTTCACCTGCCCCCCAGCGCATGGGTTTTGGAATCGGTAGCCCCTCCAGGGCATGTCGGAGCAGGTCCGGGAGCAGGTCGGTGGTGTGCTTGCCTGATTCCTGCGAGGTGTAAACCAGCCATGATCCCTTTTCGCTGTTCAGGGTCTCGAGCAGTTCCACGGACACGCCGCAGGACCGCGCGAACCCCATGGCAGCGGCCGTGGGGTTCCCCTCGTCATCAAATGACGCTGAAACGGCGGGTCCGCGGCGCTGATGGTGACGGTCGGGTTGCCGCTGCGCGACATCCTTCACCAGGACCGCCAGTCGGCGAGGGGACGCAAATGATCGACTGGATGAGGATGTCAGTTCGACCGCGTTCAAGCGACCTATGATTTCCCGCTCCAGAGCAGTCCCAAGCTCGAGCAGAGCCGCGGGTGGTAACTCTTCGGTACCGATCTCGATGAGCAGGTCTCTGGATTCAGACATGGGCACCGCTCCTCTGCTCGGCGGATCGGCACAGCGGAAATCCCAGTTCTTCACGAACCCGGCAATAGGTTTCCGCCACCGCCCGGCTGAGCGTCCGCACCCTGAGAATGTAGCGTTGGCGCTCGGTTACGGATATGGCGCCGCGCGCGTCGAGGAGATTGAAGGTGTGGGAGGCCTTGAGTACGTACTCGTAGGCAGGCAAGGGCAGACCGGCGTCGATGGATATCCGACATTCGTGCTCGCAGGCGTCGAACCAGTCGAACAGCATTTGCGTGTCTGCCAGCTCGAAATTATAGCGCGACATCTCCACCTCGTTCTGGTGAAACACATCGCCATAGGTGACAGTGCCGGCGGGTCCATGAGTCCAAATCAGATCATAGACACTCTCCACACCCTGGAGATACATCGCGATGCGTTCAAGTCCATATGCGATCTCTCCGGTGACTGGACGGCAATCGAGGCCACCAACCTGTTGAAAATAGGTGAACTGGGTAATTTCCATCCCATTCAACCACACCTCCCATCCGAGGCCCCAAGCGCCCAATGTGGGTGACTCCCAATTGTCCTCGACAAAGCGGATGTCGTGTACCAGCGGGTCCAGGCCAAGTGCCCGCAGTGACTCCAGGTATCGCTCCTGAATATCCATTGGTGAGGGTTTCATTACCACCTGGAACTGATAGTAGTGCTGAAGCCGATTCGGATTCTCGCCGTATCGGCCGTCGGTGGGTCGCCGTGAGGGCTGGACATAGACCGCGTTCCAGGGCTCAGGGCCCAGGGCTCGGAGCGTTGTGGCGGGATGGTTGGTGCCGGCGCCGACTTCCATATCCAAGGGCTGCAGAATGACACACCCCTGATGCGCCCAATAGGTCTGCAGGGCCAGGATCAGGCCTTGAAAGGTTCCGACGTTTGGATTCGGTGCGGTCGGAGTCGCGGTGGATGGGCTCAAAGTCGCGTCCTCATTCAGGTTCGGTGCCTGCAAAGGCGGCGTAGTATACCCTGGGACGGGGTCTCTGGATGAAAACCGGGGTCACTATTGTTTCAGGGTGCGCATCGGTATTGATTTGTTCCACGTGGAACACACTTGCGCCGAACCGGCGCCCTGCTAGACTTCCCGGGAGTTTTTACCGCTGCTCAGGAATTGCATGGGTACGGGGTCCGTCAACACCGATGTTTACGGGAACATTGAGCGAGGTTCGCCCACCGCCGAACCCTGTACCTCTACAAGAAAGGATCGACACACCATGGCCATACCTGTTTCGGAGTTGAAGGGCGTTACCTCATCCCTGGTTCAGAAGCTAGAGAGTAAAGGCATTGTGAACAGCGACCACCTGCTGGACGCGAGCACATCACCAGCACAGCGGGCGAGCCTTTCAGAGCAGGTAGGTGTAGACTCCCAGGCCATACTTGAGCTCGCCAATCGGGCTGATCTTTCGCGCGTCAACGGGGTTGCTGGCGTGTACTCGGACCTGCTTGAGCAAGCCGGAGTCGATACGGTGAAGGAGCTGGCGACCCGTCGGCCCGCGAACCTGCACGCGAAAATCGAGCAGGTCAATTCCGCGCATCGGCTTTCAGGTCGTACCCCGACCCTGGGCATGGTCGAGGATTGGGTGAATCAGGCCAAGACACTGCCCAAGCTGCTCACGTACTGACGAGAGCCCTCAGACCAATCGAATCTGCCTGACGGCTCCTGCGGGCTTACGGGACAGTGCAGATCGGCCCCACCTGAGCGGCCAAACCACCACAGGCGCTTTGCCTGCGCCGACACCAGGCGTCTTCAGCACGCCGTGAATGCACGGAGCTTCAGGAACATGCCTATGCTGGATCCGCTGTTGATCGGAAAAGGCGCTCAGCGTGTGAGTCTGCTGCCGGCCATGGCCAATCGTCACGGGCTGATCGCCGGTGCCACCGGTACCGGCAAGACGATTACTCTCCAGATATTGGCCGAGCAGTTCAGCCGCATCGGCGTACCTGTGTTGATGGCGGATGTCAAAGGCGACTTGACCGGAATTAGCCAGGCCGGGAGGGCAAGCTCAGCCATCGCCGAGCGGGTGAAGGCCATCGGCATCGACGATTTCGCCTTCGACGCTTTTCCGGCCGTACTCTGGGACGTCTTTGGTGATCAAGGGCACCCAGTGCGAACCACCATCTCGGAGATGGGACCGCTTCTGCTGAGTCGTCTGCTCAACCTGAACGACACCCAACAGGGCGTTCTCTCCCTGGTGTTTCGCGTAGCGGACGAGCATGGATGGCTGCTGCTGGACATCAAGGACCTGAGGCAGATGCTCAAATATGTGGCGGATCACGCGGCCGAGCTGCAAACGCTCTACGGAAACGTTTCACCGGCCAGCGTCGGGGCCATTCAGCGACGTCTGATTGCACTTGAGGATCAGGGTGGCGACCGGCTGTTTGGTGAGCCGGCGCTCAACCTTGAAGACTTGATGAAAACCGACTCGCAGGGCCGGGGCGTAATCAATATTCTGGCGGCCGACCAATTGATGGCCGCACCACAACTGTACGCGAGCTTTCTCCTATGGCTGTTGTCCGAGCTGTTCGAACGCCTTCCGGAAACCGGAGATCGCGACAGGCCAAAGCTGGTCCTGTTTTTCGACGAGGCGCACATCCTGTTCGACGACACCCCCGACATCTTGCTCGACAAGATCGAGCATGTCGTGCGTTTGATCCGTTCCAAATCCGTCGGCGTCTTCTTTGTCACCCAGAACCCCCTGGACATCCCGGACGCCGTCCTGGCTCAGCTTGGAAATCGGGTACAGCATGCTTTGCGTGCGTTCACACCTCGAGACCAGAAGGCAGTGAGGGCGGCTGCACAGACCTTCCGCGTGAACCCCGAGCTGGACACGGAGGCTGCCATTACCCAGTTGGGCGTTGGCGAGGCCCTGGTATCCACTTTGGACGCCAAGGGCCGTCCGTCCGTGGTCGAGCGGGCGCTCATCGCGCCGCCGCGCAGTCAGATCGGCCCAGTCGACGCGGATCAGCGCAGACGCTTGGTGCAAGCATCGCCCGTCTACGGAATCTATGAGACGCCCGTCGATAGGGAGTCGGCCTACGAGATTTTGCAGCGGCGTGCACAACAGGCAGAGGCGGCCGAGGAGATCTTTGGAAGTGGAAAAACATCGTCCAAGCCTGTTCGGAGTCGACGAAGTCAAACGCCGGTGGAGGCCATGATCACCAGCGCGGCCCGATCCATGGGCACCCAGCTGGGCCGCAGCTTGATCCGGGGCGTGCTTGGGTCTTTGCTCGGAGGCCGACGTTGAGAAGCGGCTGCGCGGGTCTCAAACCGTCGCGAGCAGGCTGCAGGTGGAACGCGCCATGAACCCCGCTGAGCGGACACAATTGTCACAGCGCGTGACCGTGGTCGGCGCCGTCGTCAATGCGTTTCTGGCTTTGCTCAAGGTGATCGTCGGCTGGCTGGCGCAGTCACACGCCCTGGTCGCCGACGGGATTCACTCACTGTCGGATCTGTTGAGCGATGTCATGGTGTATCTGGCCGCCAGTCATGGCGGACGGGCGGCCGACGACTCACATCCCTATGGACATGCTCGCATCGAAACCGCTGTTACGGTCGCCCTTGGCGTCTTTCTGATCGTCGTTGCGGCGGGTATAACCTACGATGCCGGACGGCGGTTGCTGACCCCCGAAATGCTGCTCCATCCAGGTCCCTGGGCGCTGGCGGCAGCGGTAATATCCGTCATCGCAAACGAGGGACTATATCAATACACTATGGCCGCGGCCCGCAGGGCAAAATCGAACCTGCTGCGCGCCAATGCCTGGCACCACCGAACAGACTCATTCTCCTCTATTGTCGTTCTGGTCGGTTTGTGTGGCGTGATGTTGGGTCTGGATTACCTGGATGCCATCGCGTCGATCGTTGTCGCCGTAATGATCGCGAAAATCGGCTGGGACATGGTTTGGATCAGTCTGCGGGAACTGATTGACACAGCCTTGGATCAAGATCGGGTCGATGCCATTCGGGCGTCGATTTTGATGGTACACGGCGTGCGGAGCGTGCACATGTTGAGAACGCGCCAGATGGCTGGCGATGCGCTGGTGGATGTCCATGTGCAGGTCGATCCGCGTCTAAGCGTCTCAGAGGGTCATCAGGTGAGTGAACTGGTGCGTAAACGGTTGCTGAACGACGTGGATGAGGTGACCGATGTGACGGTGCATATCGACCCCGAAAACGATGAGGATGGTGCCCTCACCCTTGCTTTACCCCTGCGTGACAAGATTCTGCCGCAGCTTCGGGCCGAGTGGGCGCCATTGCTCGACGTGAATCGCATCCAGGAAGTGACTTTGCACTACCTGAAGGGCAAGCTGGCGGTGGATCTTGTGCTGCCTCGCGCCCTGATGCCACCCGCCGAGGATATCGATTTCTTTCACGCCGAGTTGTCCGAGCGTGCACAGTCGGTGCCCGGTGTAGACAAGGTTCGCGTTCTCTATCAATAACCGCGCCACAACAGTGCGAAAAAATTCCTGCTGCCCCGTTTTGGTGCGTCGGATGACCCAATATGCCCGGTTTTGGCCATAAAACAGGTGGCATGGTCAATGCACTGCGGCTCCCGCACCACACGCTAGGGCGCCCACAGTCCGCGCCTGACCCTTTCTTTTTATTGTTTCCGGAGGAAGCCAATGTCCGCAGCCGACATTCTCAAGATGATTGAGGAAAAGGGCGTCAAGTTCGTCGATTACCGTTTTACGGATACGCGCGGCAAAGAGCAGCACGTGACCGTTCCCGCGAGCGAGGTGGACGAGGAGGTGTTCGAAATCGGCAAGATGTTTGATGGATCTTCCATCGCCGGGTGGAAAGGCATCAACGAGTCGGACATGATTCTGATGCCGGATCCCGAGACTGCGGTCCTCGACCCTTTCTTCGAAGAACCTACCGTCAACATCACCTGCGATGTGATCGAACCTGCCACCATGGAGGGTTACAGCCGTGATCCCCGCTCCGTTGCGCGTCGCGCGGAAGCTTATCTAAGGTCCACCGGCGTCGGCGACACGGCCTACTTCGGCCCGGAGAACGAGTTTTTCGTGCTGGATGACGTCCGTTGGGGCACCAGCATGAGCGGCTCGTTTTATAAGGTGGATTCAGAAGAGGCCGGCTGGAACTCTGAGCGCGTCTATGAAGATGGCAACGTGGGTCATCGGCCCGGGGTGAAGGGAGGTTATTTCCCGGTCCCCCCCGTGGATTCCCTGCACGACATTCGAGCCGCCATGTGCCTGGCGATGGAGGAAATGAATCTTCGGGTTGAAGTTCACCACCATGAGGTGGCCACCGCCGGTCAGTGCGAAATCGGCGTAGGGTTCAATACGCTGGTGCGGAAGGCCGATGAAGTTCAGGTTCTGAAATACTGCATCCAGAATGTTGCTCACAGCTACGGCAAGACCGCCACCTTCATGCCCAAACCGCTGGTTGGCGATAACGGTAACGGCATGCATGTGCATCAGTCCATCAGCAAGGGCGGTGAGAATCTGATGGCCGGCGATCTCTATGGCGGGTTGTCAGAGACGGCTCTGTACTACATCGGCGGTATCATCAAACATGCCCGAGCCTTGAATGCCTTCGCCAACTCGTCTACCAATAGTTATAAGCGCCTGGTGCCGGGATTCGAGGCCCCAGTCATGCTTGCCTACTCGGCCCGAAACCGGTCCGCGTCAATTCGCATTCCCTACGTGAGCAGCCCCAAGGCGCGACGCATCGAGGTGCGGTTCCCGGATTCAACCGCCAATCCGTACCTGTGCTTTGCTTCGATGCTCATGGCCGGCCTGGATGGCATACAGAACAAAATCCATCCCGGTGACGCAATGGACAAGGATCTCTACGATCTGCCGCCGGAAGAGGAGAAGCTGATCCCCCAGGTCGCCTTCTCCTTCGATCAAGCGTTGGAAGCACTGGATGCCGACCGCGAGTTTCTCACCGCTGGAGGTGTTTTCGACGACGACCTGATCGACGCCTACATCGAACTCAAGATGGAGGAAGTCACCCGCCTGCGCATGACCACCCATCCGGTGGAGTTCGACATGTACTACAGCCTCTGACGGTACCGCGTCTCCGGGCAATGGCAGAAATCCCCCCCGACCACTGTCTCCGGTCGGGGGGATTTGTGCGAATCTTGCCCTTGTCAGCCCCGGATCGCCTGGGCTAACGTCATGTCATGCGAATTCTTGTTCAGTTTAGTACCGCACTGGTCCTGACGGCTGTTCTGCTGCCACAGGTTCAGGCAGCCAATTCGGTCTATCGCAGCGTTGATCAGAGCGGCAGTGTTGTGTACTCCGACCAGCCCAGCAAGGGCGCCAAGCGGGTCACCATTCAGCCAAACACATCTACCTACACACCGCCCCCCGCCCCGGTTTTTAAACTCGACCCGCCAACTGAGAAGAAGGCTGAGGCCGGGAAGGTAGTCAAGTATGACAGCATCCGCATCGTTTCCCCCGCCCCGGAGGAGACCGTCCGCGACAACCAGGGAAACGTGAGTGTGGCGGTCGCGCTCACACCCAAACTTGAAGAGGGTCACCAGCTACGTCTGTTTCTCGATGGCAAGCCCAGCGTGACTCTGGATAAGTCCATCGGCACCTTGAGCGAAGTGGAACGCGGCGAGCATCGCGTCCTGGCTGAAGTTGCTGACGCCAAAGGCCAGGTTTTGGCTCGCAGCGATCCGGTTCTGTTTTTTATGAAACGTCATTCCGTGCTGCATCCCTCGCCTGTCAACGCCCCCCCGGTTCCCACGCCACTCCCGCAGTAGAGGTAAAGCCACCTCGCCCCCCCCCCGCGGCTTCGCCCATGCGTCCACCCCAAGACCAAACCGCTCGCTTCAGACGCTGCGGAATGGTCCGGTTTCCCAATGCACCAACATAGTGCGAAGATGTGGTTCGTAATAAC
>JAHEDQ010000214.1 GCA_024641125.1 Candidatus Competibacteraceae bacterium | reverse complement strand
TGCGGGACCCCGGTTTTGCCCGCTCGGTGATCCTGCTTACCCACTTCAGCAGAGCTGAAGGTGCGTTTGGTCTGATTCTGAACCAGCCCACGGGATTGCAGGTGCGCGACGTTCTGGCGGATCCAGAAGCGGCACCGGGCTATGGGGGCCGGCTGTTCCGGGGTGGTCCGGTCTCACCCCAGGGAATATGGGTGCTGATCCGAGGCCAGACGCCGCACCCGCATGGAACCCAGGTGCTTGATGATATGCAACTCACTGCCAGTCGTGATGCGCTGCGAAGCGCGCTCGACCAGGGCAGCGCTGAGGACGTGCGCGTGTTCGCCGGATATGCCGGGTGGGCTGCCGGGCAGTTGGAGCACGAAATCAAACGGGGTGACTGGCACCTGGCCCAGGCGACCTCCCGGCAAGTGCTTGCTCCCGACACGCCCGGACTGTGGCGACGGTTGCGGGAGCGTGCTCGCCAGCTTTGGGTCCAGCGTCTGAATCCCGGCCAGGATCGGCCACTACACGGGACCATCGGTCCGCAACCCACATGAATCCACCGCAACCCGAAACCGCCGAGATCAAGCGGATGCTTGCCGCCATCGAGACCGATGTGCGGATGACGGCGCGGGAGACCGGACGCGACGCCTTGGGCCAAAGGGTGATGCAGGCCATGGCCCGAGTCCCCCGACACCGCTTCGTTCCACCCGACTATCGCAGCCTGGCCTATGCCAACCGGCCGTTGCCCATCGGCCACGGGCAAACTATATCCCAGCCCTACATCGTCGCCCTGATGACCGATCTGCTGAACCCTCAGCCGGATCATCGGGTGTTGGAGATCGGTACCGGATGCGGCTATCAGACCGCCGTTCTGGCGGAGCTGGTGGCACAGGTCTACAGCGTGGAGATCGTATCCGAGCTGGCTCGGGTCGCCGGCGCGCGCCTCACCGAACTCGGCTACGACAACATTCACCTGCGATCCGGCGACGGGTTCGGGGGATGGACGGAACAGGCGCCCTTTGATGGCATTCTGGTAACTGCGGCGCCGGACGCTGTTCCCCGACCCTTGCTCGAACAGTTGGCGCCGCATGGACGCCTCGTCGTGCCCATCGGGCCACGTTTCGGAACTCAGATGCTGACCGTCGCAACCCATGGTCCGGGCGGCACTGTCGAAACCGCGACCACCATCCCAGTGGTGTTTGTGCCCATGATCGGCGGCACTGGCCTAGATCCACGCTAGTGGGATGCAGAAAGTCCGTTCAGTTTTCACTGGATTGGCGCTTTCCCAAGCGGTACGCATGGTAAACTTGGAACGAATTCACAAAGGGATACGAAAGCTATGTCAGCAGTGAATTTGAGGATGCCCGGGGTCGCACTGGTACTCGGCGTTCTCGCGCTTTCGATGACCCTGTCTACGCAAGTCCGCGCCCAGCCCCCCGCTGTAGACCCGGCCGCCACCCAGATCCTGCAACGGATGACCGAATACCTTGATGGCCTGACGCAGTTCAGTGTCCACACCCAGAACGTCGTGGAGGATCTGTTGGAATCGGGACAGAGAATCGACACCGTGGTCTCGGCAACCGTTACCGTCAGCCGGCCGAACAGGCTGCTTGCCGAACGCCGCGGAGAGCAAGTGGACCAGGTTTTCTACTACGATGGAGCGTCCCTGATCCTCTACAACCCGTCGGACAAAGTCTATGCGAGCGAGGCCGCCCCCGGAACCATCGAGGAGACCTTGGCATTCGCGCGTGCATCCCTGGGCCTGTTGGTTCCGGCGGCGGATATGGTCTACCGCAATGCCTATCCGCTGATGATGCAAAATGTCACCTCCGCAATTGTGGTGGGCAAAACGGTTATCCGCGGAGTTCGCTGCGATCATCTGGCCTTCAGCCGTCCGGATGTGGATTTTCAGGTCTGGGTCTCAGACGGAGACCAACCATTGCCGTATATGTATGTCGTCACCGATAAGAGCACCCCGTCACTGGTGAGCGTCTCTACGCTCATGAGTGAGTGGAACGTATCGCCTGATATCGCCGATGAGCGCTTCAGCTTCGTGCCACCGGAAGGTGTCTCCAAGATCGATTTCATGCCGGTGGATGTGAACAGTGGCACCCAACCCTAGAGACTCAACAGGAACGCACCAATGAAGACGACCCTGAAGTCCGCCGTTATCGGTGCCTGCACGGTTCTCATGTTCATGTTCGACCCGTCACCGCAGTTGCCGCTGCAAGTCGAGCTGGTTCCCCAGGCACATGCAGTCTTTGGCGTTCGACGCCGCGCTTTTCGCCGGGGCGTGGTCATAGGCGGCACTGCCGCAGCGGCAGAGACGGCTACGGTCGCAGCCGGCAGTCAGGCGGCCGCCGCTCCGCCGCCCCCTGCAACAGCGCCGGCGCCGGCGGCGCCCCCTGCTCCTGCAGCCTCCGGCACGCCACTGCCGATCGGTACCGTCGTGCAGAGTCTGCCAGGGGACTGCACATCGACACCCCAAGGTGGTGTGAACTACTACTACTGCAGTGGGAATTTCTACCGAGCCGTTTTTCAGGGAAATCAACTGGTCTATGTCACGGCGAAACCCTGAAGAAGTTCTTATATTGTCACCATCACGCGTCTAGACCGAGACGCCACTGAAATCGCGTGATGGTCCACGTAGGCTGGCGGGACCCATACCCTGAATCAGACGCTTCAAACCGCGGATGGCATGATGCGATAGGTTCTGGATTGCTCCTCTAGGGTGATTGGAGCCTTGCAACCCATGCCCGACCTTGCCCCAACCACCGTCTGGCGCCGCCCAATGTGGCAGATCGCGTCCCGCAACAGGTTCGACTCCCTCCCGCTTTCGGGTTTACAGTCCGGGCTTGCGGGCAGAGCGGCGAACGCCGCTCCAAACACGATCCACTCTGGAGCATGGGTACCGACATGAGTTCAGTTCAGAAGACAGTGAGCCCGGTAAACGGCCAGGTTTATGTGGAACGACCCCACGCGACCGGCTCCGAAATCGAGCAATGTCTGGTTACGGCCCGGGCGGCCCACCCCGGGTGGCGCAATACAACCTTGTCGGAGCGCGCCGCGATCTGTAGCGCGTTCGTGGACGCATTGCTCGCCAACGGAAATCACATCGTCGAGGAGTTGAGCTGGCAAATGGGTCGCCCCATCGCCGCTGCGCCCGGCGAGTTGCGCGGTTTCGAGGAACGAGCCCGACACATGATCGGCATCGCACCCCAGGCTCTGGCCGACATCGAGATCGAGCCGCAAACCGGGTTCAGCAGACGCATCCGGCGTGAACCACTCGGCGTGGTGCTCACCGTGGCGGCCTGGAACTATCCCTATTTGATTGCCGTTAACAGCGTGGTCCCGGCACTCATGGCCGGAAACGCGGTGATTCTCAAACATTCGGCGCAGACGCCGCTCTGCGCCGAGCGCTTTGCCGAAGCATTCGCGACGGCAGGACTGCCGGATGGCGTGTTTCGGGTATTGCATCTGAGCCACAGCGCAACCGAATCCGTGATCAAGGATCCGCGGGTGAACTTTGTTGCCTTCACCGGTTCGGTAGAGGGCGGGCACGCCATCCAACGCGCCGCATCGGATGGATTCACCGGCACCGGCCTGGAACTGGGCGGCAAGGATCCGGCCTTCGTCCGGGCGGACGCTGACCTGGGTTACGCGGTGGAAAACCTGGTGGACGGCGCCTTTTTCAACTCCGGGCAATCCTGCTGTGGAATCGAACGCATCTACGTTCACCAAAGCCTCTATAGCGAATTTGTCGATCGGTACGCGGACCTGACCCGGCAGTATCGGCTGGGCGATCCGCTGGATGCCGCGACCAATCTCGGACCCATGGTCCGCGCCAGCGCCGCCGACTTTGTTCGCGGGCAAATTGAAGAAGCCGTTTCCCAAGGAGCCAGCACCTTAATCGACCCGGCCTCCTTCGCCGCCGACGCGCCGGGCACCGCCTACATGGCCCCACAGGTTCTGGTGGACGTCAGCCACGACATGCGGGTAATGACCGAGGAGAGCTTTGGCCCGGTGGTGGGCATCATGCCGGTCGCCTCCGACGAACAAGCCCTTACCCTGATGAACGACAGCCGATACGGCCTTACCGCCTCCATCTGGACCGAGGACGCGGGGGCCGCCATGATCCTGGCCGACCAGATCGACACCGGCACCTGCTTCATGAACCGCTGTGACTATCTGGACCCGGCTCTGGCCTGGGTGGGAGTCAAGGACTCGGGCCGCGGCTGCACCCTGTCCGCGCTGGGCTATGAGCATCTGACCCGGCCCAAATCCTTCAACTTCAGAACCGAAATCCAGGGAAGGTCGGATCAATCGATCCGACCTTCCCTGGAGCACTGAGGAAGCCTCGATGACCGACCTCAAGCGCCTTTCCGGCAATTGGAATTACCCCACCACGGTCCGATTTGGCATCGGCCGCGTGCGTGAACTGCCCGATGCCTGCGCCGAGCTGGGCATGCATAATCCACTGCTGGTCACCGACTCCGCGCTGGCTGAGTTGCCCATGGTTCAAACCGCCGTAGGCGCCTGCCGGGCGGCCGGCCTGGGCTGCGCCGTTTACTCCGAAGTGCAGGGCAACCCGGTTGAAGGGAACGTCAGCGGCGGCGTCGACGCCTATCGGGTCGGGGGTCACGATGGCGTCATCGCTTTTGGCGGCGGCAGCGGTCTGGACGCGGCCAAAGCCGTCGCTCTGATGGTGGGCCAGAGTCGCCCGATCTGGGACTTCGAGGACCGGGAGGACTGGTGGACCCGGGTCGATACTCGCGCACTGGCCCCGGTCGTGGCGGTACCGACCACCTCCGGCACCGGATCCGAGGTGGGACGCTCCTCGGTGATCACCGACCAACGGGATCACACCAAAAAAATCATCTTCCACCCCCGAATGCTGCCGGCTATCGTCATCGCCGATCCGGCACTGACCGCAGGATTGCCAGCGCATATCACCGCCGCCGTGGGAATGGACGCCCTGTCCCACAATCTCGAAGCCTGGTGCAGTCCGCTCTATCATCCCATGGCCCAGGGCGTTGCGCTTGAGGGCATGCGGCTGATCCACGATTGGCTGCTGGCCGCGTACCGTGGCGGCGACGACCTGGAGGCCCGGGCGCACATGATGGTGGCCTCGACCATGGGCGCTACCGCCTTCCAGAAGGGTCTTGGCGCAATGCACAGCCTGAGTCATCCCTGCGGGTCGGTGCTGGGCACCCACCATGGCCTGACCAATGCTGTGGTAATGCCCTATGTGCTGGCGTTCAACCGCCCTGCCATCGAAGACAAGCTGACGCAGCTGGGGCGGTATCTGGATTTACCCGGTACCGGCCCGGATGCGGTGATCGACTGGGTTCTGAAGCTGCGCGAGGATCTTGCCATTCCCAACACCCTGGCGGGCCTGGGCGTCAATGAGTCCCAGGTCGAGACCCTGGCACCCATGGCCGCACTCGACCCCACGGCCGCCACCAACCCGGTACCGATGACGGTGGACTCCATGGCCTTACTCTACCGGCGTGCGATCGGTGGAGAACTGGGCCTGTGATTTTGGATCCCACAGCCGGTGCACACCGTCTGAGCGGAACGCCGAGTTGAGCGAAACCCTGCCACTGAGCGCGCCGGTGTCGGTGGACACAGATGCCCTGAACGGGTACCTGGCCTTCGCCCATCAGCTGGTGGATGCCTCCGCCCGGATCATCAGACCGCATTTCAGGGCCAACGGCAGGGTCGATAACAAAGCGGGGCAAAGAGAGTACGACCCGGTCACCCTTGCCGACCGGGATGCTGAAACAGCCATCCGGGCACTGATCCACCAGCACCATCCCGAACACGGGATCTTTGGCGAAGAGCACGGTTTTGAGGCGGGTCGTTCCGGCTTGACCTGGGTGATCGATCCGATCGACGGGACCCGCGCTTTCATCACCGGAATGCCGCTGTGGGGGACGCTGCTGGCCCTGTTCGACGGCCAGCGGCCGCTGCTCGGGATCATGGATCAGCCGTTCACCGGCGAACGTTTTGTCGGCAGCCGGCTGGGGGCCTGGCTGGAGCATGGAGGCAAGCGCCATACCCTCCGCACCCGCCCCTGCGCCGACCTGGGGCACGCGGTCATGCAAACCACGCATCCGGATATGTTCGCCGGCGATGCGGAGACCGCCGCATTCAGTTCGGTGGTGGCGAAAGTCCAGCTCACCCGCTACAGCGGCGACTGCTATGCCTACTGCATGCTGGCTCACGGTCTGATCGATCTGATCGTGGAGTCGGATCTTGAACCCTATGACATCCAGGCGCTGATCCCCATCATCGAATCGGCGGGCGGGCGGGTGACGGATTGGCGCGGCAACGATCCGGTTCAGGGTGGACAAGTCGTTGCGACCGGGGATGCACGGCTGCATGCGCAGGCGCTGGCGCTGCTGGCGGCGGGCGCGGTCTGATCCCACCGCCTGTGCTCAAACCCGCGGAAATCTCTGAGTGACCGGCCCATCCGCCGTCAGCAGCGTGTTGCTCAACACCCGTTCCTCGTGTTCCATACGCCAGCTCAGCAGCTTTTGCGCGTAATGCAGCATCTGCTCCCGGTGGCCCGGGTCCTTGGCGAGATTATGAAACTCGCCGGGATCCTGCCGCAGATCGAACAGCAGCGGCGGCAGGGCGGTGAAATGCACATACTTGAAGGACGCGTCCCGGATCACGTTGAGACCGCACTGGGCAGAAACGGGGGCACGCACACGTCCGGGTGGGCAAGCGACACAGCCTTGTCGTACATGGTCCGGAGCAATTGACGCTGTTGGGCCGGGCCGACAGGGGCCATGACGGGTTCCGTTGGTTTGTGGAAGCTTCGACTTTGGTCTGGTTTGCGGGATGGACCCCGGATCGTCAAGCGACCATGCGTCGCTGAAAGGCGCGAGGCATCAGCCGGAAGACCGTTAACCGCCGGAACGATGCGAGGATACTGCAAGGACGAGATGAGCGTGCACGGCGAACACTCTGAACCCTATACAATTCTCGACGGCGACCGCGTGGGCCGCTCGCCCGTTCTCATCTTCTGTGACCATGCTTCCGACGCCCTGCCGCCGGAGTTCGGGACGCTGGGGCTGCCCGCGGAAGACTTCGCGCGCCATATCGCCTTCGATCCGGGCTCCGAGCCGCTGGCCCGCGCACTCGCGGCCCGGCTCGACGCCCCGGCCCTGCTGACGCATTTCTCCCGCCTGCTGATCGATTGCAACCGCGG
Source organism: Candidatus Competibacteraceae bacterium (assembly GCA_024641125.1). Lineage (GTDB taxonomy): Bacteria > Pseudomonadota > Gammaproteobacteria > Competibacterales > JAHEDQ01 > JAHEDQ01. The sequence goes on along the minus strand of JAHEDQ010000214.1, from coordinate 568 downwards.
CACCGACGATCCGACCCTCGTCATGCGCCTCTCCGACGGCAGCATCATCCTCGGCAACCGGCATCTGACGCCCGAAGACATCGCCGCCCGCATCGCGCGCTTCTACGACCCCGACCACCGGGCCACCGACGCGGCGATCGACACCGCGCTCGCCGCCGGCATCCTGTGGGACCGCGACCCGCGCCTCGCACGCCTTCTGATCGACGGCCTGTCCAAAGACCCCGCCCTCGTCATCGGCGACAACGAGCCCTATCGTGGCGGGCTGCAGAACGACTGCCTCTACCGGCACGGCACCTCGCGCGGTCTCGCGCACGCCTTGATCGAGATCCGCCAGGACCTGCTCACGACTGACGCAGGCGTGACGGACTGGTGCGCGCGGGTCGCGACGATCGTCGAGCACGCACTGGATGATCCAGTCACCCGCGCCGACCTCACCCAGATCCGCCACCACGGCTCGCGCGCCGATCAGGACTAGCGGACGCCCGGAGGCGCGCGTGCGGGGGATGTTGTTTTGATAAAGAAGCGACCATCGGCGAGCGCTCAACCTTGAGAGTCTGCTCTCAGGTGA
>JAHEDQ010000213.1 GCA_024641125.1 Candidatus Competibacteraceae bacterium | reverse complement strand
CAGGATACGCCTGACCGGCTCCTGCACGTTTGGATTCAGGTGCACCGGGTAGACCAGGTCGCAATCCGGCTGGGCACGGGCCACGTCCGCGATGGCGCCACACAAATCCTCGAACCCCTGACCGAAGTTCTCCCGCCGGTGACCGGTGATCAGCACCAGCTTGCGATTCGGATCAATGACTCGATCCAGTACCGGACTGGGCAACAGAGCAGCCCAGTCGGCCGCTGGCTGCGCCGCGACACGATCCCGCACCGTCAACAAGGCATCGATAACGGTATTGCCGGTTACCCAGACGCGCGCCGAATCCGCGCCTTCACCGAGAAGATTGTCTCTGGCCTGCTCCGTCGGCGCGAAATGCAGCCCCGCCAGACGACCCACCAGGCTGCGGTTGGCTTCCTCCGGGAACGGTGCCCGCAGGTCCCCGGTCCGCAGACCGGCTTCAACATGACCGACTTCGGCGCCTTCGTAAAAGGCCGCGAGGGACGCCGCAAAACAGGTCGTGGTGTCGCCGTGAACCAGCACCAGGTCGGGGCGCTCGGTCCGCAACACGTCCCTGAGGCCCAGCAACACCGAACTGGTGACATCAAACAGATCCTGGCCCGGGATCATGACATCCAGATCATGGTCAGGCTCGATGGAAAAAAGGGACAGCACCTGGTCCAGCATCTGGCGATGCTGTGCGGTTACACAGACCCGGGCTTCGATGCCACGAGCGGCTTTCAGGGCCAGCACCACCGGTGCCATCTTGATGGCTTCCGGGCGGGTGCCGAATATGATCAGAACTTTCAAACCGCAAATACCGTTTTTGTAATGAAGTAAATCAGGACGCTAACTGAAGCATTTACCGTTCCGGAACCCAGTGTGGCGCGGCAGCTTCGATAATCAAGTCGGCATTCCGCGCCTCACGATCTCTCCGGCTTGGTGTGATTCTGTTCCGAGAGCGCCGTCGCCACGGCATCGGACAACCCTTCCAGGGCGCCCCGGTTGGTCTCCACCATGGCGAGTCCAGCCTTGCCGGCCCGACGTCTGGCCGCATCATTCTGGAAAAACTCGAGCACCGCTGCGGCCAGAGAGCCCGCATCGGCCACCTGGCGCCCGGCGCCGGACGCAAGCACTTCGGCGGCGGCGGCTTCGAAGTTGAACATGTGCGGACCAAACACCACGGGAAGCCCCAAGGCCGCGGGCTCCAGCACATTGTGTCCACCCACCGATTGAAAGCTGCCTGCCACCACCGCAACGTCGCCCGCGGCCAGATAACGCATCATCTCACCCATGCTGTCGCCCAGGAGCACATCACACTTTGAGGTGGGTTCGCCCAGGCTGCGGCGCACCGTCTCAAAATCCCGCTCTTCACAGAGCGCACCCACTTCATCGAAGCGCTCGGGATGACGTGGCACCAGGATCAGCGCCGTGTCCGGCATTTCGGCCCGCACGCGATCAAACGCATCCAGTATCAGACCGTCCTCGCCCTGGTGGGTGCTGACCGCGACAATCACCCGGCGATCTGACCCCAGGGCCTGACGCAATGCCCCACCCGCCTCGATGTCCTCAGCCTTGACGCTGAGATCGTACTTGAGATTTCCCATGACCCGCACCCGATCCGCTGGGGCGCCCAGCGCGACAAAACGGTCGGCGTCGGCCCGGCTCTGGGCCGCGATCAGATGGACGTCGGCCAGGGTCCGGGCCACCAACCCGCGCACACGCTGAAAACCGAGGAAGGACCTCGGCGACAAGCGCGCGTTGGCCAATATCAAAGGCACCTTCCGGCGACTGCAGGCCCGGAATAGATTCGGCCAGATCTCGGTTTCCATGATTACCAGCACACTGGGTTCGACACGGTCGAAGAATCTCGCCAGCGGACCGGGCAGATCATAGGGTAGGTAACTGTGGTGCACGGTCTGTCCAAAGGTCGCCCGGACACGCTCCGAACCGGTGGGTGTGGTGGTGGTGATCACCAGGGGATGCTTTGGATATCGCGCCGCCAATCTGCTGATGAGCGGCGTCGCGGCAATGGTCTCTCCCACGGAAACCGCGTGTATCCATACACTGCCCCGGAGTTGCGGGCCGGGAAATGCCCCCAGCCGTTCCGACCAACGCTGCCGGTATGCCGGGCTTCGGCGCCCACGCCACCATAGCCGCAACAGAACGATGGGGAGCGCCAGATAAAGCACTGCAGTGTAGAGATGGCGCACCCGTCAGTCCGGCCGGTTGCCAACGCAGGTTAGGGGCATGGAATCAGCGCTTTCCCAGGATCCGCTCGACAATGCGAGTGGTGGATTGCCCGTCAATGAAATCCAGCACCACCACCTCGCCGCCCCGCCCGGTGACACAGTCGGCGCCGGCGATCTGATCGGCGCGATAATCCCCGCCTTTTACCAGCACGTCCGGACCGGCGGCACAAATCAACCGCTCCGGGGTGTCTTCGTCAAAGGCGACCACCCAGTCCACCGCGGCCAAGGCGGCCAGTACCTCCATGCGATGCTCCAGGGAGTTGATCGGCCGGGTATCGCCTTTGAGCCGGCGTACCGAATCGTCGTCGTTCACGGCTACGACCAGGCGATCACCCAGGCCTCTGGCCTGCTCCAGATAGGCCACGTGACCGGCATGCAGAATGTCGAAGCACCCGTTGGTCATGACCACACGCTCACCCCGGCTTTGGGCATCCTGGATGTATGTAAACAAGCTGGACCAATCCACCTGACCGCGCCGTTGCTCATCCTGCTGAAACAGCGCACGACGCACCTCGGCCACGCTGGCCGTTGCCGTTCCCAGCTTGCCCACCACAACACCGGCGGCCAGATTGGCCAGCGCGGTGGCGTCAGCCAGAGTCATGCCGCCGGCCAGACCGGCAGCAACCGCCGCGATCACCGTGTCTCCGGCGCCGGTGACGTCGAACACCTCCCGTGCCTGGGTCGGCAGGTGCAGTGGCGGCGTGTCTCGCTGAAACAGGCTCATGCCCTCCTCGCCCCGGGTGATCAGCAGGGCATCGATTTCCAGATCGGCAATCAGTTTCCGGGCCCGGGCCTCCAGATCCGCCTGATCCCGCCAGGCCCCTGCCACCGCCTCGAACTCGGCGCGGTTGGGCGTCAACAGGGTGCCCCCCCGGTAACTTTGGAAATCGATGCCCTTGGGGTCCAGCAGCACCGGCCGTCGATGATCCCGCGCCGCACGGATAAAGGGCGCAATGTCGCGCAGGGCACCTTTGGCGTAGTCGGATAACACCACCACGTCGGCCATATCCAGATGACCTCGGAAACGGGTCAGCAGCCGATCGGTTTGCAGGGTGGGAAAACCGTCTTCGAAATCGAGCCGGATCAGTTGTTGATGCCGGCTGACTACCCGCAGTTTGGTGATGGTGGACTGTCCCGGCAGGCGTTCGAAGTCGCTGGCCACCCCCATTGCCTGCAACCCGTGTTCAAGGGCATCGGCTTCCGCGTCATCGCCGGTCACACCCACAACCGAGGCACCGCCACCCAGGGCGACCACGTTGCCGGCCACGTTGGCGGCACCCCCCAAGCGATCGTCGCTGACGGTGAAGCGCACCACCGGAACCGGCGCCTCGGGGGAGATTCTTGCGGTATCCCCGTGCCAGTACCGATCCAGCATCACATCGCCGGCCACCAGGACCCGGGCGCCGTCCAAGGGGGGAATTCGCAGTCTCATACCGGCCCGCGGGGGATCTCGGAAACCAGCGCGGAATATAGCATAGGGTGCGGTTATCGCCCTTCGCGATATACTCGGCGGCAGCCATTCCAACGACATCGGTACATGCCAGCGTCCCGTTTCAACAGCCGCGACCTCTACGCACGCCTGCTCGGTCATGTTCGGCCATACTGGCGAATGTTTCTGTTGTCCATCGCCGGACTGGTGGTTTCCGCCATGATCGAGCCCGCGGTGGCGGCCATGTTCAAACCTCTGCTGGACACAAACTTCGTCCAGCGCGATCCCGACGGCCTGATCTGGATTCCGCTGGTGATCGTGGCTTTGTTCATCGCCAAAGGCTTGTCGGGTTACGTGGCCGACATCGCCATGGCATGGGTCTCCGGCAAGGTGGTTCTGGACCTGCGGGTCGCCATGTTCGAGCGATTGCTGTCGCTTCCCATCCGCTACTACGACCTCAACGCATCCGGCTCACTGATCTCCAAGGTCAACTATGACGTGCGTCAAGTCTCGGACGCCGCCACCCACGTGGTGACCGTGCTGGTGCGGGACAGCCTGACCGTGGTGGGCCTGCTGGCCTGGATGCTGTATCTCAACTGGCGCCTGACCCTGGTTAGCCTCCTGTTGGCGCCGGTCATCGTTATAGTTATCTGGGTCATCAATCGACGGATCCGGAACATGGCCCGCTCGACCCAGCGCAGCTACGGCGAAATGACCCGGGTTCTGCAGGAAGCGACCGAAGGCAATCGCGTCATCAAGGTTTTCGGCGGTCAGGCCTATGAGGCAAACCGATTTCTGGATACGGCCAATTGGGTGCGTCGTTACATGTACAAGGGCAAGGCCGCCTCCAGCCTGACCAGCCCGGTGGCCTTGACGGTGGTGGTCTGCGGTCTGGCGGCGATCGTCTACGTGGCCTCCAAGCAGGCGGCGGCCGGAGCCGTCACGCCGGGTGGGTTTGTCTCATTCATCGGCGCCATGGGGCTGCTGCTGTCACCCATCAAGCGCCTGACCAACGTCAACGAGAAGCTGCAGAAGGGCCTGGCGGCGGCCGAGAGCGTGTTCGGCTTGATGGACGAACCCTCCGAGCCCGACCAAGGGCAAGGGAAGCTGACTCAAGTGAACGGCCGGGTGTCATTCGAGGCGGTGAGTTTCCGCTACGAGGGGGGGGCTGAACCGGCTCTGAACGGGTTCAGCCTGACCCTGGAACCCGGAGAGACGGTGGCGCTGGTGGGGCCGTCCGGCAGCGGCAAGTCCACCGTTGCAAGCCTGCTGCCGCGCTTTTATGACATCGTGGAGGGAACCCTGCGGCTGGACGGTCAGGACGTGCGGGGTTTGCGACTGGCGGACCTGCGAGCCAGCATTTCACTGGTGAGCCAGGATGTCATGCTGTTCAACGACACGGTCGCGGCCAATATTGCCTATGGCTGCACGCGGCCGGTGGAGCGGGACGAAATCATTGCGGCCGCCCGCTCGGCCAACGCGCTGGAATTCATAGAACGGCTGCCGAACGGCTTCGACAGCCAGATCGGTGACCGGGGTGTGCGCCTGTCCGGCGGTCAGCGCCAGCGGCTGGCCATCGCCCGAGCCCTGTTCAAGAATGCGCCGATCCTGATTCTGGACGAGGCCACCTCCGCTTTGGACACCGAATCCGAACGCCGCGTTCAGGAGGCCCTTGAACGCCTGCGCCTGGGCCGCACAACCCTGGTGATCGCGCATCGCCTGTCCACCATAGAGCAGGCCGATCGTATAGTGGTACTCAAAGACGGCCGCATCGAGGCCATGGGTACCCACGGCGAGTTGCTGGAACAGGGCGGTCTGTACGCCGATCTCTATCGAATTCAGTTCGCTTCCGATGGTGATCGGACCGCCGAGAGCGCATGAGCGAAAAACCGGTCTTTCGCACCGCGTTTCTGGCCCCCCGATACTGGCACCAATGGCTGATATTCGGGCTGCTGTGGCTGATGGCGCAGGTTCCCTATCGGACCGCAATGCCCATGGCCCGCGCTCTGGGTCGAATGATGATGCATTTGGCCGTTGACCGCCGGCGCATTGCCGAGATCAATCTTGAACTCTGTTTCCCCGGCCAAAACCCGGATACCCGGTCCGACCTGCTCAGGGCCCATTTCGAGTCCCTGGGCATGGGCGCCTACGAGACCGCCATTTGTTGGTTTAGCGGAAACCGCCAGGTGCCCCGGCTGCCGCTGCAAATCTTCGGCCGGGAACATCTGGAGCGCGCCCTTGCCCAGGGCAAGGGTGTTTTGTTGGTCGCCGGTCACTTTACCGATCTGGAAATCGGCGGCACCCTGTTGATCGGCGAGTATGAGATCAGCGCAGTCTACCGGCCCCACGACGACCCGGTATTCGACGGATTGATGGCGCGGGTGCGGAATCAGTACGGTCGCGCCATCTCCCGGGACGACACCCGGGGCATCATTCGCGCCCTGCGCCGGGGCTTGCCCATATGGTATGCACCGGACCAGAACTACAAAGGCACCCACACGGTGTTTGCACCGTTTTTTGGTGTCGCTGCAGCAACGAATGCCGCCACCGGTCGTCTGGCCCGGATCAGCAAAGCCCCGGTGGTGCCGTTCTCGCAGTCGCGGATGCCGGGAGATCGGGGCTATCGGCTCTATTTCGACCCGCCGTTGCAGGATTTCCCCGGCGGAGAGCCTGCACAGGACGCGGCACGGGTAAACCAGGTGATCGAACGTCTGGTCCGACGCCGACCCGCCGACTACCTGTGGGTTCATCGCCGGTTCAAGACCCGGCCGCCGGGAGCGCCTTCCCTGTACTAGTACTCCGTCCACCTGATAATGATGGATGCAGCGAGTTGGGAAGCGCCCATCCGCAGTGTTGGGCGCGCTTGAATGAGCGCAGGCTAGTCCTGCCCCGCCCGCCTAGCGCCTGGGCGCTTCTTGCCTTGCTGAAATGCAACAAACTTATCGGACGGGGCACTATAGCCAGATCATGAAGATCCTGCACATCGAATCCGGGTGTAACCTCTATGGCGGCGCACTGCAGGTGGTGTTTTTGCTGCGCGGCCTTGCGGCGGCGCCGGGCCGCCAGGTGCTGATTTGTCCCAGGGACAGTGCCATCGCCGCCGTGCAGGATATTCCGGCCACAGTTCACGCCATCCGCATGGGCGGCGACGCGGACCCACTGCAGACGCTGCACATTCGCCGGATTATCCGGACGGAACTGCCCGATCTGGTGCATATTCACAGTCGCCGGGGGGCGGACCTGTGGGGCCTGATGGCGGCCCGCGCGTGCCGGGTTCCGGTGGTGCTGACACGGCGAGTGGACAATCCGGAACCGCGCTGGCTGGTCCATATGCGCTATGGCCATTGCAAGCACGTGGTCACCATCTCCCGGGGAATACTCCGGGTGTTGCGCTCAGAGGGGGTGCCCGAGGACAAACTGACCTGCGTCCACAGCGCGGTGGACACGGAACGCTATCGTCCAGGGCCGGACCCGGCCTGGTTCAGCGGCACGTTTGATATTCCCGCCGGAGCACCTGCCGTTGGCATGATCGCGCAGTTCATCGAGCGCAAAGGACACCGCACCCTGCTGGACGCGATTCCGCGGATTCTCGAGGATCATCCACAAACCCGATTTTTTTTGTTCGGGCAAGGCCCGTTGCTGAGCGAGATCGAACACAGACTGCGGCAGACCGGCCTGGACCAACACGTGCGCGCCGCCGGCTTTCGCGATGATCTCGAACGCGTCATACCCAATCTGGATCTGGTGGTGCACCCGGCGCAGATGGAGGGGCTGGGTGTCTCCCTGCTTCAGGCATCGGCCTGCGCGGTGCCCATCGTCGCCGCCCGCGCCGGGGGCATTCCGGAAGCGGTGCGTGACGGTGAGAACGGCGTTCTGGTGCCGCCCGCCGACGGCTCCGCCCTGGCCGAAGCCGTCATCGCCCTGTTGGCCGATCCCAAGCGCGCCCGGGCCATGGGGCAACGCGGTCGGGAAATCGTGCTGAGGGATTTTTCGATCCCCACCATGGTGGCAGGAAATCTCGCAGTTTACCGGCGCGTGCTGCGCCGGTGAAGCAGGTCGGCCTAAGTGTCCCGTCCCATAAGTTCGTAGTGTTTCAGAGCGCCCCAGATACGCCA
>JAHEDQ010000212.1 GCA_024641125.1 Candidatus Competibacteraceae bacterium | reverse complement strand
GGATGCGTTGCTGCCCACCCTCTATCACGGCATGCCGATACTCGGTTACGAGGGGGGCAAGTTCGACGCGGAGAAGGCCTGCGCGCTGATGGACAGCTATCGGGTGCGCAACGCGTTCCTGCCGCCCACGGCGATAAAGATGTTGATGCAGGTGCCCGATATGGCGCAGCGCTACAACATCGTCCTGCGCTCCATCATGTCCGCCGGAGAGCAAGTTGGCGCGGAGCTGATTCGATGGGGCGAACAGACCCTCGGGGTGACCATCAATGAGATGTGGGGCCAGACCGAGGTCAACTATCTGGTGGGCAACTGCGCGGCCCTCATGCCCGTGCGTCCCGGCTCCATGGGCAAACCCTACCCCGGACACGCGGTGGATGTGATCGATCCCGAAGGTAAGGTCCTGCCGGACGGGGAAACCGGCGAACTGGCGGTCCGGCGTGGCGACCCGGTGATGTGCCTGGGCTACTGGAACAATGAACAGGCCACCCGGGGGAAATTCGTCGGTGACTGGTTCTGCACCGGTGACATGGGCTACCGGGATGGCGAGGGCTACCTCTGGTTTCTGGGTCGGAAGGACGATGTCATTTCCAGCGCGGGGTATCGCATCGGACCCGGTGAAATCGAGGATACGCTGCTCAAACACCCGGCGGTGGCCCAGGCCGCGGTGATCGGCAAACCGGATGCTCTGCGTGGCAGCATCATCAAGGCTTTCGTGGTGTTGAGCGATGGCTACGAGGCGTCCGGGGAAATGGCCGAGGACATCCGGGAAAGCGTTCGCAACCGCTTGGCCGCCTATGAATACCCCCGGGAAATCGAATTCATCGACGCGCTTCCCATGACCACCACAGGCAAGGTGCGGCGCATCGATTTGCGGCGCCGGGAAGAGGCCGCGACCAAAAATCGAAACGCGTTTTAAAGAATCTTCCAGGGTGTTGATTACGCTAAGGTTGGCCTTGCGTCCAAGTCACGTTAGTATGCAAGTGCGGAGACTGAAATTGAGTCGGATGCCCGGGGTACACCGAGACACGGAACTCAATCGTTGGTGACTGTCTTTACGCGGTGCGTGCACCGCGTAAAGACAGTCCGGATCTGGTGAATAACTGCATGTTCAGAACCCTTGCGCTCAGGCGATTTGGCCTGCGTATGCGCACGGGCTCGCTTTGAACGGAGGCGGAGCGAAGACGGGAAAACGAAAGAAAGACCTACGGGGAACCAAGGGTGTCTTCGGAATTCATACAGATTCTGTTCGTCGATGATGCACTGACCGAAACTGAGAGTATTTGCCAAACCCTGAGAGATTCCGGATTTCTGCTCCACGCCAACGTCAGCGTCCGCCCGATGGAGATTCGAAGACTCCTGGAAACCCGACCGCCCGATTTGATTCTGTTCAGTCTGGACGCGCCCAAACCCACTCTCAGCCACATCACTGAAATGGTGCGCGACAGCCAGTGCGACGCCGCCGTCCTGGCGCTCAGTCACCGGCCAGAACCCGCGCCCAGACGGGCGCCGCTGCGCGATGGCGCCCGCGACCTGGTGAGCGCTCGTGAGCTTGATCTGCTCGCCATGATCGTGCGCCGGGAAATGGGTGATCTTCAGGCCCGTCGTCTTGCGAGGGGCAACGCCGGCCGCGCAAACGAGGCGGAACAACGCTGCCGGATCCTGCTGGACAGCGCCCGGGATGCCATCGCCTATATCCACGAGGGCGCCCACATCTATGTCAACGAGGCCTACCTCAAGCTGTTTGGTTATCAGCGGGCGGACGAGCTCACCGCGATGCCGTTGTTGAATCTCATCGCCGCCGAGGACCGGGATCGGACCAAGGCGGCGGTGCGCCGGTTCATGAGCAGCGACGACGAGAACCAGGGCCTGGACGTGTCGGGTGTCGGGGCGGGCGGGCGGCTGCTGCCGCTGGCCCTTGAAATGACCAAGGCCACGCTGGAATCGGAGCCCTGCACCCAACTGCTGATCCGCGACTGCAGCGCCGAACAGACCTTCAATGAACGCATGGCCGAGATCAGGCGACAGGATCCGCTCACCGGACTGGCCAACCGACCGCACTTCCAGGAACTGCTGGACGAACTGCACCTGGCCTGCAGCGAGGGCCTGGCCACGGCGGCCCTGCTGTACATCTCTATCGACAACCATCGCACGGTGTGCGACACCTACGGGCATGAGTCGGGCGATTCCCTGGTGCTCGATTTCGGGCGCATGCTGCAGAACTTCACCGGACCGCGGGACACCGTGTCGCGCCTGACCGGCGCCGACTTTGCGTTGATGGTGCACCTGCCCAGCGTGGAACGCGCAAAGCAACAGGGCCGCGAGCTGCTTGCGGCCATCGAGGCCCGGCAATTCCAGTTCGAAGGAGAGCATTTCAGTACCAGCGCACGGATCGGCATCACCATGCTGGGCGAAAATCTGACGGATGCAACCGAGATCATTCGCGTGACACACCGGGCCTGCAACGAATCGAGACTGGCGCGCCATGCGCGGGTTGCCGTGAGCAAGGCATCGTCGGAACTGCCCGGAGCCGGCAGCCGCCAGGAACTGGCTACGGCCATCGACCGGCACATCAGAGCGGGACGGGTGGTCCTGAGTTATCAGGCCATCGTCAGTCTCCCGGGTGGCGCAGCCGAACGGTACGAGACGCGGGTGTGGATCAAAGACGAGACCGGTCGGCCCTGTGCGCCGCTGGACGTATTTCCGGCAGCCGAACCATTGGGTCTGAGCCCGATTCTGGACTGCTGGGCGGTGGCGCGGATCGCCGATGACCTGGGCAGCGCATTGGAGCAGGGCCGCAAATTGTCCATCTTCGTTCCCGTCTCAACCAACAGTATATTGGACTCAGTGTTCGAACAGGCGGTCAAAAAACACTTGCCCTACGGACACGGACTGGTACTGCAGGTGGACGAAGACGTGGCGGAACGGTACTTCAGACAGATGCGCCGTTTCGCACAGCGGATGCGCGACCACGGCTGCGCGCTCGCCATCAGCGGATTTGGCGGACAGCAGAACTCCGAGCGGCTGATGCGCCACCTGAAGCCGGAATACATCAAGCTTCGCCCCAACCTGCTCGAACGCATGCGGGTGGACGACTACACTCGCAAATACATCGACGCGGTATCAGAGGAAATCCGCATCCTGGGCGGAGAAGCGGTGGCCAGCCAGGTGTCCAGCGCACAACAACTGGCCACCCTGCGGCAGAGCCGGTTCAACCTGATACAGGGCGACCTGGTCGATACCCCCGCCGAAAGCATGAACTTCGATTTTGCCAATGCCGCCCAGTGGGCCGGTGCGGACCAGGATATTGCCTGACGGTTGACTGCCGACGCGGCCAACCTCAGGTGGGAGACTGCCCGCCGCTCTGGACGCGCGCCAGGGCAGCCTCATATCGCTCGGCGGAGAAACGGATGAAGGGCATCACCGCCGGATGCAGATGGCCAAGGAAAACCGGCCGCGCCTGGGGTGGCCGGTAGCACTCGCCACGGATGATCTCGTACTGTGCCTTCCAGGTGGCGACGCGGCGCCGCGTCTCCTCCCTTGGCACGTTGGTCGAAATCCCGCCGTGCAGCTGATGAAACGAACCCTCGCCGAACAGCACCACCAGCTCGGTTCCCGGCCGCTCGCCGGCGCGGCGGTAGAAATCCAGATTGACCATTCCGCCGCCGGGCAGATCGAAGGCCGGGTCGTAGCCGCCCAGGGCGTCGAACCCCCTGCGGTGCAAAAACACTGCGTTGCTCTCCGTCATGGCCATGAAACAGCCCTCTTTGGAAGATCCGGCGGGTGTCCCGATTTCGAACAGCCGATAGCCATCGCGGCGCCAGTCGATCCCGGCCAGCAAAGCATCCTCCTGTTTCTTGTCGTAGCCCTCGCTGACCGACAATTGCTGCAGCTTGGGCCCCAGATGCCAGGCGGGACAGGTCACCACCGGGTCCGCATAGAGCGCAAACGCACGACGCCCGTAGTCCAGCAAACCGGGCGTCACCATGCGGGCGCCGTCGATCATCACCGCCACCACCTCACCGCGGGTCATCGATACACCGGTGTTGATCGCCGCCACCGGAGACGGAGACGCCTGATCGATATAGTGGTATCGAAAGTTCGGACCACAGCTTCGGACCAGGGCCTCCCCCAACGGCTCGGGTGAGCCATTGTCCACCACCAGCACCTCGTACTGATCGGCTTCGATGCCCCGCTGATAGGCCGCGGACAGCGTGTGCAGGGTTCGGGGCGCTTCGCGGTTCATGTCATAGACTACGAGAACCACCGACACAAAGGGCATACGCATCATGATGGGATCAGCGCCTTGAGTGCCCGGTACACACGCTCGGTTTCGGGCGGCAAAGGCAAATCGTAGTCGACCTGGGCCGTACGCAGATCAGGGGTAAAGAACGCCATCTGCTGTGGGTGTGCCTCCAGCCCCAGGGTGCGAAACACCTGGGTGACACGATACAGGTAGGGACCCGGCGGGAGATCGAAATCGACCAGTGGAACGTGGTGAGTTTCGGCGCAGCGAAGCAGCGCCAGGTTGTAGCGCTGCCAGAGTGCGATGCCCTCCTCCAGCGGCAAGCGGCCGCGGCGCCAAAGGGAGCACGCCACCGCCGCAGGATGGCGAAACGTGCCCAGGAACTGAAGCCCGGGCAGCAGCTGCAACCAACCGGTCAGGGTGAAGAGCGTGCGCGGATCCTTGAACGCCCAGGGTTCCTGGCCGCGGTAACCGGCCACGATCTGGCGCAAATCCGTCAACCGTTGCGGCATCCACGGCGCCGATTGCTCGGGCGGTCTGTCCCAGGCCGCACCCACATCAGCCAGCACCGCGTCGTTCAAGGCCATGATGCGGAGGTTTTCCTGGTTACCCTTGCGGTTGTGCGGGTTGGATTTCGATACTTCGCCCAGGAAAACGCCGGCATCCTCCAGCAGCCCGGTCAGGCAGCTGGTCCCGCTTCGGTGCATACCGAGGACACACAGCGCATCAAAATTCATTCGCGTTTTGGATCAGGCTCGAACGACGGTGCTCACTATAGCAGCCCCACCGGGCACCCGACAGGACCCGACCCCGCTTACGGCCGTGTCTCGTTTCCCCGGCGCAGGGTGCGTACCGAGAAGCGCTGGGGCATCAACGCCTCGCGCAAACCCCGCTCCACCGGCAGGGCCGTGCCTTCGATTTGCGCGGCCAGCAGTTCGGCGGCCAGGGGAGCCGACACCAGGGCGCGGGAACCGAATCCGGCACAGACGAACAGGCCGGGACGATACCGCGGATGGGGGTAGTGGGAAGACCGCCGTCCGTGACCCAGGTCCGCGAAAGCGCTCAGAAAATCCGGATGATCCACCACCGGCCCAAGCAAAGGCAGGCGATCCGGTGTGCTGGCCCGAAATCCGGCCCGCCCGGCAATGGCCGGCGCGGCCAGACATGGCCCCAGAGCCGGCAGAAAGGCTGACAGGGTGGTCCGATTGCGCAGATGATCCTCGGCCGTCGGTGCGGGATCGGGATTGTCGCGGCTGAAGGTCGCACCCACCCACAACAGCCCGTCCTGGGGCGGTACCACATATCCCGGCCCGCAAACCGGCATACGCAGGCCGCGGCCGACAGCGTCGGCGGCAAAACCGCTCATCTGGCCGCGCAGGGGCGTTGTCGGCAACCACGACATGCCAAGCGCGGAACCACCCTCGCTACCGCTGGCCAACACCACCACAGGTGCGTGCCCCAACGCCCGCCCCTGGGCATCGAGTGCACGCCATCCATCCCCGTCGTGGTCCAGACCGGCCACCGCACAGTCAAAGCGGGCCTCGACCCGAGCGGACCGATCGAGCAGGTCGCGGCACAGTGCAACCGGATCCAGCCAACCCGCACCGGGCAGATGGAAACCGCTGTGGGGAACAGGGATGCCGGCCAGGGCCGCGGCTTGCTCCGGGTCCACCGGCCGTAAGGTCTGTTCCGACCACAGGCCACGTTCGGCGATCTGCCGAAAACGCAGGGTCTCACGTTGATCGCAGGCCAGCGCCAGAACCCCGGTCGGATCAGACCGGCCGGTTTCACCGAGCAGACCCAGACTTCGGCCGAGAAGGTGGAAACCGCCGCTGTGCCAGCGCTGGGTCGGGCTGCGGTCGGCGGCCAGCAGGGGCATATAGATCGCCGCCGCGTTCCCCGAGGCACCGGCGGCAGGCTCGGTGTGGCGGTCCAGCACCCTGACCCGCCAGCAGCGGCTGGCCAGGGCGTAGGCGCTCCAGACGCCGGCCAGTCCGGCGCCGATCACCAGCGCCTCGCGAACCGCCCGATGCGCCGCGGGGAGGGCCAACCAGGGCGCCGCAGACGATACTGCCGGAGCCCGTTCCATCGACCCGGACAACATCTCCCGTTTGGGGCCGCTGCCGGCACGCTTGTGACATCGAAAGCCAACGGATTCAAGGCCACGCCTGACCTGCCCGGCCACGGTGTAGGTGGCGAAAGTGCCCTCGGGCGCGGTCAAGCGGGCGATGGCCCGGCATACCTCGGGCGACCACATATCTGGATTGCGGGCGGGTGCGAACCCATCCAGAAACCAGGCATCCACCCGCGCCTCCAGTTCCCTCAGCACCGTCAGTACCTGGCCAAACAAAAGCGTCAGCCGGACCCGCCCCTGGTCCAGGGTCAAGCGATGGAATCCGGCTTCCGGGGGCGGCCATTGTGCCACCAGACACCGTCCCAGCCCCGCCAGCGCCGGCCAGGCCGAAAGGGCGCGATCCAGGTCCGGGCGACTCAGTGGAAAAGCTTCTACCGACAGATAGTCCAGAAATGCACCGGGCGGCGCGGTTTCACGCCAGCGGGCCCATGTGGTCAGGAAATTCAAACCGGTGCCGAAACCGGTCTCGGCTATGGTAAACGGCCCCGGGCGCTGCCAGCGCCGCGGAAGGGTGTTGCCGGTCAGAAAAACGTGCCGGCATTCCTCCGGCCCGTGATCCGGCTGGAAGTAGATGTCGTCGAAACGCCGGCTGCGGGGGGTCGTCCCGGTCCATTCGAGATCCGGCGGCTCCAGACAGGTTCGTTCCAAGGCAATTGCTCCGACCCGGTGGCCAGTGACGCTGGACAAAGCGGGTCCATTACCGCAGAAAAGACGTTTAGCCGCACTGCGGGGCGTTTTCCACTGGAGTCATCATGACCCGTTTTCAGGTCTTGAGCCGCAAACTCATCCATACCTGGCATGGCTTTGAGTTGATCCTCGAAACCGTGCGTCTGCCCGATGGCAGTGAGGTCGATAAGCATCGACTGTCTCATCCCGGCGCGGTTGTGATTCTGCCCCGTTTTGCCGATGGCTCGTTACTGTTACTGCGACAGTACCGCCATGCCATCGGCACTGATCTACTGGAGTTTCCCGCCGGCACCCTGGAGCCCGGGGAACCCCCCGAGCTCGCGGCTGGCCGTGAATTAACCGAAGAGACCGGATGGACCGCGTCCGAATGGACCGAACTCGGCCTGCTGCATCCGGCACCCGGATTCTGCAACGAGGTCCAGACCTGTTTCCTGGCCCAGTCCTTGTCCCCTGGCGAGGCCACACCCGAGGCCGACGAATTGATCCTGACCTTGCGCATGCATCCGGCGGAGTTCGAAGCGGAAATCGCGGCCGGCCGGGTGACCGACAACAAAACCTTGGCCCTGTATCTCAGAGCGCGCACCCTGGGCTTGATCTAGTGTAGTGTCTTCCAAATAACTTAACACCTGCGCTGGCCCTCGCGGTCCCTGACGGCGTTGCGGATCGTCGCAATAGCGCTGGCTATTCCTCCTCACCGCGCCTTGTCAGTAACCACGATGCCTAACCTCAA
>JAHEDQ010000211.1 GCA_024641125.1 Candidatus Competibacteraceae bacterium | reverse complement strand
TGGCACCCCCGGCGGTGTCCGGCGTCCAGCTCCGTTGTTGGGACAACACACCCGGGAAGTGCTGGCTGAGTTAGGTTATGCCGCAACTGAGATCGAAGCCCTGATCGAATCCGGCGCGGTGGGCTCGACTGGATAGAGCGCTGTCGGCGCCCGCCAGGTCCTGAGCGCGATGAGCAGCGATATTGGGTAGGCGGAAGACTCATATTGCGTAATTTGCTACCCGAGCATACCAAACGGATCCGGCCCGGGCGCTTTGGCGGTCCGCATCTCAGCGGATCGACGCAATGTCAGGCTAAAGCACCACACCTCAGGTCGAGAGTGAAAGCAGTTCCCGAATTCGTTCTAGAACCTGACAGCTTTGCGCCTGAGCCGCTTCTACCGCGCTGAGGCCTGGCGTGCCCGCAGATCACCCAATTTGAAGGCCGCATAGCCGGCCTTTTCAGGCAAATGGAGAATTTCCGCGTCGAGGGACCGTTCTTCTTCCGCACGCATTCCGACCATCGAAGAGGAACGAACGGTTATGCGCAAGGAAGCGGGATCCGTACCTCGGTAGGTCTGAAGATCACCCAGCACTGCGGGCGGCGCGTTGAAACCGCGGGCCAAGGGCAGAACGACACCGGTGTGATCGACTACTGGCGCGGTTATCCCGACCTCTTGGCGAGCGCCGGTTGCAACTTCCAGAGCGATCCAGGACAACCGTTCGCGTGTGTGCCATCCATCTGCACCCTGTTCTTCCTGCAGCTTGACCTCAAACCCGCTTGGTCCGACCGCCTGAAGCCTTTCGGTGACTGCGGCTTTGCCCACATCGCTGGATGTGGTCACGAGCACGGCGGGCGTGTCGGCAAAGGGTTGTGGGAAGCGGACCGCTTCCCACTCATGGTCCGCCAGGGTGATGCCCGCCGTCAGACGCGTGCCATCCATCAGAGTATGGCTCCCTGCCTCAACTACAAGATACCCGACGGCTTCCGTCACGTGAGCGCCATCCTGGTACTGCCACTCGTCTATCTGGAACTCAAATCCGGTGGCTGTCACATTGCGCACCCGCAGGGTCGCCGGTCCCGGGCCGTTCGCGGTGGGCGGCCCGGCCACCACCACTGGCCAGACATAGCGGTTGCGGAACGGGACGCTATGCCAGTAGTCGCCGTCCGGTTGGGAGACGGTGGCCGACCCGGCCTCGCCCACCACTGTGCCTTCATCCGCCGCTTCCAGTCGATAAATCGTGTCGGAACTCAGGCTGGCCAGGAACAACTCGCCGACCGCATTCTCACCAAAGGCCGCCGGGGTATTGATCGTGCCTGCCCCGGTCACTGTGTCCTCTTTAAGGGCGCCGGCCGCCGGCGTGAGTGTGCGAATGGCGGAGTTGCAGTAGTCGCTGAAGAAGTACCGACCATACAAGACTGGAAACTCAAAGCCCCGGTAACGATAGCCACCGGTGATCGAGCAGTCTCCGTCTGCATGATCCAGCACCCATAGCGGCGGTACATAGACCGCATCGCACGGGTCGCCGCTGTACCGGGCATCGCCTTCGAAACAGCGCCAACCGAAATTCAACCCGCCACCGCTGCCGGTCGGCACGAAATCGATCTCCTCTCGCGCATTCTGCCCCACATCAGCCAGCCACAGGTCTCCGGTTTGGCGGTCGAAACTGAAGCGCCAGGGATTGCGCAGGCCGGAGGCGTAGATTTCGTCGCAGCCCCGGCCACCCGAGCCATCTGTGTAGGCATTGTCCGCTGGGATTCGATACTGGCCGTTGTTCGCAAGATTGCAGTCGGATCCGTTCCCGGCACCGGAGTCCACGTCTATGCGTAGAAGTTTACCCAGGAGCGAGCTGGGATTTTGGGCGAAATTCCGAGGATCACCCCCGCTGCCACCGTCGCCGGATGCGATGTAAAGGTAGCCGTCGGGCCCAAAGTGCAGATCACCGGCGTTGTGGTTGGCATAGGGTTGCTCAAATTCGAGCAAGACCTGTTCTGAACCCGGGTCAGCTCGCGCCGGATTTGCGCTGACCCGGAATCGGGAAACTCTAGAGCGATCCGACCCCGGGCCCGGGTCAGTAGTGTAGTAAACGAAGAACTCACCGTTCTCGGTATAGTTTGGATGAAATGCCAGGCCCAGGAGCCCCTGCTCGTTGCCGGCATCCTGGACGCTTGAGCGGATATCCAGGAATGGCGTCGCCGCCACTGCACCGCTGGCATCGATGCTGCGGACGACGCCAGCCTGCTCGGCAACGAACAGGCGCTCGTCCCCGGCATGGGCAATGGCAACCGGATTGGCCAAACCGGTGGCAAAGGCGACCGGTTTCACGGCAGCGGGCACAGCAGGTGGTTGCGGCGGTGACGCGTTGCCATTCTCGACTGTGATCGCAAGCGTATCCGTCCCAATGCCATCGCCCAGCAGATCCAATTCACCATTGCTGGAGTTCGCTGCCGCGTACAACGTCAGCGAGGCGTTGTATAGCGGAGCAGTCCAGCGGAACCGATATGTGACACGCTGACCTGCAAACGGTGCCGGCGCGGTATGGGAGAGTTCCTCACCAATGCGGTGCAGCCTGCCGTCGACAGCCAGTAATTCGCCGGCAAAGTCGCTGACCGAGAGGTTGGCGCCGGCGGTCACTCCGGGCCCGCCCTCGATTTCGAGCTGGTAGACATAGGTCTCGCCGGCTGTGACCACCTCAGGTCCAGACAGCTTCAACGACGGGACGGGCGCGGCCGGTGCATGGCAGGCTGTACAGATCACGCCGCCGTTGGTGCCGGGGTTGCCGGAAAAGCCGTTGCGGCCGAAGCCGCTGGCAATGGCCTGACACGACAAGAGAAAAGCCGCAATGACCAGAAACGTCTGGCCGACGACAAAACCGAATCCAGGTCGCTGTACACCGGACCGGTCGTCGCCCGCGCGTTCGATTTTTGCTATTCGCGGGTGCATCACCGGACTATACCATTCGCGTTGCTGTGGCATTAACCCAGCACGGTAAAGCTGCTGTCCTGGTTGACTTCCCGGTTGCGTGAGTAGAACCCAAGGCTGATTTCCCGGCCTGTTCGTCGCAGCGCGAAGCGCAGCGGGTCGGTGTCGTGATCGTGACCGGACTCACAGGCCTGAATCAACTCGGTCATGAGCTGCCCAACCACGGGCGCGTTCTTGAACTGATTGCCGCTGGTGCCGATGGCCAGGTAGAAGCCGGGCAGATCGCTTTTGTCGTAAATCGGGATCCAATCGTCGGTGACGTCGTACAGATCCACCACACCACTGATCCGATTGGGTATGCCCAGCTCCGGTGTCCTCTGGGCGCTGCGCATCAATTGCATCCGTCCCTGTTCGCTCATATTGCGATCGAAATGATCCGGGTCCACCCATTCCGGCGGATCGCAGGGCGGATCCTCGCTGCCGATCAGAATCTGGCCCCCAGCCGCAGGCCGGCTGTAGCAGCCGGTATCGCTGTCCGAGGTGACCAGACCCACGCCGTCGCCGTAGTGCCCCTCCGGACCGGGCAGGTATACGACCTCGGTGCGCAGGGCGCGGGTGCGGATACGCATAGCCCTGCCGATGCCGGCCAGCGCATTGATTTTGGCCGAATGTGGGCCGGCACCATTGACCACCACCGGGGCTTCAATCGATTCGCCTCCCGCCAGGGTGACACCGGATACACGGTCTTCGCGTCGCCGAATTGCACTGACACGGCTATTGAAGCGGAAGGTGGCGCCCGCTGCTTCGGCGGCTCGCTGCAGGTTGTGGGTGGCAAGCTGTGGGTCGTTGATGTAGCCGCCCTCCGGGAAAAACACGCCACCGGCGACGGCGTCGCCGGTGGGTTCGCCAAAGCCCGGCTGATCCGGCCGCTTGACCGGCGCGTAACGCCGCATATCCCAGCCCGGCAATCGCGACTCGATGTCGGGGTTGTCCCATTCCGTATAACGAATGCCGAGCTGTTTCGCGATCTCCAGGATCGGCGCCATATGGCGGTTGTGCTCGGTCTTAAGGATCAGTGTGCCGCATTCATGGAACTCGGCCAGCCCGCGTTCGTCATCAACACCCAGATGGTCAGCCCAGTTCTTCCAGGCATGATAGCCCTCGAACGCCATGGCGCAGCCTTCAAAGGTGGAGTAGTAAGTGCGAATGATGGCGCAGGAATTTGAGGTGGACCCATAGCCCGCCGCAGGCAACCGGTCCACGTTGAGTGTCCGCCAACCCAACTTGGACAACTCGAAGGCGGTGGCCGCGCCAATGATGCCGGCGCCTATGATGACGGCGTCAAACCGCTCCTGCATGCCATTCTCCAAGGCTATTCGAATCGGGTTAGTCCGTCTTGGCCTGGGCCTTGAGCGCCTCTTGATTGAAGGCGCCATCCACCGCCCGGACCAAGAACTCCAGCGTCCGAAATCCGTCCACCGGAGCATCGTCGGCCATATACTCAAGCCGCAAAGGGCCTAGCGAGTTGATCGCACTGGCCCGGTCAAGGGTGTCCTCAACCGATGCACAGCCTGCACCCTCGGCCATCCGCCTTATGATATCGCCCATCAGTGGTGAGGCGTGTTCGTCGGTCTGTGATTTGCGCAGGGTTTGCTCAGGCGTCCCGTCCAGTACCGATTCCGGGAGATGCGCTTCCAGGTAATTGAGCAGTTGTTCAAGCGTCATGAATGTGTGCCTCCTTGAGCATCAGGCGAGATCCATCACCAGGCCTTGGCGCAAATCCAGACCGCAAGTTTCCTGTACCCGTTCCAGGTAGTACATCAGGTCTACCGGCAAAGACAGTCCATCGTGCAGTTGAAGCGGAAACAGATCGGCGGTCAGGAGCAGATCCGCGATGCTGATTGCGCCCGTGTAAAAGCGGTTGCGACTCAAATGGCGGGCCAGCTCGGCCAACCGTGACAGGCGGACAAGCTGCTGGTAGCCCGCGTAGCGGTCGTTGGCCAGTGCTTCGACGCTCAGGCCGTATTTGTGCGTCACATCCGCCTTGTACGCAGTCAGTATATCCCGGTCAGCCGCAACGTCCCGAAAGGCGGGTCGCAGCGGTGCATACAGCCGATCCAGAATCGTATTGACCCGCTGGCGCCAGTCAATCAGGGCGCGCCAGGCAGCCGCATCGATACGTCCGGCAACCAATTTTTCCCCTCGCGGGAAGTGGCGGTCCGCTTCCCACAGTATGCGTTCGCTGTCGTCCAGGCGTTCACCCGAATCCAACACCAACAGCGGGACATGACGAGCAGTGCCGAGCTCAAAAAATGTCTGGTCGTCATCGTAGCGCAGCGCATGATCGGTCCAGTCGACGCCCTTGCATGACAGCAAAAGGCGCACCCTCTGACTCTCGAACGAGGACCAGAAATGATACAGAGCGGGCATTAGTCTCTAGCGGGCCATGCGGGAAGTTCGGTTATTCACAGAGCGCCGCTGATGAACCAATGTTGCGTTGCACCCCTTGGAAAGGGCCTGCCATTCCCTGCGGTGTGCGCCTTACTTTGGTTCATCGGTGACGCTACCTCTGGGCCAGCCCACAATCCACGTCGACCGCGTTACACCCGCCGGAATCGGCGACGGCCAGTCCTGCGCTCGCATGCATTGCCAACCCGGCCTATGGACTGGCTCTGTCTTGCCGAACTTCCCGCATGGCCCGCTGGCCATGACTCCTGTCGATCAAAGTGCGGGCGGTGCGTGCTCCAGACCCAGAATGAATTCCCACTGATCGGGCGTGACCGGCATGATCGAGAGCCGGTTACCCTTGCGCACGAGCGGCATCTCCGCCAGCACAGGCTGGGCTTTCAACTCGCTGAGTGTAATGGTGCGGTCCAGCTTGCGCTTGAAGCGCACGTCGACCATTACCCACCGTGGGTTGTCCGGGTCGCTTTTGGGATCGTAGTACCTGGCTTCGGGATCGAAGGCAGTCGGGTCCGGATAGGCGCCGCGGGCGATCTCCATGATGCCGACGATGCCGGGTTCCGCACAATTCGAATGATAGAAGAACACCGGGTCGCCCGGTTGCATCTCGTCGCGCATCATGTTTCGCGCCTGATAGTTGCGCACTCCGTCCCAGTGATCGGTCTTTCCCGATTGGGCCGCCAGGTGGTCTATGCCATATACATCCGGCTCGGATTTCATCAGCCAGTGGCGCATCGCAGGCTCTCCAAGCCAATTGTACGAAGACGTGCTCGGGGCGGCAGTGCCCCGGGAACGTCGGGTCAATTATACGGCGACCCGATCCGGCTGAGAATCCGTGGGATGACAGCCCGACACCGTGGCCGGGACAGTCCGGTCAATCGATGCGAATCGGATAGGTCCGCTCTTCCGTGACAATGCCGTGCAACGGAACGTCCCAGGGCTGGGTAATCAGTTCGTCCACCTTCTGGAGTTCCAGTGCGGCGCCGAGCAGGACCGGTTTGCTTAGATCGGGTTGCCGAAGCAGAAAAGCGAAACTGCGGTCGTAGTATCCTCCGCCCATCCCCAGGCGGTTGCCCTGTTGGTCGAACGCCACCAGTGGGACCAGCACCAGAGCCAGCGCTCGGGGAGGCGCCAGCGACGTTTCGTCCACATCGGGCTCGAGAATGCCAAACCCATTTGCCCGCAGCGTGGTGGCTGGTGTGTACGGGGCGAACAGCAGCGTGCGGCCTGGCTGCAACACCGGCAGGTAGACCGACTTGCCCTGATCCCAGGCCATGCGAATTGTGTCTGCCAGATCGATCTCGCCGTCGAAAGCCAGGGAAGCCGAGATCGCGTCCGCGCGGTGGTAACAGTCCAGTCCTGCGATGCGCTCAGCCAAGCGTTGGCCGGCCCGTTGCCGGTCGGGAGGGCTCATCAGTCGGCGGGCGGCTCGGATGCGCGTTCTCAGATCGTCTCTGTCGCCCATCGGGGCAAAAAAAGAGGGCATACTCCACCTGTGCCGTTTCAGACTTTCGCCCTTGAACCATCCGGTTCAGGTGGGACCTCAACAACAGCGCTTTAGGCTTTCCACACGAGGGTGGACATGCACACCGTCACCGCCGACAGGACCCTGGGTAATTGGAATTAGGGTCAAGAGAAATACCCAGTCTGATCACGATCACCGCAGAGGATGCCCGTGAGTCACACTATATGCGCATCACCCGGCGTTGTTAAGTGTCTCGTCGAGGACTTCACTTACACGGTCGGCCAGGGATGACAAACGCAGCTCCACGTCCGGGTCCTGATGGACGCTGCCCTGCCGCACACGCACCAGCTCATGGGCAATATTCAGCCCGGCCATGATCGCAACCCGGTCCATGCTCATCATTTTGCCGCTGGATTTGATATCCCGCATGCGATCGCTGAGCAATCGGGCCGATGCCAGCAGTTCATCGCGCTGATCCAGCGGACAGGCTACCTTGAATACCTTGTCCAGAATGTAGACATCGACGGAAACAGGATTCTCACCAGTCATGTGTCTACTGCTCCATAGCCTTGAGCCTGTTAACCATGGCCTCAACCCGGGTCCGGGCCAACTCACTGTGCTCGATCAATCTTGCGCGTTCGGCCATCAGCGCATCCTGTTGCTCGCGCAAAGATCGATTTTCTTCCCGAAGTTGGACACTGAGTTCGATTAACGCCGAAACCTGCACCTCCAATCGGTGCAGGCCCTTACTCTGACCATCGGACGACGCTGCCTGGTTCATTCCGGTTCCCCGTGCTTTCGTTTGTCTGGCTGTGGCGGGCTCTTGGAATCGCCACTGACCATCGTATACCCTCTGGCACCTTGTGAGACTGCGCACAAACCCAACCGAGCGGCCAGTGAGACAGGATCGATCGAGACAGGATCGATCATCTGTCGTCGTCTCGGCGAACGCGTCTTGTCTTTTCCGGTCGAACAGCACTTCGTACCAACTGACGGGATCGTCCGCG
>JAHEDQ010000210.1 GCA_024641125.1 Candidatus Competibacteraceae bacterium | reverse complement strand
CGCCTTCGGCATCGAACACGCACAGCGCGTGGCTCGGGACATGTTGCGACAGTGCCCGACGCAGGGAAGCCGAACACGAAGACAGCGTGGCATCGATGGCGGCGGGCGAGTCGTCCTGTCCCGCAGCGCCCGCATGCACTCGGCGTAAGAGGTTGAGCCCATCCACCAGAAGAACCTGCATGGCTTAAGGCCTCCGTATCGCACCGGTGGCGCGCCTGGCACCGGGGCGCCCTGCACCATCAGTTTCCCAATCGGTCAAGTGAGCGTATTGGTCGGCGTTCCCCGGTGGAAATTGTCGATGTGCCCCATCGCCTGATCCCACAGTGTCTGCATCGCCTCATCGCTGGCCCAGGCGGTGTGCGGAGTGACGATCACATTGGGCAGTTCGAGGATTTCCAGGAGTGGATTGTCCGGCGCCGGCGGCTCCGTCGTCAGACAGTCGAAACCCAGTCCAGCGATCATCCCCTCGCGCAGAGCCTGAACGAGATTCGCCTCGTCCACCAGACCGCCCCGGGCGCAGTTGATCAACAGCGGCCTACGCTTCATTTTGGCGAACTCAGGCGCCGCAATCATATCTCGAGTGGACGGCGTCAGCGGGCTGTGCAGGGTGATCACGTCGGATGTCTCCAGCACCTCGTCAAACGGCGTATACAAGGGCCCCAGCCCGTCGACCCCCTTATGGGCGGCAAACAGAGTGCGCATACCGAACGCCTGGCCTAGCTTTGCCACACCCTGCCCCAGCACACCCTCACCGATGATCCCCAGGGTAGAACCGGCAAGATCGTTGATCGGATGCGTAAAAAAACAAAACTGATCCGCCTCCTGCCACTTTCCGTCGATCACATCGCGGCGAAAACCGATCAGACTTCGCCGCAACGCCAGAATCAGGGCGAACGTGTGCTCGGGGACGGTATGGGTGGCATAGCCGCGCACGTTGGACACAACAATGCCACGCGCCCGGCAGGCGTCCACATCAAACGCGTCGTAACCGGTTGCCGGGATGCAGATCATCTTGAGATCGGGCAGATGCTCGATCGCGGCGCGCCGAATCGGCACCTTGTTGCTTACGGCGATATCGGCGCCCCAAAGCCGCTCCACAACCTGATCGGGACGGGTGCGGTCGTGATCCACCCATTCATGGGCGAAGCCCGGTTTTGTCATGCGCACGGCTGGCCCAATCGTGCCTCGGTCAAGGAATACAATGCGGGTCATGGGGATGGCTCCTGCCTGGATATCAGGCAAATCTGGCGGCAACGCTGAACTGGGTCACGCCTCGACGCATGCCCAACACGGGCGGCCCGCCGTCGCCACGGGCTCCCCCGGGGATCGCGCTGCCCTGGGACACGGTTACCGTTGCAGACCCACATCCGCCAGACTGACACTGGCATCAGGCCCATACGAATGCCCGCGCCTTATTCTGACGCCGCAAGCAGGCTTGCATTGCCCCCGGCCGCCGTCGTGTCAATGCACAGGTGGCGCTCGACCAGGTAGCGCTCCGGAGCGATGGTCTGGGTTTCCAGCGGAATGATCGCACCGGACCGGCCGGCAAGCGCCAGGCGGATATCCCGAGTCCAGTCGGAGGCGCCCGCGGCCGCCACGGCCGCGATCCCACTGAGGGCGGCCAGGGTTTCCTGCGCGACCCGGCCATCCATCGCCGTCACCGGGGCCCCGGCCGCATGAAGGGGTTCAGCGGCGGCCTTGGCGCCAGCGGCGACCATCACGGCCACGCAGCCTACGCCAAGCGCCTGAACGGCCTGCGCCAGGGCGAGTTCCGCGGTCGGCCCGAGACACAGCACCGTGCCCTTGGGGTGCAGGCTGAGCCGGTTACTCTCACCGGTGGGGCCAGGCAAAGTTTGGGGGTTCAAGTCCAGTGCGGCGGTCTCCGACAGCGCCTTGCGGACGATTCCCCGACTGCCCGAGAGCGCCCTTCTCAGGACCGCAATCTGGTCCGGCCGCGCCGCCCAGTTGCGGCCATCCAAAGCATCAATGCGGGTCTGCAATTCAGCGGCGGAGACCGCTACCCCCGAGGGGGCCTGGTGCTGTTCCGGCTTGGCGGTGCGACGAAATCGAGTGAGATAAAGGGGACCACCCGCCTTGGGGCCGGTACCCGAAAGCCCCTCGCCGCCAAAGGGCTGCGAACCAACGATTGCGCCGATCTGGTTGCGGTTCACATAGGCATTGCCCACATGGATGCGCTCGACGATCTGCTGCACGCGATCGTCGATTCGTGTGTGCAAACCAAAGGTCAGACCATAACCGCGGGCATTGATGGCATCGACGACACGATCGATGTCTTTGGCTTTGAAGGTCGCCACGTGAAGAACCGGTCCAAAAACCTCGCGCTCGAGATCGGCGATCCCGGCAACCTCAACCACTGCGGGCGCTGCGTAGGTGCCCTGGTCCGGGACAGCCAGGACTTTGAGCAGGCCGCCGGCCTTGTTACAGGCTTGCGTGTAGTCCGCAATGTCCGCCTGGGCCTCGGCATCGATCACCGGCGAAACATCCGTGTCCGTGTTCCAGGGGTCCCCAATGGTGAGCGCATCCATGGCGCCATAGAGCATTTCCAGCAACCGCGCCCGTGCCTCCTCCTGCACATACAACAACCTGAGGGCCGAGCACCGTTGCCCGGCGGATTGAAACGACGAGATCAGGATGTCGCGCACGGCCTGTTCGGTCAGGGCGGTACTGTCGACGATCATGACGTTGAGTCCCCCGGTTTCCGCGATCAACACCGCGTCAGGACCCGCGTTTGCGGCCAGACTCCGGTGGATGATCTGGGCGACCTGGGTGGAACCGGTAAAGCAGACGCCAGCGATTCTTGGGTCGGCGGTGAGCGGCCCGCCCACCGTCGGACCATCGCCCGGAAGCAGCTGCAGCGCCACATCGGGCAGACCGGCCTCGCGCATGATCTGGACCGCGCGGGCCGCGATCAGTGGGGTCTGTTCAGCCGGCTTTGCCAGCACCGCGTTACCCGCCGCCAAGGCCGCAGCCACCTGACCGGTGAAAATGGCAAGGGGAAAATTCCACGGGCTGATGCACACGAAAACCCCGCGCGGGGTGCCGGGTTCCTCCTGTTCCAGCCGCTCGGCCTCGTTGGCGTAGTAGCGCAGAAAATCCACCGCTTCCCGCACTTCGGCAATGCCGTCAAGCACGGTTTTACCGGCCTCCCGCGTGGCAATCGCGGTCAATTCCGCGATATTGTCCTCATACAGATCGGCCACTTTGCGCAGAATATCGGTCCGCTCGGCTACGGGCCGTTCGGACCATTCAGCATATCCAGCTGCGGCGGCATCGAGGGCCGCCGCGACCTCTTCCGCGGTAGCCTCATACACCTGTCCGATCGCCCGCTTGCTGTCGGCCGGTGACACGACCTTGCGCGCAGCGCCGCGGGGTTTGGCGTTTCCAACGATCATCGGACGGGCAGTCCAGGTGTGATCGGCGAAGGCCTCTCGGGCCTGGAGCAGAGGGGTTATCGAAGCAGGTTCGTTGACCCGATAGCCCCGTGAGTTTGGCCGATCCGGACTGAACAGGTCGCCGGGCAGACGTATCGTGGTGTTCGCCAGGGCGTCGCCCAGCGCCCGCATCTCGCTCAATGGGTCGCGTGAAATGTCTTTGGACGGGATTTCCTCGTCCACCACCTGGTTCACAAAGGAGCTGTTAGCCCCGTTTTCCAGCAGGCGGCGCACCAGATAGGCTAAAAGATCCCGATGGGCCCCAACCGGCGCATAGATCCGGCAACGGGTGCCCTCGGTGTCTTTGACGATGGCATGCACGGACTCGCCCATGCCATGGAGACGCTGAAACTCGAAACTCTGCGTATCCTTGCCGGCCATGGCCAAAACCGCCGCACAGGTATGGGCGTTATGGGTGGCGAACTGCGGATAAATCCGATCGCGACGGTCCATCAACATCTGTGCACAGGCCATGTAGCTTACATCGGTGCTGACCTTGCGGGTAAACACCGGAAAGGTCTCGACGCCGAGCTCCTGGGCCAGCTTCACCTCGGTGTCCCAGTACGCACCTTTGACCAGGCGTACCATGATCCTGCGATCAAGCCGCTGTGCAAGTGCGTAAAGGAATTCGATCACCTGGGCCGCACGCTTGCCATAGGCCTGCACCACGACACCGAAGCCGTCCCAGCCGGTCAGCTCCGGTTCGGAAAGTATGTGCTCGATCACATCCAGGGAGAGATCCAGCCGGTCCTGCTCCTCGGCATCGATGTTGAAGCCGATGCGTGCCCGGGCGGCGCGCTTCGCCAGATCGACCGCCCGCGGAACCAGCTCGCTCAGCACCGTCGCTTGGTGGGTGAATTCATAGCGCGGATGCAGCGCAGACAGTTTGACCGAAATGCCGGGGCTGGACCGTACATCACCGGTGGCCTGTTTGGCGATGAAGGCTATGGCATTGGCATAGGCATCGTGGTATCGCACCGCATCGGCATCGGTCCGCGCCGCCTCGCCCAGCATGTCGTAGGAATAGGTGTAGCCCTTGGCCTCCAGCTTGCGGGCGTTGCTCAGGCCCTCCTCGATGGTCTGACCGAGCACAAACTGGCGTCCCAACAGCTTCATAGACTCGCCGACGGCGGATCGTACCACCGGCTCACCGACCCGCCGCAGCAGGCCACGCAATGCGGCGGCGGGTCTTCCCGGATCATCGTCCAGAACCTTGCCTGTCAACATCAGCGCCCAGGTCGATGCATTGACCAGCGATGACGAGGAATTCCCGAGATGCGCACCCCAGTTGGAAGGCTCGATCTTGTCGTAGATGAGGTCATCGATGGTCTCGGCATCCGGCACCCGCAGCAGCGCCTCCGCCAGACACATCAATCCGACACCCTCGGTGGTCGACAAGCCGTACTCGGCCAGAAAACTCTCCATCATCGACGGTGAGGTCTCTCGCCGCACCCGGTCGATGATCCGCGCGCCGGCCGCAGCCACGGAGCTGCGTTGCGCCTCATCGAGCCGGATGCGAGCGCCGAGTTCGCGCAGGACCGTGGCTTCGTCCGCCGAGTATCGTTGACGAACATCGGAGCGAACGTCATTGCCGTCGCCAGACAGCGTGGATGCACTACGACTCATTGGGGGATCCTCAAATTCAGTCTACCGAGTATAGGTAGAACCATTGCCCTTTTGCTCGGGTGCGACACGGAACACGCGGCGTATCGTCAACTCAAGGCGCTACGACCTGCCTCAGTCGCAAGCAGGACCATCAGACTGTCAGCGGCTTGCACATTCTAGAACCTGAATCGAACTTTGGGCGCCTTCGGCGAGGCGGGTTCGGTCACGCTCGGGCGACCTTACACGACTCTATGCATTGCTTTGAGATAGCGGCAAACTGCATGTCGCGTCCCGCAATCCCCTGCAGCCAAGTTGGCCCAAGCCAAATAAGTGAGTTGCCAATGAGCGAGGTGCAACGCGATACGTATCGATTGATCGGACCTTCCCTCCAGGGAGCCCATATAATTTTCCAAAGGGTGGGCCCGGCCGGCGTTGTTCAAAGATGTCGCTACCCAGCGTCCGGTATAGCGTTCGAGAGTGGATCCGCACTTTAACTTCCAGAGCTCAGGACGCAATGAAAATCCAAAGAGGTACTGCTGCAGTCGTCGTCGTGCTGCTTGCCTATGTTGGCATGGAAGCATTTGCCATCCGAAAAGCCAGTTACCGCACGGAACCAGCCTACATTCACAACATGCTGATCGAGGCACGAACAGCGACCGACGCATGCAATATTGACGTGACGGCCCTCAGGGGTGGTTTCAGCCGGACTCTGGGCAGGGTTACCGAAAGATATCGGCGGGACCTTGCAGAGCGTTACCCGGAAGAAGACGCGCGTGCCATCGCTCAACGTATCGCCGAGCAGGTGAGTTCTGCACAAAGCGCCGTCGCGACCTTTTTAGCTGACAAGGACTGTACGGACCAGGAGATAAAAAACCATCTGCAACGCTACAAGATTTACGCAAGGAAAGGCTGAAAAATGTGCATCTCCAGTGGGTAGACAGCCAAAGCCCAGCCACCGGGCCAACCGTCTCCGCGGCAGCGCCGCTGACGCCCATCAGCGACCGCGGGCCTGCTTCAGGCCCATGCAGTTCGCGTAGTACGTAACGGTCGCCGGCCAGTCGGAAAAGATCCCGATGATTCCGACTTCGCGCGCGAGGACGTCAAGCGCCTCGTACATGTCGCTGTCTTTGTTGATCGCCTGCGCGTTGGGATTGACGTCGAACGCATAGTAGAACGTGGCGGTCGGATTGCCGTCGGCGTCGGCGCCGGTGCGCGAACCGTTGCGCAGGTCGGACCGCTCGAAGGTCCACGCGACAATATCGAGACCGGCCGACTTGGCTGCTCGCGCGTAGCTTGACGGGACAATCTTGCCGTCATCGCGCACCGTCAAAAGAAAATAGATGGGTGGCGCCAGTATCTGCACCCCTTTGGCCGCAATCTCTTCCATGGTCGGCACAAACGTCGCTGGATCGCCGTCTACCGGGTCGATGACGTTCGGCCCGCTGTAGCGGCTGTCCAGGTAGACCGCTTGTTTACCGAATCGCGGTTCGTTCTCGATCCAATACTGCACGTCCTCGAAGTTAAACGATTGGGCCCACACATCGCGCGGACGTACATCGAGATCCTTGTAATCGTCGATCAGTTTCTGTGCGTAGGCTCCCTGGCTGCCAAAGACATCCTCGACCTGAACGCGTGCGCTGCGGTCCGGCGCCTTCAGCTCGGGCGTGAATTTCGCACCGAGTTCGCGGATGAGGCGGATGCTTTCCTTATGCGACAGGACAGTGCCGCGGCTCGTGTACAGATCGGTGCGCCAGGTGACGGTGCCACCCAGGAATTCTTCGGCCGTGCTTGCGATGGGGTTCGCGGCATCCATCTTGCCTTTGAGCGTCTTGAATTCCGCCAGACTCAGATCACTCGCGCAGCACTTGACGGAACCGGGATTGGGGTTTTCCGGGTCCCATGGCACGGTGCATTTTGCGTTCAAATCTGTGGTGATGATGTTCGTCGTCGTATGCAGGTCACACTGTGCATGTCGGCAAACGAGTTCACCATCGTTTGTGAATGTGGTGTCGCACTCGATAATCCCGGCACCCTGGCTCGCAGCCGCGCGATACGATTCTTCCGTATGTTCCGGAAACTGCAACGCTGCCCCGCGATGTCCAATGGAAAAATCCGTCCTGTAGAACGGTCCGCCATCGCATTGCTTCAGACGGCGTTTGAGGCGGCTCGAATCCATGCCGTTCACCAGAAAGGCCGGCCTCGAACCCACTTGAACATCATCACGGTCCGTGTTGCCGTGGCGAGTGCAATGCCCGTTGCCGTCATGGTGGTCTTCGTAGTGCCCGTGCAAACATCGGTCATGATCGTCCGCCATCGCGACGATGGCATAACACAGCGCCGGTCCACCGACACAGCACAGCATCAGGTGTTTGAATTTCGGCATGTTGAACTGCCTCCCCGGATTAAGAGGTAAAGCCTCGGGCTTGGCCTGCCGAGCTACCACGCCAAGCGTAGGAAGTCGATTTGACGCGCGGATTGCGACGGCATGTCGTGTAAAGATGGGGAAACCCGCCTTTGCGTCCGGCGGCGGTCCGATGGGGCGGTGGCCGTGGGTTATCCGCTCATGGCTTGGGCGCTAAACCGAACCTCCCGGAACGGTCGAAAGGGCTGGTGCCCTAATGGGCGTATTATACCACCCAGGCCTTGCCGCTGCGTTTCACGGCAAGACCGGCGATCAGGCGGGTGGCAATTGCTGGCGCCCCGCGCCTGTCGGAGAACAATGACCCCCACTGGCGATCGAACACTTCCCAATCGATCAGCGCCGCCAATCGCACCAGTTCATGG
>JAHEDQ010000209.1 GCA_024641125.1 Candidatus Competibacteraceae bacterium | reverse complement strand
CAGGGAACGGGTTGTGCGCCTGCCGCAGGCCTCCTATTGACAGTCGTGCGTACTCGGCTGCCATAAGCCTGTCACAGATGCCCGCACAAGTTCAGTGCCATAGTTCACAGTTGCAGACTTGATTGCCTGATAAAGACGGCAAGCGGGTCCCGGCGTGGCAACTGTGTGGCTATAAAACCCCGGTTCCGATGGCGCCTGTCGTCCAGGGCCCATCGCGTTCGAGTGCGGGTGTTTTCGGCAGAGAAGGCACCGGTCAGGGCCTGTTGACTCTGTGCGATTACCCGATCTGCGTTGACCCCTGCCCGCAGTCCCGGTGACGGCCGGGGCTGGGGGTCGTTCCAGCCGGTAGGCAGCAAGCGTGCCGTCGCTCATCATCGGCACGAGCAACAGCGACTCGCTTTCAACACACTCGATGTCAGCGCTCTCGGAGTCGAGGTCGACCACCAGCTCGAAACTGCCGTCTGCATTGACCATGACGGGAGGGGTCGTGACGGAAAACACCCCTACCGATCGTGACCCCTCGGCGAAGGTGTCTCAGACGATGGTTCTAAAGGTCAGGTTAATTCGCTGACCGACCACCCTGCGGGTCTTGGGGATTTGATGCTGCCAAAAGTGCTGCGTCGGGCCTTGCATCAGCAACAGGCTGCCGTCGGTCAGTTCGATGGAAATCGTCTCCAGCGTTTTGTTGTATTTGTGCCTCAGTACGAACCGCCGGGTCGCACCAAAACTGACCGACGCAATAACGGGACTGGGCCCAAGTTCTGGCTCGTCATCGCTGTGCCAACCCATGCTGTCCCGACCATCGCGGTACTTGTTCAGGAGGACACTGTTGAACTGCGTGCCGGCAGCGGTTTCCACCTTTGCTTTGATACCCAATAGTGACTCGGTCCAGGGCTTGGGGGGCATCTCGATGCCGGAATAGCTGTAGACCTTGCCGGGATCTCCATGCCATGCGGTGAGTCTCGGTAGGGGCATGGTTTTGCCGAAGAGCCGGATATGATCCTGTCGCCAGTCGACTTCCTGATCCAGTCTATCGGCAAAAAGGGCGCTGTCCGCAAAGGTGAACAAGCCCTGCATCAGCCTGAGCTCCGCTTCGGGCATGTTCAGTGGTGTCGTTTCTGGAAATGGATGACTCATGCCGACTATCGAAGGACGCGGAAAGCGAACACTCGGTCGTTTGACATGTGCCGCGTTTCCACCCACCGGAGCGCAGATGTGTTGTGTCGGACGCCTTGCGGGCGTCTTCGCGGAGTCCGGTCGAAAGTATACACAAGGCGCCTCTGATCTATTCGTGAACGTGCGTCTTGGGACTGAGAGGGACGTACAGCTTCATCGTTGCAAGTCCTGGTAATAGAACACCTATTGCCCGTGCTCTGCGCCTTGAATCCGCACATTTCACTCTCCAATCTGGTGCGTCCAGCATAAATCAGCGGGGCCATGACGCCTGTCTTACCTAAATGCCGGCCTGGCTTCGCCGCGGCTGGATCCGTTGACTCGGGCAAAGGCGCAGCCCCTCTGCGCGGCGCATTGGTGCGCTTTGTTGCTCTGGCGCGAAGCCCCAGGACGCGGACGGGGAGCAACAAATCTCCCCATTCGCGTGTCTGCCGCCTGGCTGCGAAGGCTAGTTGTTGGGATCGTACTTCCCGGTCACCTGACAAACGGTTTTGGCCATGGTCATGATGGTGTCAATACGCAGCGAGACGCCGTCGACCACGACGCCCCCCACCACCTCAAATGGAATCCGCGCCGGATGTTTGGAGACCGTCACGCCACCGCCGGCGACCACCGTGCCGGAAAGAGTCAGGTCGCTGGGCGTCAGATCTTTGATTGATTTCAACATCCACGACGCCAGCTTGAGTCGTGCCTGTACTGTAGCTATGTGGGTGGCCAGACGCTTGTTTGTGACCAGGTCGCAGAGCTGCGGTTCATAGGCCAGCGGGTCTGCCAGCAAGTCCCGTTGGCGTGGCAGCTTTGGCATCTCGGCAAGCTTCAGACCGATGTCGGCCACGGTCTCCTTCAAGATTGGGAGCTGCGGCCCAACAGCCTGGTTCATTGCAAACAGGAACAGTACCGGCATGTGCTGGATCAGTTCGCTGACCTTGTTGAGCCGCTGCGCCGCGTTGTCACTGCTGATGGCGGGAAACGCCTGCATGATGCCCTGCAAATCGCTGAACAGCGCCACCAGGTCTTGCCGGAAGATCTCGGCACCCTGGTTTTCGAACTGCTGGAACTCGTCCTGTCTCTGGTCGAGGAACTCGATTGCCGCATCCACTCCCTGCATAAGCGGACCGCTGCGCAATCGGTCCATCATGGGTTGGTGTGCCCAAGCCTCCGCGTAGATCATTTCGAGCTTCTGGGACATGTCAGCGAGTTGCTTCCAGACGTCGTCGATGGTTCCCTGAGTGCGGCTGACAACCTGCTTGGGTGCTTCGGTGACACGCTTGGTAACGGCAGTGGTCTTGCTGCGGGCAGTGTCCACCGCCCCGCTCAACCAGGCTGCTTCAGCGGGGCCGGTCCAGGCAACGCTGAGCGTGAGTGCTAACGCGCTTGCGGTGCCGATGCCATGAAAGCGGATCTGATTCTGGTTTTTCATCGTCACATCTCCTGAGGGTTGGTCGTGAACGGCGAATTTCTTTCGCCTTCAACCCGAGAAGCGACAACCGGAATCAAATCCCCTCATTTGAAGCGAAAAAAAGTTGATCCGACCCTCCCGGCGGGTTGCCAGGCCGATGCGGGCAGGTCCCATTGAGCCGTTGACACGAACCGTTGGGGTGTTAGGGAAAAGGGGCTTTTTGGAATCTATACTCCAGACGGACGCACGGCACCGGATCCGCTGTGACCTTTCGCTGCCGGGCGGCACTGCCCCATCGGCGCGATCCCTTCAGCACAGGAGTTGTGGATGAAACTGATCCTTGCCCTCGACCAGGGTACGACGACTTCACGGGCCATCCTGTTCGACCAGGCCGGCGCGATACGAGCCGTGGCGCAGCGAGAGTTCGAGCAGCATTTTCCGCACTCTGGCTGGGTCGAGCACGATGCTGAGGAGATCTGGTCCTCGCAAATCG
Organism: Candidatus Competibacteraceae bacterium; assembly: GCA_024641125.1. Taxonomy (GTDB): domain Bacteria; phylum Pseudomonadota; class Gammaproteobacteria; order Competibacterales; family JAHEDQ01; genus JAHEDQ01. The sequence goes on along the minus strand of JAHEDQ010000209.1, from coordinate 4,829 downwards.
GCGTCGTGGGCGAGGTGCTCGCCAAGGCGGGTGTCGGACCCAAAGACATTGCCGCGGTCGGGATTACCAATCAGCGCGAGACCACCGTGATCTGGGAGCGGGCAACCGGCCGCCCGATCCACAACGCCATCGTCTGGCAGGATCGGCGCACGGCGGAGGTCTGCGATCGGTTGGTGGCCGATGGTCATGCCGACACCGTGCGCGGTAAAACCGGGCTGGTGATCGACCCGTATTTCTCCGGCACCAAGGCGGCCTGGATTCTGGATCATGTGGACGGCGCTCGCGAGCGGGCCGAGACAGGTGAGTTGGCCTACGGCACCATCGATTCCTGGCTGGTCTGGAACCTGACCGGAGGCGCGGTTCACATCACCGATGAGAGCAATGCCGCGCGTACCATGCTGTTCGATATCCACAACCGGGTGTGGGACGATGAGCTGCTGGCGCTGCTCCGCGTGCCGAGGGCGACCCTGCCCGAGGTAAGGGCCTCCAGCGAAGTCTACGGCGAGGCTGTAGCGGGTCTGCCCATCGCGGGTCTGCCCATCGCGGGGATCGCGGGTGATCAGCAAGCGGCGTTGTTCGGTCAGCTCTGCCTCGATCGCGGCTTGGCCAAGAATACCTACGGGACCGGCTGTTTCCTCCTCACCAGCACCGGTGAGGAGGCCATGACCTCGAGCAACAATCTGCTCACCACCATCGCCTGGCGCTATCGGGACACCACCCATTACGCCCTGGAGGGTTCGGTGTTCGTTGGCGGCGCGGTGGTGCAATGGCTGCGGGACGGTCTGGGCATCATCAAGTCGGCACCGGAGGTGGAGCCGCTGGCGCGCAGCGTTGAGGACAATGGCGGAATCTACCTGGTGCCGGCCTTCACCGGCCTTGGTGCGCCGCATTGGGATCCCTACGCGCGTGGCACATTGTGCGGCATAACCCGCGCAACCACGGCGGGTCACATTGCCCGGGCCGCGCTCGAGGCGATCGCCTTTCAGGTCGCCGATCTGGCGGATGCGATGTCGGCCGACGCCGGTTTTGCGTTCGAGCAACTGCGGGCCGATGGCGGTGCCGCCGCGAACGACCTGCTTATGCAGTTCCAAGCCGATATCCTTGGGACACCGGTGGAGCGGCCCGTGGTCACCGAGACGACAGCGCTCGGGGCCGCCTACCTGGCAGGTCTCGCTGTTGGGGTCTGGAGTGATGTAGGTGCCTTATCCCAGCAGCGCACCGTCGACAGGCTGTTCGAGCCGTCCATGTCGGCGGATCGGGTGGCGGAACTTCGTGGCCGTTGGAACGAGGCGGTCAAGCGATCCATCCATTGGGAAAATCACGCGTAATGTCGGATGTGAAGGGTCAAGCATGAAACGAGAGGAAATGCTTGCGCGGGCGGAAGCGCGCGAGGAAGTCTGGGATGTGGTCATCGTCGGCGGCGGCGCCACCGGGATCGGGGCAGCCGTCGATGCGGCCGCGCGGGGTTACTCGGTGCTGCTGCTGGAACAGTGCGACTTCGGCAAGGGCACATCGAGTCGCAGCACAAAGCTGGTCCACGGCGGCGTGCGCTATCTGCAACAGGGCAACGTGTCGCTGGTGATGGAGGCATTAAAGGAACGGGGTATCCTGCGCAACAACGCGCCCCACCTTGTGCATGAGTTGCGCTTCATCGTGCCCAACTACGACTGGTGGGAGACGCCCTTTTACGGCATCGGCATGAAGGTCTACGACATGCTGGCCGGCAAGTACGGTTTTGGCCCTTCACGCATCCTCAGCGACAGGGAGACCCTCGAGGCTATTCCCACCCTGGAGACCGCCGGTTTGCGCGGGGGGGTTCAGTACTATGACGGCCAGTTCGACGACAGCCGACTGCTGGTCAATCTGGCGCAGACGGCGGCCGAGCACGGTGCGGTACTGCTCAACTACGCGCGTGTCACCCAGTTGATCAAGGGCGCCGGCGGGTTTCTTCAGGGTCTGGTTTTCGTGGACGAGGAGTGCGGTGCGGAACACCGTGTAAAGGCGCGTTCGGTGGTGAATGCAACCGGCGCCTTCTCTGACGGCCTGCGTCTCATCGACGATCCGGAGGCCGACCCCATCATCGCCCCCTCGCAAGGCGTCCACCTGGTGCTGGATCGTTCTTTTCTGCCCACCGACTCGGCCATCATGGTGCCGCACACCCGTGACGGGCGGGTCATGTTTGCCATTCCGTGGCACGACCGTGCGCTCATTGGCACCACCGACACCGCCATCGAGACGCCGAGTCTCGAGCCCCTTGCCCGGGAGGATGAGATCGACATGATCCTGGACACAGCGGGGGGGTACCTGCACCGGCGGCCAACCCGCGACGACATCATGTCGGTGTTTTGCGGCATCAGGCCTCTGGTGAAGGAGAGCAGCAGCAAGAGCACCGCGGCCCTGTCCCGCGAGCACGCCATCCACGTCTCTGGCTCGGGCTTACTCACTATTGCCGGCGGCAAGTGGACGACGTACCGAAAGATGGCCGAGGACTGCATCGATCACGCGGCCACTCTGGGGCAGTTGGATGAGCGCGAGTGTCCCACAAAGACGTTGCGGATCCACGGCCATGTGGATGACCCAGGGGAGTTCGGCGAACTGACGTTGTACGGATCGGACGCCGGTACCGTGAGCGAGCTGATCGATTCCAGCGCGGAGTTCAGCGCCGCGATCCATCCACGCTTGCCCATCCGTGCCGGACAGATCGCATGGGCCGTGCGGATCGAGATGGCCCGCACGCTGGACGATGTCCTCGCCAGAAGAACCCGCAGCTTGCTGTTGGATGCGGCGGCCACGCGCGAGGCCGCGCCAGCGGTCGCCGCCTTGCTGGCTGCCGAACTCGGCAGGGATCAAGCCTGGCAGCAGACGCAGGTGGAGGCGTTTGATGCCATCGCAGCGGTCCACAGCCCGAGCTGATCCGGCTACCTCGCCTTTCACTCCACCGCGGTCAGCGTGGGGTAGGCGTGGCTGTAAACTAGATCAGTAGCCCGCGCCGGCAGGTGACACCCCAGGCAATCCGCCTTGTAATCCGTCGCAAGGTTCTGGTCCGGGGCGTCCGGTTTGTATAGGGCCCAACCCCAGCCGTCGCCCCACAGCGGGTTGCGGGGGAACCGTCCCTGCTGGTCCTTGACCATCACAAACCACTGTTTGATCTGCTCGCTGGCAGCACTGACGCCTGCACCCGTAGTGTAATCGGCTGAGTCCGCGCCACGCAGTTCCTTGACCAGGGTGGCGCCATCCGGAAATCGGCCGTTGGCCCGATAAAACTCGACGCTGGCGCGCTCCGTGTAAACATCGTGGAATCCGCTGGCGCCACCCTCGGGCACGAACCAGGAACCCAGGTGAACCATGCTCGTGCGAAAGTCCCGCGGCAATGCAATGTTGCCGCTTGAATCCACGTTACTGGAAAAGTCCTCGCCCGCCGCGGTTGCCAGAACGCCTGCCAGCGCCAGCACAAGTGCGGCGGTGGCAGACTTCCGTGGCGCCATCACTGCCCCTCCGCCAGGGTCGGATTGAGCACATCGCTCGTGCCGCCCACCGCGTCCGTGCCCATATTCTTACCGCCACGCAGTACCGGATAATATTGGGTGAACACAAAGTCATCTGCCGCCGCGGCCTGATGGCAAGCGTTACAGTCTGCTTGCGGGAAGGCCTTGGCCGTTTCGGTCAGGGTCTTGTGGTCGGGGGTGGAGAAGCTGAAGTAGGCCCAGTTGCCGGGCTCATCGGGGAAGTGTGTCTGGCTCTTGATGGTTGCCTCCAAACCAATGAATTCCCCCTGGAAATAGCCGTTGCCACTCACCGCGGCTTTGGTGCCGACGCTGACCAGCTCCTTGACCATTATGGTGCCATCGCGAAAGGTGCCGGTGCTCTTCCAGTGTGCCCAGCTTTCGGGGTCGATATAGACGTTGTGAAATTCCGGAAAAGCGGCCTTGCCGTCGTTCATGTCGTTCGGTGTGACCGGCGTACCCACGTATACCCACTCGCGGTAGCCGGCGGGCCGGTTCAACTCGCCGTCCTCGATGGCGAAGTACGACTCCGCGGTTTCGGCCAGGATTGGCAGGGCGGACAGGGTCAGCACCGTCGTTAGAATGGTTACGCGGGAAGTCTTGCCGGTCTTGGTGATCATTCCTAGTATCCTCGTTGATAGAACGATTACTCAATCTTCTCGAACTCTCCCCAACCCCTCAGGGATTACGGCAAGGTTACGTTAAGAGCAGACTGCTGCTGTTACCCCGGAGACTCAAAATGGGAACCGATCGGATCAACGACGACGCCGACTTCAATGTGCTGGGCGATGTGATGACAACCCTGCGTATACGCGGCTCGGTCTTCTTTCATTCGGAACTGGCGGCGCCTTGGGGCATGTCCATCAGCGCAGACCATGTGCCGCGCTTTCATATCGCGCTTCACGGGCGTTGCTATGTGGGCGCCGACAATATGGAGACGGTCACTGTGGACGAAATGGATGTGCTGATGCTGCCCCAGGGCTGCGAGCACTGGGTCGCCGACACGCCCGGTCGGGACCTGGTCCCCAGCGCCATTGCGGGTGATGCCTGCGAGCTGGGCAATCCACTGTTTCAGAAGGGCGACATTACCAACCGTTTGATGTGCGGAATCCTGGAACTGGGCGACAGCGCCAGCCACCCCATCTTCGAGGCTTTACCCCCCAGCATTCATTTTCCCCATGTCAACGAAATTGAAACCCTGTGGAACACGGTTCAGCTGATTGAAACCGAGATGATGCGGTCCGGGCGCCGCACCGGCCCCATTATCGACCGGCTCACCGAGGTGTTGTTTCTACAGTTGCTGGAGCACCACATCCACGCCAACCC
>JAHEDQ010000036.1 GCA_024641125.1 Candidatus Competibacteraceae bacterium | reverse complement strand
CCCCGACAACGGGCCCGATTGGCCGTGCACATCCCAGGGGTCCGGCCCGGAGCCCGCTCCAGATGAAGGATCAGTGGGTCTTTTGATGTACACCTCAGGGACCACAGGACGGCCGAAAGGTGTGTTACTGAGCCACGGCAACCTGATCGCGGGTGGCCAAAACACCGCGCTGGCCCATGAATTGACCGCCGACGACCGGGCACTCTGTGTGCTGCCTTTATACCATATCAACGGCCAGTGCGTGACCGTCATGGGCCCGCTGGTCTCAGGTGGTTCCGTGGTCATGCCCCACCGCTTCTCCGCGTCCCGGTTCTGGCGACAGCTCATCGACGGCGAGTGCAGCTGGTTCAGCGTGGTGCCGACCTTGATCTCGTATTTACTGCAATTGCCGGAGACCAAAACACCGGACCGTCGCAGTTTGTCCCGGCTGCGCTTCGGCCGCTCCGCCTCGGCAGCGCTACCGCCGGCGATACACCGTGCGTTCGAAAGCCGGTTCGGCATTCCCATCGTTGAAACCATGGGCCTCACCGAGACCGCCGCGCAGATCCTGTCCAATCCGCTGCCGCCAGGCCGGCGTAAGTATGGATCACCGGGCGTCGCCTATGGCAACCAGGTGGTGATCGCCGACGAACACCAGCATGCGTGTCCCCCTGACACCGTTGGCGAGTTGCTGGTGCGGGGCCGCAATGTGATGCTGGGCTATCTCAACAACCCGGAGGCCACCGCCGACACTCTGACCGCGGACGGCTGGCTGCGCACCGGCGACCTGGGCGTCATGGACGAGGACGGATATGTGTTTGTGCGCGGCCGAATCAAGGAACTCATCATAAAAGGTGGCGAGAACATCGCGCCGCGGGAGGTGGACGAGGCACTCTCTGCACAGCCCGGGGTGTTGGAAGCCGCGGCATTTGCCCGGCCATGTCCCGATTACGGGCAACGGGTGGAAGCGTGTGTGGTGCTCAAGCCGGGGGTGGAGCCCGACGAAGCCGGTCTCATCAGCGCCTGCACGGCCCGCTTGGGGCCATTCAAGTCACCGGATCGGATCCACTTTCGGGACATACTGCCGAAGGGCCCCTCCGGCAAGATCCAACGCCTCAAACTGCTGGACCTGGTGGACCTGTAGGCGGGCGCAGCCTGAGAGGCCACAACCCGACGGGCGCCTCCAAGCGCGTTCTCGTCAACCCTCGATGCGGTTTGCTTCACCTCGGATTCGCCAGGTGATGCGTGATTCAGAATCGATCAGACCCGCCCCCAGCAACCAGCTGCGGGCATCTTCCGCATCGCCTTCAAACCAGGCCCGGGCCGAGCCCAGCCGGAAGCTGTAACCCCAGGCATCCATGTCACGCATCATCCGTGCACGGCCAAAACAAGGCAGGGCCCCGGCCAGAAGAATCTGCAGGAAACAGACACCGTTCTCTTCCTCGCAGTCACCGCCGGCATCGGTGTCCAGCCCGGCACGTCGGACAGCGTCCATACAGACGAAATGGCAGGCCTCGTGTAATGCGGAATGCGCCGGGGTGTCTGCTCTCACCCAAAGCCGGTGTCCGATCAGGCCGGCTTCGGACTCACCCCAGTATGAGCCTGGGATAGGTCGGTCGGGCGAGACCCGCATGAGTTCCAAACCATAGCGGGACAGCAACCACCGTAACAGCGCAAACCCAAGTGCATCACAGCTCAGGACCCTTGGCGGCTCTGTCATCTTCATTTGGATCTCATGCCATCGATTCGACCGGTTCCGTGAAACGCTCTGGGTGCAACCCCAGCCAGGCGATGACCCAACCCAGGGCGGCCACCAGGGCGGCCGCTGTGAAGGTGAACTGCGGGCCCAGCGAATCCCAGGCCTGCCCTCCGAGCAGCGCCCCCAGGGAGCCACCCGCGCCAAAACTCAAACTGCTGTACAGGGCCTGCCCGCGCCCCTGAACCCGACCACGGAAAAAACGGTTTATCAGGAAAATGGCGACCGCATGATAGAGCCCGAAGCTAAAAGCATGCAGACACTGTGCGACCATCAGCGCCACCATGCTGCTGACGCCCCAGCCGATCAGCAGCCAACGCAACACCGTCAGGGCCAGGGTGATAAGCATCAGCCGTCGAGCGCCAAAACGCGGAAGCAATCGGTGCATCAGCAGAAAGACCAGCACCTCGGCCACCACCCCCAATGCCCACAACCCGCCGATAACGGTGCGGGACAAACCCTGGTCTTCCAAATAGATGGAGAAAAACCCGTAATAGGGGCCGTGAGACGCCTGGATCAGAAAACAGACCGCGAACAAAGACAGCACCACCGGCTGCCGCAACAGCGGCAACAAGCGTTGCGGGCCGCCGGGTGGATGGACGACAGCCTGTTCCGGAACACCGTGGGCCGACAACCAGATGCAGGCGAACAACCCGGCCACCGCCACCGGCACCACGCCCGGGCCGTAGCGCTCCAGCAGCGGCCCCAGGGCGATCGCGGACAGCACAAACCCCACGGATCCCCAGACCCGTATGTTCGCGTAACGGTGGCTGTCCTGCCCCAGATGATTGAAGGTAACGGCTTCGAACTGAGGCAGAGTCGCATTCCAGAAAAAGCTGAAACTGAGCATGACCAGGACAAGCCAGGCGAATCCCGAATCCAGGAAAACACCGGTAAAGCACACCAGCGCGGTCAGGCTCGCCAGTCGGATGATCGGCATGCGGGCACCCCGCCGGTCGGCAAGCGCACCCCACACGTAGGGCGCAACCAGCTTGGTGGCCATGACCGCAGCCACCAGGGCGCCGATTTCCGGCGCGCCCAGACCGAGCGACTGCAGATACAGACTCCAGAAGGGCACCAGCACACCGATGCTGGCGAAGTAGAAAAGATAGAAAGCGGATAGACGTGAGTACAGCGCCCTCCTGGTGGCAATGGCGACTGTCGAAAATTCCACCAACTACCGTGCCCTCGGCGACCGGGCGAAAGGAATCACTCTGCGGGCGCGGCAGGATCGGCCAGGGGTCTGCACGGTAGAAATGAACGCGGCGAGGCGCCGTCCAGTTCGAGAACGATTTCGGGACCGTCCGAGAGGCATAGCCGTCGCTATGTGACGAGTAGGATCGCGGAATCGGGCCGAAATGGCGGTGCCGCAGACCGTTCCCTTTCTACCGCGCAGGCGCCTACGGCCTGATCCCCAGAACACCGCACTATGGGCCCTCGGCCCGCGCGGCCACCGCCGGAGTATTGCAGTGCACATCCGCGTTCTGGGCCCGCTGGCGCAGCACATGATCCAAAAGCACAATGGCCACCATGGCCTCGGCGATTGGCGTAGCGCGGATGCCAACGCAAGGATCGTGGCGTCCTTTCGTGACAACTTCGGTCGCCGTTCCATCAACATCAACGCTGCGCCCGGGCAAACGAATGCTGGAGGTCGGCTTCAAACCGATGCTGGCAACAATGTCCTGGCCGCTGGAAATGCCGCCCAGCACGCCGCCCGAATGGTTGCTCAAAAATCCCTGGGGCGTGATCTCATCCCGGAACTCAGTGCCGCGTGCCGCCACGCAGTCGAAGCCGCCGCCGATCTCCACTCCTTTGACCGCGTTGATGCTCATCAGCGCATGGGCGAGCTCGGCATCGAGGCGATCGAACACCGGTTCACCCAGGCCCGGCGGCACCCCACTGGCGATCACCGTCACCCGGGCACCAACCGAGTCGCCCGATTTCCGCAAAGCGTCCATGAACGCCTCCAGCTCGGGAACGCGGTCAGGATCGGGACAGAAGAACGGGTTATTCTCCACCGCCGTCCAGTCCCGCAGCGTCAGCGATATTGGTCCGAGCTGTGCCAGATAACCCCGGACTTGGATACCGTAACGATGACCCAGGTACTTCTTGGCGATGGCGCCGGCCGCCACCCGCATGGCGGTTTCCCTGGCCGAAGAGCGACCACCGCCCCGGTAATCCCGGATGCCGTACTTGTGCTGGTAGGTGTAATCCGCATGCCCCGGCCTGAAACGATCCATGATCTGGGAGTAGTCCTTGGATCGCTGGTCCGTGTTCTCGATCAGAAGTCCGATCGGGGTTCCGGTGGTCTTGCCGTCGAACACACCGGACAGGATACGCACCTGGTCCGCTTCGCGGCGCTGTGTGGTATGTCGGCTTTTGCCGGGACGCCGGCGCTCCAGATCGGGCTGAATATCGGCCTCGGTCAGGTCCATCCCCGGTGGACAGCCATCGACAATGGCGCCTATGGCCGGTCCATGGCTTTCGCCAAAGCTGGTCACCGTGAAAAGTTTGCCAATAGAGTTGCCGGACATATGCTCAGCGCCGTGATCGGATCAGGGGCTGCGTATTATTCACTATGGCAGAGCCCAGGACTATGGCAGAGACCGACCGATGGCGGTTCGGAAATCACCAAACCAAGGGCGAGCGTTTAGGGAGCCATCTGATCTATTCGTGCACTTGCATCTTGGGCTTCAAATGACTTTGGAGAATCGCTGCCCGGTCGATTCGCGCAGATAGGCGTCGAATACCATGCAGATGTTGCGGATCAGCAGCCGCCCCGCAGGCAAGACCTCTACCCCATCGGCCTCCAGCTTCAACAGCCCGTCATCGTGCATCCGCGCCAAGGCTTCCAGTTCGGTGGCGAAATAGTCATCAAAGCGAATCCCGTGGCGGGACTCCACCGCCGCGGCCGATACCCGGAGATTGCAAATAAGCTGGGTGATGACGTCTCGACGCAGACGGTCATCGGCCGACAACTCGATTCCCCGAAACACGGGAATAGCACCTTGGCCGATTGCCGTCGAATACGCATCGACGCCACGCAGATTCTGACTGTAGGTGTCGCCGACCATGCCAATGGAGGTCGCCCCCAAGGCGACCAGATCGCAGTTGGCGTGGGTACTGTATCCCTGGAAATTGCGATACAGATCGCCGTGTTGTTGCGCCCGGGCAAGTTCATCGTCCGGTTTGGCAAAGTGATCCATCCCGATATAGACGTAGCCGGCAGCAGTCAGCTGCGCGATCACGTCCCCCAGGATATCCAGCTTGGTCTCGGCCGTCGGCAGCTGGGCATCGTCGATCTGCCGCTGGGTCTTGAACATGTGCGGAAGGTGGGCGTAGTTGAACACCGACAGGCGGTCCGGTCCCAGTTCCACCACCTCCGCCAGGGTTCTTGCAAAACTGTCGCGGCTTTGCAGCGGCAAGCCGTAGATCAGATCCACGCTGATAGACTTGAACCCCTCCTGTCGGGCCGCGTCAAGTGCCGCCAGCGTCACCGCACGGGGCTGGATGCGATTGACCGCCCGCTGCACGGCCGGGTCGAAATCCTGAACCCCGATGCTGAGGCGGTTGAATCCCAGGCGCCGCAACAGTCCAATGCCGGCCGGGTCCACAGAGCGGGGATCCACCTCGATGGAGTACTCCCCCCCGTCGTCGTCCAACAAGGTGAAATGTTCGGCCGTCTTGGCCATCAACTGCCTCATTTCCTCAGGGCTGATGAAGGTGGGTGTGCCGCCACCCCAGTGCAACTGCTCCACCGGCCGCCCGCGATCGAACAGGGCCCCCTGCAGTTCGATTTCCCGATGCAGCCCCGTCAAATAGTCGGAGGAACGGGCGCGGTTGCGGGTGATAACCTTGTTGCAGGCACAGTAGAAACAGACTGTGTCGCAGAATGGAATGTGCAGGTAAAGCGACAGCGGCCGCCCGGCTTCGTTGCTGGCTGAGACATGACGGCGGTAGGCCGCCTGGTCGAAACCCTCGTGAAACTGGACTGCCGTCGGGTACGAGGTATACCGCGGTCCGGACAGATCATACTTGCGAACGAGTTCAGGATCGAAGGTGATGCGTGTATCCATGGATCGGTCCGGCACGAAATACAAAAGAAAAAAATCGTAGCTTAGGGTGGTAACAAAAGCACGCGTTGATTCAGGTCGAGCACGGGCGGGATCGAATGGCGCGGATCGCGTTCCGTCCACAAGGCCGGAGATGCCGGGCCAGTCCTGTTTCAGCCTGCCCGCGCCGGCAGATATGAGCCTGACTGCGGACGAAGCTCCGCCGACAACGCCTCCGACCGCATCTCCGGCAGGTCAACTGCGCTCCACAGGGTGGGCTGCAAGCTCTGCTCCTGCGAGTCGCGATAGCTCAGATGGGCGGGCCCGGTGCCGGCGCCGGCGAAGTGACCGTCCGGCGACAGGCTCAGCCAGCCACCCTGGACGCAAATCAGCGTCCGTTTCAGCGTGCCGGTATCTGCATCCCAAAGACACGCCGTGCAGTCCACGCTGGTGGTGAGGACGGTTTGGCCGTTGGCGGATATCTCGATGGACGTTACCGGCGCGCCGTGACCTTGTAATCCGCGCAACTGCTGCCCCGATTCCGCATCCCAGATGCGAGCACTGCCGTCGTTCCCCGCCGTCAGTACCCAACGGTCCCCAGGTCCGAATCTGGCTGCGGTGACCCAACCGCGATGTCCCTGGAATCGCTGCAGCTCCCGCCCGGTTCGAATGTCCCAAAGGCGTGCAGTACCATCATGCCCTGCAGTGAGCGCCCGACGACCATCGCCACTGAACACCGCGGTCGAGACCCAGGCACCATGTCCCTCGAAACGAGCAGTCTCGGCACCGCTACGCAGTTCCCAAACGCGGGCGCTACCGTCACCACCGGCGGTCATAAGGCGTCGTCCATCGGGGCTGAACACGGCGCTTTCGACGCCCTCAACATGAGCCTGGATCCGTCTGACATGCTTGCCGTCGAACACCTCCCAGATACATGCGGCGCCATCGGCGCCGGCGCTTACGAGGCGGCTCCCGTCGCGACTGAAGCTGACCGCCACGACCCAATCGCGGTGTCCATTCAGGATATGCAGGCAGTCACCGGATGCGGCGTCCCAGAGACGCACGGTCCGATCATGGCTGGCCGTCGCCACGGTGCGCCTGTCCGGGCTCAACCGGGCCGCTCTGACCCAGCCGGAGTGACCCTCATAACGGCACAGTTCACAGCCGCTGGATACATCCCAGAGGTGCGCAAACCCATCCCGACCCGAGGTCAATGCCCGGCCCCCGTCATCAGCCAAAGCGCCAGAACTGACCCAGGCGCCGCTGCCCATCATGTGCCGCAACTCGCGGCCGGTGTCGACACTCCAGAGCCGAGCGCTGCGGTCGCGACCGGCGGTCAGTATCAGACGCCCGTCGGCGCTCATGACCGCGCACCGAACCCAGGCCGAGTGGCCGTCGAACTTGCGGGATTCAACACCCGTTGAACGGTCCCAGAGCCGCGCCGTTCCGTCAGCGCTGGCGGTGAGCACCTGCCGCTCATCCGCGCTGAAACACGCCGTGCTGACAGAAGCGCCGTGGGCGGCGAAGCGCCGCAGTTCGGTGCCGTCACGCATATCCCAGAGCCGGGCGGTACCATCGCCACTGGCGGAGAGCAGTTGACGGCCGTCACCACTGAGTACAGCCGATGTCACGGCGCGTCCATGGAGATCGAGACAGCGTTCCTCGTGGCCGGTCGCCGCATTCCATATCCGAACGGTGCCGTCGCGGCTGGCGGTGACAACCGATTCCCCATGCCGGGTAAAAACCGCACTGGTGAGCCAGTCGCGGTGCCCCTTCAGGCGATGAAGTTGTTGGCCGCTGGCGGCGTCCCAGAGGCGCGCGGTGTTGTCCCGGCCCGCCGTCACCACCCGCGCGCCGTCAGGGCTCAGCGCACCGCTGAACACAGAGGCCCCGTGGCCATCGAAACAAAGCAACTCCCGTCCGCTGGCCACATCCCAAAGGCGCGCGGTTCGATCGTGACTGGTGGTCAGGGCGAGACGGGCGTCCAGACTGAAGCTGGCCCCGGTCACACCGCCTTGGTGGCCGACGAATCGGCGCAACTCGAGTCCGGTTCTGGCATCCCAAAGTGCCGCAGTCCGATCATAGCTCGCGGTCAAGATCAGATTGCCGTCACGGCTGAATGCCGCGCTCTCCACGGACCCGCCGTGCCCGAGTTGCACGAACGGTTCGGGCTCATGGGGCAGCGCTCTGCCGAACGATTGGGTTGGGTCCGCGGCGTCGGGCGCCGTAATCGCGGTCAAATCAGCGCCGGCCCGGTCGATCCCGTCCAGCTTCGCACGGGCGAAACGGGCTCTGTGGCAACGGGCCTGGACCATCCTGCTGCCCCGCAGGTCAGCTTCGACCATGCTCGCGGCGGTCAGGTCGGTGCCGTCCAGTCTCGCTCCGCGTAGATCCGCGCCGTCCGCATTGACCTCTCGCAACAAAGCGCCGCTAAAGTCGGCGCTGGCAAGCACGGCTGAGGTCAGGCGCGCCCCGTCCAGCAGCGATCCCTGCAACTGGGCACCGCTCAGGTCGGCGCCGCTCAAGTCGGCACCTGCCAATCGCACCCCTCGAAGATCAGCATTTGCCAGAGCAGCGAATGGCAGCCGGATTTCGTCCAGATCGGCTCCCGCAAGCTGCGCACCGCCGGAAGCGGGCATCAGGGAAACCATGTGTTTCGGCAAATCCTGCCAGTCCGGCACATTTTGTCGTTTGAGCATCACGCAGGCCGCGCCATAGGCTACCCGCAGGGTGTTTTCACTAACCCGCTTGCGATAGCGCCGGCTGAGAATGCTCTGGCAAATCCGTTCAAGAATTGGCTGCTGGTCCTGTAAGAGCAAATCGAGCAAAAACTCGACGGCCTCGGGGCTGACGTGGGCAGTGTCCAGCGCTTGGGCGAAATCCTCGACGCCAGACAGCATCGACTGCTGAAGATGCCGTGCAAAAAAGAACTCACGGAAACTCTTGTGGGAAAAGCTGTAGTAACCCTCCGGGGTCCGGGTCAGAAAGCTGGCGTGACGCAACTCCAGATCGATTCGGGCCGGGTTCAGATCGCCGCAGAGTTCCAACGGCGCCCTGTGGAGCGCCTGGTGCAGATCGCGGAAGTGAACCCGATGCTGAGGCCGCCCCCAAAGATCGAACGCCAGATGCTCCAGCAGGCGGCGGCGTTGGTCAGCGGTTGTGGCCAATTGGCCACCGGCCTGGGTTTCAAGCCACCGATCGGTATAGCTGCGATACAGGGCAGCTGGGCTCAGGGTTCCACCGCTGGCCATGAAGGCCGGCAGGTCCTGGGCCATCATCTCCAGCAGCACCGGGCGGGATGCGAGATTGGCCAGATCGTAGGTGTCGTCAATGATTCGAACAGCTGCGTCAGAGGGACCGGCGCCCAGAGCCTGGTTGAGATAAGCCTCTATCTGGTGGCGATCGAACAGGGCCAGCTCGTCCATGTCTGCGTCGAGGGTGCGCGCCAGCTCACCCAACTGTGAATCGACCGACCCGCCGATCTTGTCACCCAACTCCGCAAGCTGGCTGTGATCACGAAAGAAATGGGTGCGGCAGGTAATCAGAACCCGGCTGCTGCGCGGGTCTTCTCCAACACCCTGGGCAGCGCGAGCGAGTTGCCTGAACTGTTCTTCCATGCCGCGCGCCAAGGCTGCGGTACCCATCTCGTCGAAGGCATCCAGCAGAAGAACGGCACGCCCGACCGAAAGCAAATGCAGGAAAATTTCCGGGTCACCGTGCCAAGCCAAGGTTTTGCGGAAATGTTCCTGCAGCAGACCTTCAAGGGATACCGCGTTCGGAAACTCCTTTAGGTCGATAGCAATCGGCACAGGTGCCGCGGCATCGTCCAGGGCCGCGCAGGCCAACTGATACGAAAAATGCCTGAAAAAAACCGACTTGCCGGTCCCATAGTCCCCAAGTACCAGCCAGAGCCTGCGCCCCTGACCTTCGCTCCAGGCATTGGCGACGGCCATCAGATCCCGGTCTTGCGGCTGGCCCAGGAGCGACTGCGGTACGTAGGTTCGAGTCAGATCACTTTCATCGAAACGACGCTTGATCCTCTCGAGATATGGAGCAAAGTCAAACAACTGGCGCTCGAGTACCACCGGTGTCACCGTCAAGACTCCGCGGCGCTGAGCCAGCGCGAGCGCCGGGCCGGAAAACGCCGGCGCCACATACATACCCTGAATCCCGTCCTGCCAAAGGTCCGGGCTCTGCAGCCAGTCGGCAAAATGCTCGAGCAGAGGCGCCGAGACCGGTGCATTCCAGTCCCGAGCTTCCACACAATATCGCTCCGGCCGCAACCCCCCTTTGCGCGTCACCACCAGAAACGACCGGCCATCACTGTCCAGATAGTGGTCCCGCTCTACCCGGTAACCCATCAAACCCAGGAGCTTGGCAACCCGCTGTTCGAAACCACGGATCCGAGCTTGCGTATGGGCCGGAGGTATCGAATCAGCCGAGTTGCCATCGGCGCGGGCGTGGCGATCGGCCAACTCGCTGCGTTGGCTTTCGATCTGGCTTGCCACTTGAACCGCGGCCACACCGTATTCCATGGATCCATCCAGCAAGCGGACCGGCTCGGGCTGGATCTCGATGCGGGTTTCGCAATGACCGCCGGTAAAAAGACCGTCCCAGTCCAGACGGCGTTGCGCCCGCAGTCCTTCCGGGTGGTCCGGCACGGGCCCGGCCACCAGCACCCGGCGCAGCGGATGCGCACGCCCTTCCTGCCGGCCGTCCACGGCCGGCTGGGTTGCGCGAAATATCCGGCTCAAGCCAAACATGTCACGACGAACATAGCGACCCATCAACACCAGGCTGTGGGGTATCAGAACAAGAAGCAACGCACCCAGATCGGTCAATCCGCAGGGACAACGCAGAAGCACGTGATCAAAGTTGCCGTTGCGCCCCAACGCATCGATCGCGGCGCGTATCATGGTCTGGCCGGCCAGGGGTTGTTCAATGAGGAATCGGTGCCAGGGTGTTTCCGCTGAAACCCGGGCCGGATCGGTTCTAGGGCCATGAGCAGGCAGCAGATACAATGTCGTGTCGCTGGCCAAGCCGGTGACACGTGCTGTCAGATCAGCGAGAACCGCTTCATCCGGCTCGGCCATATGGCGCTTGAGCGCCCAGTCATGCACCCATTCCATAATCCCTGCGCCTGCGCCAGCCTCTGATTCCGGCGCACCGAGGGAGGGCAATCCAGGACTGATGACATCCCAATCACAGATCAGAACCCGATCTCCCTGGGCCGCCAGGGCCAAGGCAACCTGGGCCAGCAGATCATCCCGGCTGGCTGCATCGGAGTAACTATAGAATGTGGTGACATGAGCGCTCATGGACCTTCCCTGGTAGCCTTTGATCTATTGCGGATGGAGCAGATTGGAGGGTGAACTGCGCAGATTGAAGGCGCAGATTGCGGGTAATGGTTGTTCTATTGCCAAGATTCGCAACGATGAAGCTGTGTGTTTCAGTCCCAAGATGCACGTTCGCGAATAGATCAGAGGCTCTCTGACACTGTTTTGTGGTTCGCGGCGCTTTACGGCTTGTTGAGACTGGCGACGCTTCGCACTGCGGTCCGGCGCGCCACTGACACCGGATTGGGCGTCGCTAGATCGGTCGATCAACCGCGTGCAACCAGATAGTCGAGTCCGCGCGGGACGGTTCGACGCTCGACCCGAGCCGATTCCGCCATTGCCCCGACCTCGATCCGATTCTCCCGACCGATCTTTCGGCGACGAATCAACTGGGCCTGCTCCATCAACTTCAGAATTCGACTTGCGTTGGCCTCCTTCAGTTGGAGCTGGGTTTGGATATCGCGTTGGGTTCGCACCCGGCCGTCCAGCACCCGTTCAAGGATTTCACGTACATGGGTGCGGCCCAGCAGAGTCTCGGAAGGACGACGGCGATTTACCGCAAGCTGGCTGTCAACGAGATCCACATATGCCGCCCAGCGACCAATGACTGTTGGGTTCATCTTGGCGACCTCTGACCCCAGAATGTCCAGCACGGCACTCAGGTGATCTCGGTAGGCGCGCAGATGGGCGCCACTGGCCTGACCGCACAGCAGTCTCAGCAAGCGATGTCGGTACAGGTAGTCCAGCGTGTTGAACAGGTTTTCATCCCATTCGGGCACGCCTTTGAGCCCCTGCAACAACGTGTCCAGATCCCGGCTGTCCTGAATGTCGTCCGCGCATGGAAGGGAGAGTTCGGCTTTCATCGATACTGCTCGGCACTGAAACACAACGGCCTGGAGTCAGTTCGACTGTATGGAGACGGTCGCCTTCTGTCATCGCCCGTCAGGCGATTCCCGAATTTTCGTACGCAAGGTCTGGCAGATTGCCTGCCGGTTCAGGAGGATGAGTCCAGAAATGCTTTTTGGTGGCACCGTAACTGGTCGCGGGTCAGCACAAAAACACCCTCACCACCTCGCTGAAACCGCAGCCATATAAAAGGTACCGTGGGCCAGCAGGCCACCACCGCGGGCCAGGTGGCGCCCACTTCCACCACCAGAACACCGTCACCGGTCAGATGGTCGGCCGCGCATCGCAAAATCCTCGCCACCAGATCCAGCCCCGTATCTCCCGCTACCAGCCCCAGTGTCGGCTCGTTCAGATACTCCTGCGGCAACAACGCCATCTCGTCGTGGCTGACGTAGGGCGGGTTGCTGACGATAAGGTCGTAGCGCTCATCCGTGAACGCTTCGAACAGATCGGATTGAATCGCCACCACACGCTCTTCAACGCCATGTCCGAGCAGGTTGAGCTCCGCCACTTCGAGCGCGTCGGCGGACAGCTCACCCAGATCAACCTGCGCATGCACGAATACATGGGCGCAGGCAATGCCGATGCAACCACTGCCGGCACACAGATCCAACACCCGACTGACCCGATCGGCCGACTCCAGCCAGGGCACGAATCGCCGCTCCACCAGCTCGGCAATGGGTGACCTGGGCACAAGCACTCGCTGGTCGACATAGTAGGGATGCCCGGCGAACCAAGCTTCATGGGTCAAATAGGCGGCTGGGGTTCGCTCCTCGATGCGTCGGCGTATCAGTTGCACCGCAAGCTCCCGCTCCGTCCGCTCAAGGCGGGTTTCCAAGTACACCGGCGGCGTGTCGAACGGCAGGCTGAGCGCATGCAGTACAAGAACCAGGGACTCGTCCACAGCGTCGGTTGTGCCATGACCGAAAAACACGCCAGCTTCGTTCATACGGCTGGCGCCCCAGCGCACCAAATCCCTCGCTGTGAGCAGCTGGTCGATCACTGTGTCCTCGGTCATTGCAGCGGTGTCTCGAAAAGCTTTGGCCGATCAGGGTACGTCAGGCAACGATTCAGCCCAAGCGAAAGCGGCGACGCCACCAACTGCGTTGATCAGACAGGATCTCGCGGGCGGCGTTGTGTCCGGGAATGCCACTGACACCGCCACCGGGATGAGTGCCCGAAGCACACATGTACAAACCCGGGATCGGTCCACGATAATTCCCATACCCAAGCAAGGGCCGGGCGCTGTAGAGCTGATCCTGACTCAAAGCGCCATGGAATATGTCACCCGCGGGCAAGCCAAAACGCCGTTCCAGATCTACCGGGGAAAGCGACATGCGCCCGAGCACGCTGCGGCGAAAATTCGGCGCATGGGCATCCACCGTGTCGATGATCAGATCGGCAACCCGGTCTCGAACCTGGTCCCATTCGAGATCACCCGGCAGCTCAGGATTAAAATGCTGACAGAACAGGCTGGCCACATGGGCACCCTCGGGGGCCAGGGTGGAATCCACGGTGCTGGGTATGAGCATCTCCACAATCGGTCGGCTAGCCCAGCCGTCACGCCGGGCCTCCTGATAGGCCGTATCCATGTAGTCGAGAGATGGCGCCATGATGATACCGGCCCGGTGATGATCGCCGGCTCCGGGCAGACAGTCGAACCGTGGCAACTCACTGAGCGCGACGTTCATGCGGAAGGTGGCCGAACCGCATTTCCAGTTGCGAATGCGCCGAAGCAGTTCCCCATCCAAGTGTGCGGAGTCGATCAACTCCAGAAACAAATACCGTGGATTCACCGCAGCCGCCACAACCGGCGCCTCGATAAACCGTCCGCTGTCGAGACGGACACCCTTTACCCGACCCTGGGCGATCTCGATGGCCCGGATGGGCGCATCGGTCTCCAATTGAACACCCCGTGCCCGAGCTTCGGCGGCCACCGCGTCGGAAATGGCGCCCATCCCACCAATGGCGTGGCCCCACGCCCCTGCCTTACCATTGACTTCGCCCATTACGTGATGCAACAGCACATAGGCCGTACCCACTTCGTACGGACTGGCGAAATGCCCGACAACGGCATCGAACCCGAAAGCGGCTTTGACCGGCTCGGACTCAAACCAGGCGGACAGCAGATCAGCGGCGCTGCGCCCCAACAAAGCAAGCAGGTCCCGCCGCAAGGTCAACGGCACATCGCCCAACTGCCGTCGCAGCCGAATGCCGTCCATCAGGTCCGATGGGCCACCATCGAGCCGGGGTGGCGTCTGGTGCAACAGTCGACGCCAGACATGGGCTACATCGGACAACATGGCGTAGTATTCCGGCAGCCGCCGGGCGTCGCGTTTCGAGTGCAGTGCGAAGGCACGCTGGGTCGCTTCCAGTTCACCACTCACCTGTAGATGACCCGCCGCACCCAAAGGCAGAAAATTCGCCAGCGGCCGTTCCAAGATGCGAAGGCCGTGGTCAGCCAGATGCAGATCGCGCAAAATCTTTGGGCTCAACAAGCCAACGGTGTAACTGGCCGATGAGTTGCGGAATCCGGGGTGAAAGGTCTCGGTAACCGCCGCGCCCCCCAGAATCGGCCGGCGCTCCAACACGCAAACCCTGAGACCCGAGCCGGCCAGATAGGCTGAACAAACCATGCCATTGTGGCCACCGCCCACGACAATGACATCAAAGCGATCCGCATCCGCCATAGCTGCTTATTCTCCGTCCTGGTGATCTTTGCGCATGCGACGCGCGCCTGACCGCGTTGTCGGTGGCCGTACCCGCTACAGCTGCTGGCCGATATCGAGTGAACTCCCCCGGTCATGGGCTGCCGAATGGGTTTCTATTCGTGAACTTGCATCTTGGGTCTGTGATACATCGCTTCAGCCTCCAATGCGCTACGCCCAGAGTAAAACAGTGGTTGCGTTACGAAGCTCATCGCGCGCACGCGGTGAAGCAAATCGGTTAGAATCGCGGCCCCCGTGAACGAGCTTACACGATGAAACTGAATTCGATCCTGATCATACTCATCGGCATTGTGGCCTTGGCGGTGGGTATATTGGCTGGTACCCGTCTGGGCGGCACCAAGCCGGCGCCGGCCATCAAGGGCGCGGTGTACGAAGCACCGCTGCCGGTTCCTTCCTTCGAACTCATCGATCACCACGGCCAACCGTTTACTCAGAACCGCCTGAACGGCAAATGGACCTTCATTTACTTCGGCTACACGTTTTGCCCGGATGTGTGCCCGACCACGCTGCAGAGCCTGGGCGCGATGCAGAAAACGCTGGCGGCCCAGGGCGCCGACCGGGACACGGAGTATCTGTTCATCTCGGTGGACCCGGAGCGGGACGATACCGAACGTCTAGCCCAGTACGCGCCGTTCTTTGGCGAGCGCTTTCTGGGCGCTACCGGCTCTCCCGAAGCACTCCTGTCCCTGACCCGGCCCCTGGGCGTGATCTACGCAAAGGTTCCGGGTGAAGACAGCGAGAACTATCTGGTTGACCACAGCTCTTCGGTGTTACTGATCAATCCAGAAGGACAGCTCCAGGCGGTTCTGACAGCGCCCCATGTCGCCGACCGGATGGCGGAGGACTTCCTGATCGTGCGCGAGTACCACGACGGATGAGCCCGCCCGGCACACACTGGGACCGGGTCCGGGTCGCCTATCAATATTTGCTTCCACAAAAGGCGATCTCGCGACTGGTGCACTGGCTAACCCGCCGAACAAAACCGATTTGGCTCAAGGACGCGGCAATTGCCGGCTTCGTCCGTATGTTTGGTGTCACGCTAAGCGAGGCGGTGCAAAGCGAAGTCCGGGCCTACCCGAGCTTCAACGCTTTCTTCACCCGGGCCCTCAAACCCGGCGCGAGACCCATGCCGGGCAATCCAGCGGCCATCGCCTGTCCGGTGGACGGTCATATCAGTCAACTTGGCGATATCGAGGAGAGCCGCCTGTTTCAGGCCAAGGGACACCACTACACGATCCAGGCGCTGTTGGGCGGCGGTGGCCACCAGTCCGAAGCGTTTCACGGCGGGCGGTTCGCAACCATTTACCTGTCACCGCGCGACTATCACCGCATCCATATGCCTACCGCCGGACATTTGACCACCACGATACAGCTACCCGGCCGCCTGTTCAGTGTTTCGCCGCTGACCACGCGCGTCGTGCCGGGCCTGTTCGCACGCAATGAACGGGTGGTCTGCCTGTTCGAGACTGAGGTTGGGCCGATGGCACTGGTGTTGGTGGGTGCCATCAACGTGGGTTCGATAGAAACGGTCTGGGCCGGCCAATTGACGCCGCCCTACGCGCATGTTCGGTCGGAAATACAGCATCCGAAGGGCACGGAGGCTGACGCGCTCGTGCTGGAACGGGGCACCGAAATGGGCCGCTTCAACATGGGTTCCACCGTCATCCTGCTGTTTGGCCCTGATGCGATTCAATGGGACGCGGATCTGAACCCCGGCGACCTGGTCCGACTGGGACAGCCTATCGGCATGCCGATTGGGTCAAACGAGCAAAGCCTGTCCTGAAGCCCTCACGCAGGTCGGCCGCTTTCGTGGATCAGAAGGTCGTTGCACATCGGCGCGCCGCGAGATCATGCTCTGCGCATGCTGAAGGCCATTGCTTGATCCACGCTTTCCAGATCGGCGGCCAGCATCACCAAACGATCGAAACCCAGGGCCACCCCAATGCAATCAGGCATCCCATCGGACACAGCGGCCAGCAGGCGCACGTCCACCGGGATGGGCGCCAGGCCGCGATTACGGCGGGTCGCGTTGTCCGCCGCAAAACGGGCAGCCAGTGCTTCCGCATCAGCCAACTCGTGATAGCCGTTGGCCAGCTCCATCCCACCCAGGTACAGCTCAAATCTCTGGGCCAGACGCGGGTTGTCCGGATCGAGACGGGCCAAGGCTGCCTGGGACGCCGGATAGCCATGAACAAACGTCGGGACACTGTGATCCAGGCGCGGCTCGATGCAGTGGCTGATCAGTAGATCCAGCCATACGTCCCGATCCTTCGTTTCCAGGCCCGGAACCACACCAAGCCCCCAATCGCGGGCGCAGACCTGCAAATCCTCGCCCGATGCGGACAACGGATCGATACCCAGGTGGGTCTTGAACAGGTCCTGGTAGGATATCCGGACCGCCGGACCGCGAAATTTATCGGCGGGCAACAATGACGCAACGAGATCGATAAGCTCGATCATCATCTGATCCATCCCAAACTGGGGACGGTACCACTCGATCAACGTGAATTCGGGATTGTGTCTGGACCCGAACTCGCCCCAACGGAACACCGGACAAATCTGATAAATACTTCCGGCGCCCGCCGCCAGCAGTCTCTTCATCGGAAACTCCGGGGAAGTCTGCAGATAGCTGTGCGGACCCGAAAGATCCGGTGGCGACACCCGAAAACTGTCCAGGTTGGGATCGGTGGCACCCGCCGCGGAAATGACCGGTGTGGTGACTTCCAGCACTCCGCGACGGCTGAAAAAATCGCGGATGCCGGCCAACATCCTGGCCCGCAACCGCAGCACTTCCAGCTGTGCGCCCGGCCGCCAGTCGATCGCCTCCGGTATCACTCCTTCACGCGTGACACGTACTCACCGGTTCGCGTATCCACCCGGAGTACATCATCGATTTCGATGAACAAGGGGACACGGATCACCGCGCCGGTTTCCAGCGTGGCGGGCTTGTTGCCCCCGCTGGAGGTGTCGCCGCGAACGCCTGGATCGGTCTGAGTGACCACCAGGGTCACGTGGTTGGGGGGGGTTACGCTGATGGGTTCGCCGTTCCACAGCGTAACCTGACAGGCGTCCTGCTCTTTGAGCCATTTCGCGCCGTCGCCCAGTGCTGCCGCCCCGGCGGTGACCTGTTCATAGGTTTCGGGATGCATGAAGTGCCAGAACTCGCCGTCTGAGTAGAGATACTGCATCTCGGTATCCATCACATCAGCGGCTTCCACCGATTCGTTGGACTTGAACGTTCTTTCGATCACTCGCCCGGTCAGGAGATTGCGGATCTTGACTCGATTGAAGGCCTGCCCTTTGCCCGGCTTTACGAACTCATTCTCGATGATGGCGCAGGGATCGCCGTCGAGCATGATCTTCAGCCCGCCACGAAACTCACTGGTACTGTAACTCGCCATAGGTGCCTGCCTGGGGGTTCTGTTCTGAAACGGTGACGGCGCCACCGCGGCTCGCGCGATATCATACCGGTTTTGCTCACCGGTGCGCAGGTCGTTACTGCTAGCCTGCCATCTTGGCGTTAGTTATGCATTCTAGAACCGGCATGCAGGCTTTGAAAACGACACCAAATCGGGCGCCGGCATGGCCTGGCGCAGACGCAAAATTGGCAGATGGAGCCATTCAAGGCCGCAGATTGAGAACTCTCCTAAGTCAGATTGCGAACGGCCCCGATGCCGGCTCAAGCGGCCTGTGGCAGTCTAGCGTTCTCAATTCGCCACCCTAGGCGAGCATCCGGAACCTGGGCGAGTATTTGCCCGCGCATAGACTGTAGCCGCGAAAGGCAGTCAGATCGGACAGTACGCACATTGGCCTCTCAGTGAAAAATAACAAGATCAGGAACATCCAGCGTGGTCGGAAAAGTCATCAATTTGCTCTACGTGGACGATCAGCTCAGCGAGATTGCTCAAATTACTAAGCAGTTTCGATTGGCGGGGTACACGGTGCGCGAGGATAATGCGACATCAGTCGCCGGTATCCAGGCCTCAGCAGTCAAGCTCGACCCAGACGTCGTGCTTTTCAACATAGGCCTGTCAGAGCCCGCCATTGAATCGGTACGGGCCGCTCTGGCAGACGGCGGTAGTCGCGCGTCGATTCTGGCAATCTCCCATGAGCCAGACGCCCCCGATCGCTCATCCTGGCTGAGCGAGGGCACATCGGATGCAATGAGTTCCACGCAAACCGATCTTCTGATGCTGGTCTGTCAACGCGAGCTGGCCAACGCGAAATCGCGCCGAAGGGAACGCGCGCTGGAAAAAATGCTGCGCGAGGCTGATGAGCGCTGCAACGGACTGCTGGGAAGCTCCCGGGATGCAATCGCCTATGTGCATGAAGGTGCCCATGTCTACGTCAATCCGGCCTATCTCGAGCTGTTTCAATATGCTGGCGGTGACGAATTGGAAGGTCTTCCACTGATGAACATGGTGGTGAGTGAAAACCGGAGCGAGCTCCGAAACTTCATCAAAGCATTCGGTCGGGGTGATCGAAGTCGTGACCGGATTGAAGTCACCGCGATGCGGTCAGACGGACACACCTTCCCCGGTGAGATTCAACTGCAGCCGGCCTCGGTACAGGGCGAGCCCTGCGTACAGGTCTTGTTCCTGGACGTCAGCCCGGAACCGGACATGGCAAGCCGACTTGCTGAGTACCATCAGCGGGACATGCTGACCCGACTGTACAACAGGCAGTACTTCAAAGAACTTCTCGACAGCGCCCATCTCAAGGCAATGAATGGCGAGGCCGAGGGAACATTGTTTCTGGTAGAGCTGGATCAGTACCGGGAAATCTGCGAGCAGTCCGGGCTCACCGCCGGCGACCAGGTGATACGGGAGGCAGCCGAGCTGCTGAAGCAGTCATCGCGGCCAGAAGATGTGCTGGCACGCTACTCCGAATCGTCGCTGGTCGTACTCAGTGAGGTCGTCTGTCCCGATGATGCAAAAGCTTTTGCCGAGCGCCTGCGTTCACGGATGGAACAGCACGTTGTACAAGCTGACAGCCGCATGATCACCGCGACCTGTACGGTGGGTGTGGCCCGCATAGACCAACAGCATGCCGACGCCGGCTCCCTGATCGCGTCGGTTGAGCACATCTGCGCGGAAGCCCGACGTTTGGGCGGTAATCGGGTGAATGTAATCGGCACAACCGATGCCGGAACCAATAC
This sequence comes from Candidatus Competibacteraceae bacterium, assembly GCA_024641125.1. Taxonomy (GTDB): domain Bacteria; phylum Pseudomonadota; class Gammaproteobacteria; order Competibacterales; family JAHEDQ01; genus JAHEDQ01. The sequence continues at coordinate 8,571 of JAHEDQ010000036.1, read as the reverse complement.
CGTCAGCGCGGAAGAGGTGATTACGGAAATCAATGCCGCCATCTCCAATGGACAGATTTCCCTGACCTTTCAGCCCATCGCCAGCCTCAAGGGCGATGGCGGCGAACGCTTTGAAATAAGACCCGCAGTGAGAACGGATGGCGATACCCTGCTACCACCGGAGCACGCTTTCCCCGACGCCGCAGAGCTGGGCCTGACAAAGCTGTTCGACGAATGGGCAACCGATCAGGCGGTCTCGGTACTGGGCGAGTGCAACACCAACGGGCGCAATGTGACCTTTTTCCTGCCGATCTCCACCAGTGCTCTTCTGGATAGCGCCTTTTTGGAATCCCTGCCGCAACGGCTCCCTGAAGGGTCAAACGTGGTCCTGCAGGTCAGCGAAAACCTGGCCCAGGAGTACTATCGTCAGACGCTGGACCTGTCGAACAGACTCCATGCCCATGGCTGCAAGCTCGCCCTGGATGAATTCAGTCAGGGCCAGAACGGCGACAAACTGATCGAACTCCTGCAACCCGATTTCCTGAAGTTCACATCCGAGATTGTCACTGCACTTGGCAGCGATAAAGGGAAGCGCGAGTATGTCGACCAAATATCGCAACGCTTGAGTTCGCATGGCGGCCAGTGCATTGCAGACCAAATCAGCAGTGCGCAGCAACTTGCCGCCATCTGGCAGACAAGCCTTGAGCTGATCCAGGGAGATTTTGTGGCGCCGGCCAGCGATTCGCTTGAGTTCGACTTCGATCAATTTGTCGCCTGACCGCCCTGAACCCAAATATGACTCAGGCCTTTTGAACGTACCTGCTACGTCGAAGGAGAACGCTTGGACCTGATACTCATCGGGGCCGGCCTAGCGGCCATCGTTTTGTTAGGCGTGGTCTGGAAAGCCTATACCGGCGGCCAACGCCGCCAACAGCGTGGCAAACAGTTGCAGGACTGGCGGGCCAATGGACAGGTCTGGGGCATCAGTCTCGAGCCGTCCAGGAGAGGCTCGGCATGCAGCGCCGTGCGCAGGCTCGAGGGCCATGTCTATCCGATCGCTTCCGCCCCGAGGCTTCCGGTGCCGAACTGCGACCGGCGAAACTGCCACTGTACCTATTTCGCCTATCCCGAACGCCGCAAAGGCGACCGCCGCGGACGAGAAAATCGTCGGGAGTCGGTCCGCTTCGACGGTGACACGGACCGGCGCAAGCCGGGTAACGACCGACGTCGCAACAGTGACGTTTGGAAGAGACATGACCGCTACCTTTAGGGAACCTCTTATATTTATTCTGGACGAAGCAGATTGGCGGGTGAAATGTGCAGCTTCAAGGCGCAAATCGCGGGTAATAGTCGTTCTATTGCCAAGATTTCCAACGATGAAGCTGTGCATTTGAGTCCCAAGGTGCACGTTCACGAATAGATCAGAGGCTGCCTAGTACTCCCCCACCAGACCTGATTCAGCGATACGAGAAACGTTCAGCTGCCTGCCTGATACGAGCGGATGCGGCCGTGATCCCCAGCTTGCGGGCCCAATCCAGCGGCCTTAGACTGCGCGCCCCCGAATAGCAGACCACGCCATGAGTCCAAGCACCCTGCGCGCTGACGTTCTCTTACTCCTGACCGCGCTCATATGGGGCAGCGCATTCGTTGCCCAACGCATCGGTATGGAGTCGATGGGCCCGATGCTGTTCAACGGTCTACGGTTTGCTCTCGGGGCGCTGGTGATCATACCTTTCGCAATCGGGCAGCGTCGTCGTGCCCCCCCCGAACGCCTGGATCGTCGTCGCCTATTTTGGGGCGGCGCCCTCGCTGGAGCGATACTGTTCGTGGGAGCTGCACTGCAGCAGGTCGGACTGGTGTATACGACGGCCGGCAAGGCCGGCTTTATCTCGGGACTTTATGTGGTGATCGTGCCGTTGTTGAGCTTGATGGTGTCACAACGCCCGGGACGCGGAACCTGGATTGGTGTCGGCCTGGCGACGACAGGGCTGTACCTGCTTAGCGTAACCCGGGATCTGTCCATGGAATGGGGCGATCTAGTGGTGCTGTTCAGCGCCGTGTTCTGGGCGCTCCACGTCCTGGTTCTCGGTTGGCTGGTCACACGATCCGACGCGATTCACCTTGCGCTGCTGCAATTTCTGATCTGCGCCGGGCTAAGCCTGCTGGCCGCCTGGGTCAGCGAACCCATATCGCTGGACTCGACCATGGCCGGTTTGATACCCCTCCTGTACGGCGGCGTCCTGTCCGTCGGCGTGGGCTACACACTGCAGGTCGTGGCTCAGCGTGACGCGGTGGCGTCACATGCCGCCATCATTCTGAGTCTCGAAGCTGTTTTTGCGGCACTCGCCGGATGGTTGGTGTTGAATGAACAACTAAGTGTGCGCGAACTCATAGGATGTACGCTCATGCTTTGTGGGATGCTGTTCTCGCAAATAGGCCCGATACGCGGCCGGCTTGCGGCCAGGAGGACACTACACTAACAACAATACGGTCAGTCGGAGCAGTGCTCGAGCTGACCTGATGGTGTCAGTCGGATATCGCTTCCTTCCGGACATAACCGCCCCTGCAGGCTCAGCTCCTGGTTCAGGGTGCAGGCGCGCAATGCACCGTCTCGATAAAACTCAATCACCTCCCCGTGCCGGCAGTAGACGCGACCACCATCCGGCAGCCCGACCCGTTGGTTGGCGGTCAGGGTGCAGCTGCGGAACGCGCCCTCGGGGTAAAATCTGATCCCGGGGGCGCATTCGGCCTGCGCCGCGAGCGGCAGGGGCGTCACCAAACCCCATCCAACAAGCCCCGTCATGAGCAGAATCCGGGCACGCATATTTAGGCCGCCAGATTTGGAAGATACGGGCAAGTCTAAGGAGTTCCATGGGATACGCTCAACACCAGAGATCGCGCGCTCAGACTCTGAAACCTTGTAGGCGGGCGTCTCAGCAAGGATACTCCGGACATGTCCTCCCTCAGCCCAAGCTGGATCACACTGCATATCGCCCTGCTGCTGTTGGCGGGATGTGCGTCCCTGTCCGGTTTCAGCGAGGCACCCAAGGTGACTCTGGTGGACCTCCAACCCATGGAGATGACGCTGTTCGAGCAGCGATTCCTGGTGCGCTTGCGGATTCAAAACCCGAACCCCGAGCCCCTTGACGTGGCCGGAATGAGTTATCAGGTGGACATCAACGATCGGGACTTCGCCGAAGGCGTGCACGGTACACCGTTCGTGGTGGAACCGTTCGGTGAAAAGGTAATTGATGTCACCCTGGGCAGCACCCTGTTTAATGTTATCGATCAATTCCAGGGTTTGACAACGGAGCGGCGCAGTTCGCTGACTTATAAGCTGTCCGGGTCATTGAGCGTCAAGGGGAGTCTGACCCGGATCCCGTTCGAACGCTCCGGTGAGATGGATTTCGACGGGCTGCAGACCGGTACCCCGCTCTGACGTTCAGAAAGCGCAGCACTCATGGCAGGCTGGAGATTCTGCGCTTGTGAGGCGGGGGCGAGAAGCGCCCATTTGCGGTGCTGAGCGCGCTTGTCTGAACGCAGGCAATCCAAGTTCTGCGCCCGCCTCCCTAGAGACTGTGCGCTCCTCGCCTCGCTGAAATGCAACGAACTTTTGGGACGGGACGCTAACCCAAACTCCCTGCCTCACTAAGACCAAACGATCCGCAGGCGCCGGAAAACAGCACGCCGACGCCATCACCCGTCACCCGCACCACCACGCCCTTGCGCGAGAAAACCCGAGCCACAGTGCCGCGGGTAACGACGAACGCCAGTTCCACCGGCGATCCTTCGTCGAGAAACCGCTTGGCCGTTTCCAGGAAGGCACCATGGCTACTGACATTGAGGGCCGAACAACTTTCCCGGCGCCGTCCGGCGCCGGATACGAAGGCCGGTATTGCTATGTCGACGCGCGGGGTCAGTCTGCGTTCTGTCATCGCATTTTCCGATTGTTATTGTAGTTGTGCCGGGAGCAAGCGGTTCAGCAGTATCCGAGCCATTCGAGAAAATCCACATGAGCGTCAGGGCGTTGCAACAACTCAGGTGGCGTTGCCTAAACCCTGAGTGTAAAACTGGCCGACAGCCGGACGGAGGGTATCAAATTCCGGCTGCCGAATCAGCCAACGCCTCGACTCGACTCCAGCACCAAATCAGCCGACGCGTCGCGCAAATCAAGCGTATACGGACGAGCGACGGCTGCCCCATGGCACAAATCGAAGCCCAGTCCGGCCAGTTCTGTCAAGGTCTGATGATCCTGCACCATCCCCGCCACCAGCATCGCGCCTGCTGCCGCCGCGAGGTCTCGCGTGGATCGCAGCTGTGCCGAACGCAGTGGGCCGTGGTCACGCTCGTCCATCAGAGCCGGGTGCAGACGCAGAAATTGCACCGGGAGATGCAGCAGTGCACCACTGACCAGAACCCCGCCGCCAAAACCATCTATGCCGAATCCGCTTCCAAGCTCATGGACGCCATCCGCCAGGTGCTTGGCCTGGCTCAGTCGACTCACCACGGCCTGCTCCGAAAGCAGCAAGCAAACGCGCGATGGCTTGATGTGCACATCCCTGAACAGTCGCGCCAAATGCTCGAGCAGGGTCTCGTCGGACAAAGCGCTATCCGAGAGGGGAAGCAGCAGAAACGAGTCGGGCGGCGCTGCGGTGAAGCGCGCAAACGCGTGCAGAGCACGCCTTAGAACGACGCGCTCGGCGCCGGTCCCCAGGCCCGTTTCATCTCCCGCCGCCGGCCGAAGAAACGCCTCGTCACTCTCGCCGTCGGCAAATGACCGGCGAAGTTCAAAACCCACCAACTTGCCCACGCCCGTCGCTCCGAGCTGATGAACCGGCTGCAGTACAAGCATATGGCGATCCGTTCCACCGTGTCGGGTCAGTTTCGCGGGGAAGCGATCGTCGCTCTGGGGCGCCGACTCCGTGTCGACGAATATTCGATTCCGACCCATGTCCTTTGCTTTGTAACAGGCTCTATCAGCCCTGGCCAAGGCAATCGGCGCAGTCTCTTTCGGGCCAATGACGACCACTCCGATGCTGACCCCAATTCGAAACGAGCGCCCATCCCATTCGAAAGTCAGGTCCTTGAGCAGCGCCCGCAGGTTCTCCGCCAGGCGTTCGGCCTGATCCAGCGGACACAACTCCAGCAACAAACCGAATTCGTCACCTCCGAGGCGCGACAAGGTATCGCGCTGTCGCAGCCGTCCGAGTAAACGACTTGTCACCTGTCGCAGCAACTCATCCCCGGCGGCGTGTCCCACCGAGTCGTTCACCTCTTTGAACTTGTCCAGATCCAAATAGCAAAGATTATGAACCGCGCCCATCACTCGACTGCTTTCCACCGCCTGTTCCAGGCGCCGCATGAACTCTCGCCGATTCACCAGCCCGGTCAGCACGTCATGGGTCGCCTGGTGCGCCACCAGCCGGGAGGCACGTCGCTCCTCGGTCAGGTCGCGGCCCACGCCCCGGTATCCCGTCGCGGGCACCGCCCGGTCCGAAACGGCGCGTCCCGTCAAGCCGAAGGTCAGCTGCTCGCCGTCGGGCCTCAACCAATCGAACTCAAAAACCTGCTCGCCGGATTCGTCCCGAAGACGCGTCTCAAATGCCCGCCAGGCCGCAACCTGCTGCTCGCCCTGGGCGAAAATCTCCTCCGGTCGGCGCCCGATCATTTCCTCCTGTTGGAGACTGACCGCTCGGAGCAACTGGGGTGACACATAGGAAAATCGGAACGACGAATCGAGTTCCCAAAACCAGTTCGCGGCAATCTCGGCGTAATCGCGGAAGCGGATTTCACTGGCCCGCAGTTCGCTCTCTACCTGTCTCCGCTCGCACACTTCTTCGCGCAACCGATGGTTGTCATAAGCGAACACCAGCGCCGAGTGAATGGTGCCTGAGGCGCGGCGAGCGGCCAGCGACATCCCGGCGAGGAATACCAGTGCCATCGCGCCCATAGCCATATGTATGTAATCGAACACGATGATCGAGCGCACCGCCAACGGCAGCAGGGCAGGTAAAGCGAAAGCAAAAAACAACGGCAAGCGCGGCGCCAGAGCAGCCGCGGCCCCGGCCGTCATTCCCGCCAGCATGAAGCCGACAAACAGCTGATGTCCGGTTTCACCAACTGGGAACAGCACCAAAGCCGACGCACCCCAGACCGTACCGGAGCAGGCCACCCCGATCAGGAACACCCGTTCCCAAAAAGCGGGGCCCGCAGCCGCTTTGCGCCGCGCATAGATCCGCTTCAACAGAGCGCGCGCCGCGGACACGGCAGAAAGCACTGCATACCAGCCGATAACAACGGAGGCCGGGATGACCAGCGACTGCGTCAGCGCCAGGACCGCCCCGCTGAGGAGATTGAACGCCAACAGCAGGTCGGTGCCGCCGTACAGCATGTCGACCTGTTCCGCGTGAACGCGCCTTTTGTCCGCAGCGCTAAGCTCGCTCACCGTAAGCTCCCTGCCTGACTTGGAACCGGACGCAACACCCCATCGGAAAATCCCTGCACGTTGGACCCCAAGTCTAGTCCACCGCATCGGAGTTGGCGGGCAAAAAGGAGGCGCCGGCCAGGACCAAGTACCTGTTGGGACTCATCCTGACCGACGCGACACGGAGAAAGCCAGTCAGTCAAGAGAACACGCGGGCGGGTCTTCCATGGCCTGCCGCTGCCGAATCATTCCGGGGTTGGTTCCGTTTCCCCGCGCCTGCATCAAGCATCCTTGCATGAGCGATCGACCGCGTGTTCTCTCTTGCTCAGTAGTCTCCCGCGTTCACCGACGGAAGTCTGTGACATATTTACATTCTGCTGGATGCGTCGGATGCTCCTGCGAGCAGGCGCTTGACAAGCCTGCACGAGACGGTCTTAATCCGCCGTTCGCCGAATCCCCGGCTTCCAATTAATTCACATGCAAGACCGTTTGGAGACCCCAACCGTGAACAAATGGACATTTTGTTTGCTGATCGCGCTCATCAGCGTGTTTTCCGCGCCGGTCGGCGCGCAGGACGAAGCGCCGGCGCCGGACCCTATCACGGTCTCCGATCCCGACATTTCGAGTGAAGCGCTGACCTTTCGGCTTCTGCCCCTGCCCAAGGATCAACTGATCGCGGAAGCCGACGGCTGGCTGAAGGTGTTGCAGGAGCAGGTTCAAGCGATCAGCGACAAACAAATCGAGGCGCTGGAAATCGAGGGTGACGCACGGTCGAAGCTGCTGGAGGAGATCAACGGCATGCGCGACGAGCAGGTCCGGATCGCGGACCGCGTAAACGCCGTCGTCGCAGAATTGCGGGCCAAGGGGGGCGAGGTGGAGGTCTACGAAGACTATATCTCAGCCGTGAGCGGACCCAAGGTGGATTTGACCGACGGGCAGGCGGCCTTCATGGCCGTGGTGGGATGGCTGAAATCGCCGGAGGGCGGACTGCGATGGGCCAAGAACATCGCTTTGTTCGTCTTTACCCTGATCGCCTTCAGAATATTGGCCGCGATATTGGGTCGCGCCACCAAGAATGCGGTCTCGCGGGTGGGCGACGCCTCTGATCTGCTCAAGGACTTTCTGGTCAATCTGGTCCGTAAGCTGACATTCTTCGTTGGCGTTGTCGTCGCCCTGGCCATGCTCGAGGTGGAGGTCGGCCCGCTGCTGGCGGCCATGGGCGCAACCGGTTTCATCGTTGGATTTGCGCTGCAAGGCACGCTGAGCAATTTCGCAGCCGGTCTGATGATCCTGCTGTACCGGCCTTACGATATCGGCGACTACGTGGACATCGGCGGCACCGCTGGCACCGTGAGCGCCATGAACATGGTCTCCACCACCCTGCTGCTGCCCGACAACCAGATCGTCGTCGTGCCCAACAATTCGATCTGGGGCGGCATCATCACCAATGTGACCGGCAGCGATACACGAAGGGTGGATCTGGTGTTCGGCATCGGCTACGACGATGACATAGAGAAGACCCAACGCGTGCTCCAGGAACTCGTCAGCGCCCACCCCAAGGTACTGTCTGAGCCCGAACTCAACATCCAGGTCCATGAGTTGGCCGACTCGTCAGTCAACTTCATTGTCCGCCCCTGGGTCAGGACGGAGGATTACTGGACGGTATATTGGGACCTCATGCGCACCGTAAAGCAACGTTTCGACGCGGAAGGCATATCGATTCCCTACCCGCAGCAGGATGTCTATATCCACCAAGCCTCAAAAGGGGAAACCGCGCCCGCCAGATCGGGGCGGAAAGCCCGGGGCCCGGAGGATCGGGAGGGCGATTTCGCCGCCGACTCGCCCACCGAAAACGATTCTTAAGGCGGGCCATGCCAGCGGCTGGAGGTCAAGGAAGCCCCGACCTGCCGGCGCGACCGTATCCGGAGATAAGAGCCTCCGGAGGGCCAGCCGCTCCGGAACCCGTATGCCCCGCCTCGCACCGTCGATGTGCCGGCTTTTGCCAAGCACGCCCCAAGGCCTAACCACGGCCCGCCAATGCCAACCGAATGGCCCGCAAACGCTGCATGACAAGCGATCTGTCCGCGTTCACACTGTGACGGCTGCCGTTCATCAAGGTTGTGATCCCTCAGCATCGAGGTGCAGGCAATGCTGTCCACGCGCAAACC
>JAHEDQ010000208.1 GCA_024641125.1 Candidatus Competibacteraceae bacterium | reverse complement strand
CCTCGTTATGTACAAAGCCGACACTGTTGACGAACGGTTCGATGATGTGGATCTTCTGCAGTGGCGTGACAATCAATAGCTGCAGATTGAGCTGCGCGAACAGCCGCAGTCCGTATTGTGCGGACTCATCCGAGCCACGCCCGAAGGCCTCGTCGATGACCACGAAGCGGAATGAACGCGAGCGCACCTCACCCCATTCCAGTCCAAACTGGTAGGCCAGGCTGGCGGCCAGGATGGTATAGGCGAGTTTCTCTTTCTGACCACCCGATTTCCCGCCCGAATCGGAATAATGCTCGTGCTCGCTGTCATCCTCGCGCCAGCGCTCGCTGGCCGCGAAGGTGAAAGCATTGCGGACATCGGTCACCTTGGCCGTCCAGCGACGGTCCGCTTCGGTCTGGCCCTCGCGCCCGCGAAAACGCTCGATGATGTGTTTGACCTGCAGGAACTTGGCCTCCGAATACTGGGCATCCTCGGAACCGGTAAGCGTGCCCTCGGTACAGGCACGTAATTCGTTCTGGAAGTCGCGAATCTCGGCATCCGTACTCGGTTGCGCCTCGAGCCGGATGAAGCGCCCCGTGTTGTAGTCGATCTGTGCCAGCGAGTCGTTGATGCGCGCGATACGCTCCTTGATTTCCTCGCGCTCGCGGGCCAGTTGCGACTGGAAGTTGGCCACCTCGCGGATGGTGTTCTCGTTGAGCAGTTCCTTGAAGCGATCCTCGAATCGCGGCAGATCGTCGATCTGCAATGACTCAAGCATGGCGCGGTATTCAAAGGCTGCTTCGATGCTGGCATCCACCTCCGCCGTATCCAGCCGGTAGGCTTCCTTGTATTCGGTCATGGCCTTGACGATGCGTTCTCCAAGGTGCCTGAGCTTTTTGTCTTTTGCATCGATATGCGCCTGCAACCACTCGCGCATCTCGCGCTCGCGGTTGTCACAGGACTCCACACTCAGGTGGTGCTCCCCCAGGGCTTCGCCGCGCAACTCATCCAGGCGCGGGAAGTTTGCGGTATGGGGCGCCAGGTCGGAGGCATCCAGCAGCTCCCTGGTCTGCTTCCGCAGGGCTTCGGCGTCCTCCCGTTTCTGCTCCGTCCTGGCCCTCTCGTTTTTCTTCGACTCGAGCCCGGCTTCGGTCTCCGCCAGACCCTGTTCCACAGCCTTAAGCTGTCCGGTCAGCTCCCTCAACAGGTCCGAGGCCCGCTCCAGCTCCTGCCGGTCCTTTTCCAGCCGGGCAACCTCGGCGGCGAGGGAGCGCCAGTCCAGCTCCCGGAAGTCGCGGTATTCATCGAGCTTGACGAGCATATTGCGCCGATCATCCAGCACCTTCTGGTTGGTTTGCAGTTTCGCGATACGTGCGCCCAGTTCGCCCAGCCAGCTCTCCAGCTGGCGCTGCTCGGCCTCCAGGGCGGCGATCTTCTCGGCATTGGTCCAGCCCAGCACAAACCGGCGCCGGTCATCGATACGATGCCGGTCATCCTTTTCGTGTCGTTCGCCGTGTGACTTGATCTGGCCCATGCGGGTGATGGCGCGGGTCTCGCGCCTGAACTGGGCGCCGGTCTGGCAGCAGGCGACATCGAAGCGGTGCGCCAGTTCCCGCTCCAGCCAGTCGTAAAACCCCGAATCGGGCTTGATCGCCAGTTTGCGCACCAGCGAGTCCGGGTGCAGCGGGGGCAATTCGGCACGGGCGGTCTCGCGCACCCGGAAATATACCAGGCGCCCCCGCAGATGGGTGCGATCAACCCACTCCGCGACCCGTGGATAGTGGGCATCCGGCACCAGCAGTGAGAGGCCAAAGTTGCGCAGTAGCCGTTCGGCGGCCCCTTCCCAGTCGCGTTCGTCTTCGCGCACTTGCAGCAGCTCACCAGCGAAGGGTAACTCGGTATCGGACAGATCGAGGGCCTTGCACAGCATCTCGCGCATGCGGATCTGTTCTACGGGGATATTACTGCGCCGGGCCTTCAGGCTGTCGAGTTCGTCTTGCACCTGCGCGTGTTGCTCTCTGCCCTGGCGCATTTCGTATTCCTGTTCGGCTCGGGCATTCTGCAGCCGCTCTTCCTCTTCTGCGACCTGCTCCAACTGGATGATGGATTGCTTGCGTTGCGCCTGGAAGCTGGCCTCGTCCTCCGCCGGCTGACCACCGGCAGCGCGCACCAGCTCTGCATAGCGCTCGGCCTTCTTTTTGCGCGCATCCCGCTCGATACCCTTGACGCGGATTTCCTCCGCCAGTCGTTCCAGCCGATCACCCCCGTTCTCGGCGATGCTCTGTCTGATCTCGTAGGCCTTCGCCCGTTGGGTGTTGCGTTCATCATTAAGCTCATCGATACGGCCGGTCTGGCGTGTCCATTCCTCACCCAACAGGGTAAGGCGTTTATCCAGCAGCTCGAGCTTGAGTCCAGCAAAATAGGGCCGCAGCGCTTCGCGGCAGGCACGCAGCTCCTCGGTGTCAGCCGTCAGTTCCCCGTGGCGGTCACAGTCAGCCACCAGCGGGGTCAGCAGTTCAATCTGCCGCTTGGCCTTGAGCACCGCCTCATGGGCGCGATTGAGATCGTCGAAATGGGTAATCAGGGCGCTGATGCGGGGCGCCACCTCGAAGGGCTCAAGCATATGGTTGCGGACGAACCCGGTCAGATTGCCCACGGATTTCATGGAAACAGTCTGGTGGAACAACTCCAGGGCCTGCTCGTTGTCAATACCAAAACGTCGCCTGAACCACGCCCCGTAGGGTGGGAAGCTGTCGAACAGTTCGACGCCCGTCCCCCGCAACCGCTTGCGCAAGGCGGTGATCTCGCTGCCGAAGCCGGAAAAGTCGCCGGCGATGGTCAGGTCCCGTTCAGCGCCGACATAGAAGCGGGCCGGCTGGCTCTGTGGATCCCGGATCCAGAACACCTGCGCCAGCGTCACCGTCTGATCGTAGCCGGCATTGTGGAACACAGCGAGGACCACTGAGTAGCTGTTGTGATCGCGCAATGCCACCGGTCTGGCGGCACTGCCGAGTTCACTGCGTTCGGTCTTGTAGTGGCCCAGCACATAGGACTTCAGCGTGCGCTCCCGGTTATCGGCACCGGCAGCCTTGTTGTAGGCAACCCGTTGAGAAGGCACCAGCAGTGTCGTGACTGCATCGACCAGGGTCGATTTGCCCGAGCCGATATCACCCGTCAGCAGCGCATTGTTGCCGTCGGCCTGCAGGGTCCACACACGACCATCGAAGGTACCCCAGTTGTAGGCCTCCAGTCGCTGCAGGCGAAAGCCCGCCAGGGTGTCATCGGCAACAAAATCCAGTCCGAGCGTGCGGGGAGATTCAGTCATCTTGCTCAACGGGTTCCGCCTCGCCGAGTTCTGCCTGATAGGCAGCCAGACGCGCATCGAATTCGGCCAGCCATTGCGCATCGACAAAGGCCTTCAGGATGCGGCGCACCTCAAATGCCGGGGGCTGCCCCGGTTGCGGCTTCAATCGGCGCAGGAATCCCAGCTCGACGATCTTGTTGATATCCCGATCCACCCGGTCCATCAGGCGGACCTCGTTGCTGGCATCGGGCAGGAATACGCGGATCAGCTCGACGATGTCGTCGCGCGACAGCACCAACCTGCCCGCCGCGGCGTCATGGCCTCCCCCCGCATCGAATTCCGCCAGTTTCTTGCGCAACAGCGCCAGCAGCAGGCTGACGGGGAATGACAAGGGCCGGCGCGCCACCAGGCGCGGCAGGTTTTCCGCATTATCGTCCTCCTCGTGAGGACGCGCACGCAGGAAGGCATAGCCTTCAGCCTCGTCCAGCACCAGCTCGAGACCCATCACGGCCACATAGTCGCGCACCCGGGCCTGCAGATCGAGCAGCGCATTCCAATGGCTGGCGTTTCGCGCGGTGGTTTCATCGCGATAGATCACACCCTTGAGCAAGGGGATGACCAGTGACGAGAGGTCCTGTGTAGCGGCCAGCGCCGTGCTTTCAGGTTCGCTGTTCATCGTATGAATATCACGCGCGGAAGATGCGCCTGCCTCTGCTGCTTCACGCCGTCGCGACCCGTGCCCCACCAGACGATGCTGTCCTGCTCTGCCTCGTCGATTGTGCAACTGAAATCCTTACTCGATAACTCGAGATAGGCAACCAGTTCAGCCAGCCCATGTTGGAGAGGCCATCGTTCGCACAGTTCGCGCAGGGTGACCTGTGAACCGCCCTGCAGGGCGCGGCGGATGTGCGCGGACAATTCTGCCTTGTTGACAATCACCTGGGAGAACAACGCGGCGGCATCCAGATCCGCCTCACCTGTTTCCAGGATGAGATCGGTGATTTGCGCCTTCAGCGCTGGTTTATACAGCGGTCGCTCCATCGGTAGTTCGATATCGAGTCCGGTAGCCGGAATTTCTGCAATCTCGCCGGCTGGCGGTGTCTCGCGTACACTCAGCGCCTTGCTCTCGATGCCCTTCAGGATCTCCATGATGCGGCGATTTTCAAGCCAGGCCTGGTCGTCGAGGAAACGGCGCAGCTGCTGCGAGAGCTGGGCAACAGTTCGCTGGGTATACTCACCGGCTTCAAGCCAGTCATAGTGTGCATGCCGGGTACGGCTATCCGGATTGAGTTCCGCAACCGCCGGCAGGGTCAAAACCCGTTCCAGCATGCGGCTGAATTCGTCCTGCCGTGCGCTGGACATCAGGAAGTCCCAGAATGCGCGAAAGCTGCGACCTTGGTCAGAATCTGAAATAGCATCGCGCTCGCCCAGGATTTCCTCCAGCAAGTCACCCTTGCCGCCTTCCCACAGCGCGATCCGTTCTCGCACGTCCCGGTCCAGCATTCTGAAATTATGCTCCACTTCCCGAAAATCGGAGAGCAATTCCCGTGAAATTGCCAAGAACTGTTGAAATCGGTCCCTCAGCGCCGTGTCGTCCAACAGCGGCATGTCCCCGTCGAGAATTCGGGCAATCTCGGTATCGATTTCATCTCGACGCTTTTGCAATTCGGCAATCCGTACCGCCGGATCCGTCTCACTGCCGGTATCAATCTGATTGAGCAATTCGAACAGCGTCAGAAGGCGCGATTCGGTACCGACAAAGGTACGCTCGGTCAGAGTGCTTAGCCAGGAGATGACCTTCTCTGTGGCCGGTGTCAGGTCGAAATGCGGTTCATCTGAACCCTGGCGGTAGAACTTGCGCAACCAGCCCTTCTCATTCCCGGCCCAGTCATTCAGATACTCCAGCGCTGCTCTCGGGAAACTCTCTGCACCCAACTGCTCGCGCAGTGTAAACAACTCGTCTTCCAATTTTTCCACCAGGTCAGCCTGAGCAATGACCCGCTCATTGGGATTGATAAAGGCCCGATGTAGAAAACTCGCAACCAGGGGTGCGTTAGTTGAGTTCAACAGACGCCACGCGGGATGATTCTGGCGCAGAAAATCCAGCGTATTAAAGTCCAGACTCATGATCAGTCCACAGCCCTCAACGGTATTTGATAAGTTATTATTGTGATTCCGGCCACCAGTAACTCACAAAAGCGCAATTTCCCAACCGGGGATCGAGATAAGCCACGGCATGGGAATGCAAGGATCTGGTTTATAAAAAATTCCTGCCAACACACATCTAGCCAGATTGCCTGACGCAATTCAACGCTCACCTGACCGGAAGCTTCCATGTTCACTCTGAATACGCGTAATTTTCCCTTTCCAGATATTACTGTGAGTTTGCTCAGGACATAGCGCGATATCATCCCAATGGGAGCCAGACCGATGTTACGATACCTCGGGGTATTTCAATATTCCCCGAGGTTATGTAACATCTCATCCATGTCCGACCAAGCCAACAGGGTGCTCGAACTCGTCCGGGAAGCCGGTGTGCTACGGCCGCGCGACCTGGAGCCACATGGTATCCCTCGAACGTACCTGAGCCGTCTCTACAAGGCCGGGCGCCTTGAGCGTATCGGACGGGGTCTGTACGCACTCCCCTCCGCCAATGCCACAGAACACCGCACGCTCGCCGAGGCGGCGAAACGCGTTCCCAATAGTGTGATCTGCCTCCTGTCTGCACTCCGTTACCATGAGCTGACCACCCAGGCACCCTTTGAGGTATGGATCGCGATCGGCGAGAAAGCCTGGCGCCCTCGGGTCGAGCAGCCCCGCCTGCACATCGTTCATTTCTCGAAGACAGCGCTCAATGAAGGGGTCGTCGTAAAGAAGCTGGAAGGTGTGCCCGTGTGCATCTTCAATCCTGCCAAAACAGTTGCCGACTGCTTCAAGTACAGGAACAAGATCGGTCTCGACGTAGCAATCGAGGCCCTTCGGGAGTGTTGGAAAGAACGTCGCTGCAAAATGGACGACCTCTGGCACTACGCCGAAGTCTGTCGCGTTCGCAATGTCATGCGGCCGTATCTGGAAGCCCTAACCGCGTGAGCCCCTCCGGGAAGAAGAATCCGGCGGCATCCGCCCGGGACCGGCTACTTGCCCTCTCTCGGGAACAAGGCGAGGATTTTCAGCTGGTGCTGACGCGCTACGGTCTGGAACGCCTCCTCTACCGCCTGAGTCATTCGCCCCATCATGACCGCTTCGTACTGAAAGGGGCCATGCTGTTCATTCTGTGGAGTAGCAACCCGCACCGGCCAACCCGGGATGTCGACTTTCTTGGTTCCGGCGACAGCAGCGAAGCAGGACTACGCACGGTCTTCCGCGATCTGTGCGCCATGCAAGACCAGGGAGACGGCGTCACGTTCGATCCGGAAAGCGTCCGCGTCGAACCCATCCGGGATGACACCGAGTACGGTGGCATGCGGGTGACACTTACAGGACAGCTCGCCGTTGCCCGGATCCCGATCCAGGCGGATATCGGATTCGGTGACGCCGTGACTCCGGAAGCGGTCGTGATAGAGTATCCAACGATACTGGATGACCCTGCCCCAACGCTCAGAGCCTATCCGCGCGAGACCGTGATCGCCGAGAAATACCAGGCACTCGTCGCGCTGGGCATAGCCAACAGCCGGATGAAAGATTTTTACGATCTTTGGGTGATGGCCCGGGATTTTGATTATAAGGGCGACACTCTTGCCCGGGCGATTGGCAATACATTCGCACGCCGACGCACCGAGCTACCGGAAGGCACCCCATCCGGCCTCGGTCCCGATTTTACGGGAGACAGGCAGAAGAACATCCAGTGGAAAGCATTTCTGTCGAGACTGTCCACAGACCGTGGCGGACAGACGCTTCCGGAAGTTTGCGTGTACCTGGCAGAATTCCTGCGACCACCCACAGAGGCGGCCCGGCAAGGGGTTAGATTCAATGCGATCTGGGAAACGGGTGGTCCGTGGTCAGAATCGTCGCAGAGCAGAGGCTGACCTCCCGGCCGTTCGGACATGGTCGTAAAACCCGAAGACAGTGAGAACCTGCGTTTGTATACGACCATCGGATTTTTCGTCCAGAAATAACCGATTCAACACAACTCAAATACCCAACTTATTGATTTTTCAAAAGGCGATGAAAGGCTTGCGACTGCAAAATCCGGACAACCCCACAATCAGCATTTCCTTATACAAGCCAAGTTCAAGGTAAGTTATTGATTTAATGGTGGGTCGTGAAGGATTCGAACCTTCGACCATCGGATTAAAAGTCCGGTGCTCTACCAACTGAGCTAACGACCCAATGTCCTGAAACTGCTTCAGATGACCGTCCCGAGTGGGACGATGGAATCATACTGTCCTGATCCAAAATGGCAAGCCTGAAAGGCTCGAATATTACCGATTAGACTTTATCCAGGCTGCGCAAGCCATTGGGCAACAGGTGGAAATCCGCCAATGACGCCACCAGCGCCTTGAAAAAACCGGCCTCTTCCTCGTATACCATCTTGTAATACTGGATCTTCATGGTCAGCGCACTGCCGAAAATAATCGCTACAAGCGTGATGAACGCGCCGGCAGCCAGTGTCGAGATCCCGGTGATTCCCTGGCCGATGGTGCAACCCATCGCCAGCGTGCCGCCAAATCCCATCA
>JAHEDQ010000207.1 GCA_024641125.1 Candidatus Competibacteraceae bacterium | reverse complement strand
CCAGAAAGTCTGAAAAGGCCGGAGATGGCGAGATATCCTCGGATAGGCTTTTGCTAAACGTATGCTATTGATTTAGCAATAAAAAAAGCGCCGGTTAAGGCGCTTTTCTGTGAGTTTTCAGAGGCTTGAAAACTCGGTGCTGGTGGAGGCGGCGGGAATCGAACCCGCGTCCGTGAACACTCCGCCATCGGCTCTACATGCTTAGCCCGGTCTACTTTTGTTTAACCGACTCCTTCCCGATGGGCAGGGCAGGCGACGGCGATCCTGTAGGGTTTTAGCGACTTGGCGCCAGGCGCACCGCATCGCGATCTCGTGTACGTATTACACTCGATCAAGTACCCACGAGCAGGTTCAGGACCGAATGCCAGCCGGTCTTAAGCGGCTAGGGCGTAGTTGTCGTCGTTGGCAACTATGCTATTTGCAGCAGGTTTAACGAGAACAGCTACATCCTCGGCATGCACCTCCGGTTTCATCATCCACGTCGAAGCCATGTCGCCCCCGTACGTGTTAAGAGTTGGTCAGTATATCGACCCACAAGTTCCGTGTCATCGGGCCCGCAGGACCCGGGCCTTGTCGCGCTGCCAGTCCCGATCCTTCTCGGTGGCCCGTTTGTCGTAGTCTTTTTTGCCCTTGGCCAAGCCAATCTTGAGCTTGGCGTTGCCCCGGATCCAGTACATGGACAGGGGAACAAGGGTGAAGCCTTTACGTTCCACCGCACCTATGAGCTTGCTGAGTTCACCCTTGTGCAGCAACAGTTTACGGGTCCGGGTCGGATCGGTCTTGATGTGGGTCGATGCCGAGGTCAGAGGTGAGATATGGGCTCCGAACAGGAATGCCTCACCGCTCTTGATCAGGACGTAGCTCTCCTTGAGCTGAATCCGCCCGGCGCGCAGGCTCTTGACTTCCCAACCCTGGAGCGAAATCCCGGCCTCGTAGTCCTCCTGGATAAAGAAGTCGTGCCGTGCCTTCTTGTTGACGGCGATGGTGTTGTCGGGTTGCTTGGGTTTCTTGCTGGCCATGGGGTGCGATTATAGGACAAGCGGACCGGCGGGGGTCGGCATTTTCCGTTGCAGGTACGCCGAACACGTCCTTGAGGCCGCCCCAGGATTTCACCACAATGCCGAATCCTGCTCCCTTCGAAGTGTGTGGATGAGTCCGCCGTCACCTCCAACCCGGCAACTGTGGTCGTCGCAATCGGCATTCGTTCTGGCCGCGGCCGGCGCCGCGGTGGGATTGGGCAATGCCTGGCGGTTTCCGTACCTCGCCCATGAACATGGCGGCGGCGCGTTCCTGCTCATTTACCTTTTCTGTCTCATCGTGGTCGGTTTGCCCCTGTTGGTCGCCGAGGCGGCGTTCGGCCGACGCACCCGCCGGAACCCGGTCGATGCGCTGGATGAACTGGCGCGAACGGGTGGGCGATCCGCCAACTGGCGGTTTGCCGGCGCAATCGGCCTGGTGGCGGGGTTCGTCATACTCTCTTACTACGGCGTCGTTGCCGGCTGGGTGCTGGCCTACACCATCAGAAGCGCGGCTGGGGTGTTCAATCGGGTCACCGAGGATGGCACCGGGCATATTTTCTCGGAGTTGCTGGCAGACCCGGAACGGCTGCTCGCCTGGCATTCGGTGTTCCTGGGTTTCACCGCCGTAGTGGTCGTGCGCGGCGTCAGGCGTGGCGTGGAGCAGGCTATCCTCGTGTTGATGCCCCTGCTGGTTCTGCTGTTGATGATACTGGTCGCTTACGCGACCACCCGCGACGGCTTTCAAACGGCTGTGCGGGATCTGCTGATGCCTGTATGGAGCGACGTGGACGGCCAATCTTTTCTGGCCGCACTGGGCCAGGCGTTTTTCACTTTGGGTGTCGGAACTGGCTCGTTGCTGGTGTACGGTTCGTATCTGCCCAGGAGCAGCTCTTTGATCCGCCCCTGCCTGAGTGTGCTTGCGATCGACACGCTTGTAGGCGTTTTGCTTGGATTGGTGATCTACACCGTCCTGGCGGAGCAGAATCTGGTCTCGGTCGAGGGGCCGCGGTTGCTGTTCGAGACACTGCCGGTCGCCCTGGGGCAAGGGCCGTGGGGGCGCTGGCTGCTGACCGCATTCTGGCTTCTGTTGGCCTGCGCGGCCTGGACTTCGGCCATCGCCCTGAGCGAACCGCTGGTGGCCTGGGTACAGCAACGTTGGGGAATACGCCGTCCCAGCGCCGGTGTACTGGTGCTGGGCAGCGCCTGGCTGCTGGGCGGCGTCAGTCTGTTATCGCTCAACGTGTGGGCCGATTTTTCCGTATTCGGCGTTTCCTGGTTCCGGTTTTTTGACCAGTTGGCGGCCAACACGCTGCTCCCGCTGAGTGGCCTGTTGATCGCGGTTTTCGGCGCCTGGATACTGTCCCGTGACATGACCCGATCGGAGCTGGGTCTCGGCGCTTCGGGGTTTGCCGTATGGCGGTTCACCCTGCGCTACCTCACCACCGGTCTTATGATTGTCGTCGTTCTCGATTTCAGTGGCGCACTGTCGCAACTGAAACGCCTTCTTCTGGGGTATTGATTCAACATGCCGAGCGTAAAACGCAGCGCGCTGGTGCCCTTTTCGGCAGGACAGATGTATGCATTGGTGAACGACATCGAGTCCTATCCCGAGTTTCTGCCCTGGTGCCGCAGCACGCGCATACTGGCCCGTAATGAGGATGAGGTGCGGGCCACCATCGAGATGCAGAAAGGAGCGATGCACAAGTCCTTTACCACCATCAACCGCCTTCAGCCCGGCAAAATGATGGAGGTCAGCCTGGTGGAGGGGCCGTTTCGCAAACTGGACGGATTCTGGCGCTTCGATGCCCTGCGGGAGGACGCCAGCAAAGTTTCGCTGGATCTGGACTTCGAGCTGGCCGGCCCCGTGGTCAGCCGGGTGGTGGGACCCATCTTCCACCAGATCGCGAATTCACTGGTGGATGCCTTCTGCAAACGCGCGGTGCAGGTCTATGGACGCGGATGACACTATCCCGGTCGAAGTGGCCTACGCCACCCCGGCTCACCAGCTGATTCTGAGCCTGGTCGTTCCGGTGGGCGCCTGCATCGAGGACGCAATCAAACAGTCCGGAATTCTGCAACGCTTTCCCGAGATCGAAATGGACCACGCTCTCCGGGTGGGGGTGTTCGGCAAACTCGCCAAACTGAATTCGCCCCTGCGCGCGGGTGATCGGGTCGAGATTTATCGCCCGCTGATTGCCGACCCGAAGGAGGTTCGCCGGCAACGCGCGGCCGAGGGTAAACGGATGGGGAAGGGCGGTGGAAAGTCCGGCAGCCAGGAAGGCGTTAGCGGTTAAGTTCTTCCATCACCCGTGTGATCCGCCTCGTGCGTTCCGCTTCCGCCTCGGATGCAGCGACCATGGTTTCGGCTGCGGCGGGTTCGAGCTGCCCCTCGAGTCGGTCGAGAAAATCGCCTTCGAAAAAGAGGGCCACGTGACGTTGCACCCGGGGGTTATACCCTTCTTTTATGCTGTAGACATAATCCCAGCGCTGCAGATGGAACGGGTCCGCCAGCAACGGCGTGCCCATCACAAACTGCACCTGACGTTTGGTCATGCCCAGCTCCAGCAGGTCAATTTGCTCCTGCTCGATCACATTGCCCTGGTTTATATCCACACGGTGAGGCCGGAACAGGCTGCAGCCGCCGACCAGGGCCAAACTGAGAATCAGAATCAGAATTCGTTGCATTTGAAGGGTGCTGAGGCTTGATCTACACTGGCGCGCATCATATCGGAACCGCGCGCAGCGTGCACAGATTCGAGGAGGAGACTTTTGTGAGCCTCGGCGCCAAGGACCTGAAGAAGGTTGGTCTCAAGGTGACCCTGCCGCGAATGAAGATACTGAATCTTCTGACTGAGCAGGCCGACAGCCATCTGAGCGCCGAGGACGTCTACAAATGCCTTTTGGAGTCCGGCGAAGAGATCGGCCTGGCCACCGTCTATCGCGTCCTGACTCAGTTCGAGGCCGCCGGGCTGGTCAAACGCCATCATTTCGAAGGTCCGCAGTCGGTGTTCGAACTCGACGAAGGCACTCACCACGATCATCTGGTTTGTGCCAATTGCGGAGAGATCGTCGAGTTCTACGACGAAACCATCGAAGAGCGGCAGCGGGCGATCTCGAGAGAACTGGGCTTTGAGCTCCAGGAGCATTCGATGATTCTCTACGCCGAGTGCCGCCGACCCAATTGCCCTAAACGGCCCGCCGGCACATCCTGAGGCCTGAGCCGAGGGACCGCGTTCAGCTTTCCGAGGCTCGTTCTATCATTTCCTGCGCGTGCCTCAGGGTCTGCTCGGTCACCTGGACGCCACCCAGCATGCGCGCCACTTCCTGGACCCGTCGCGCCGCATCCAGGGTCGTAATGGCGGTCCGGGTGTTTTCCCCGTCGGTGGATTTGCTCACCACCAGATGATGGTGAGCCTGGGCCGCGACCTGAGGCAAGTGGGTCACACACAGGACCTGATTGACCGACCCCAACTCGCGCAGCAGGCGACCCACCACTTCGGCAGTGCCGCCGCCGATACCGCTATCCACTTCGTCGAAGATCAGGGTCGGCACACGGGCAGCGTTCGCGGTGATCACCTGGATGGCCAGACTGATGCGCGATAATTCGCCGCCGGATGCGACTTTGCTCAGGGCCTTGAGGGGTTGACCGGGATTCGCGCTGACGCTGAATTCCACCGTATCCAGTCCGTGGGAGCTGGGCCCTGCAGCCTTATCCGTAGCCACGTCTACCTGGAATTCCCCGCCCTCCATGCCGAGACCCTGCATGGACTCGGTCACCGCAGCGGACAGGGTTCTCGCGGCGGCCTGCCGGGATGCCGAGAGGATTGCGGCGGCCTCCCGGTAACGCTGTTCCGCCGCATCCAGTTCGGCCTGCAGTTCTTCGACGTGCTGGTCAGCGCCGTCAAGCTCTTCCAGTTCCCGGGCCAGCCGTTGAGCCTGTTCGGGCAACGCCTGCGGCGCAAGCTGGTGTTTTCTGGCCATGGCATGCAGCGCAGCGATGCGGGCGTCCAGCCACTGCAGGCGCGCCGGGTCCAGTTCCACCTGGGCGACATAACGCTGCAACTCGTCCGCCGCCTCCTGCATTTGAATGACGGCGCTGCTCAATAGCTCGGTCACGGGATTCAGACCGGAGTCGATTTCCGCCAGGCCCTCGAGCGCCACCAAGGCGCGACGCGTCAGTAGATAGGCGGACTGATGCTCGTCGTCGTAGAGATCGGACAGGGCGGATTGGCTGCCTTCAAGCAGACGCCCGGCATGGGCCAGCCGTGCGTGCTCCTCGTCCAGACTGTCGGATTCCCCTTCAACCAGGGCCAGGGCCTCCAGTTCGGCGACCTGAAATCTAAGCAGTTCCAGACGATCCTGTCGTTCGTGGCCGGCAATGCTGAGCTGTTCCAGACGACGGCTCAACTCTCGCCACTCGGCATAGGCCCGGGTCAGCGCCGCCCGCGCATCGGTGTTGGCAGCAAAATCATCCAGCACACGACGTTGGTGTTCACGGCCAAGCAGCGCTTGGTGCTCGTGCTGGCCGTGGATCTCGACCAACCAGTCTCCGAGGGTTCGCACCTGCTGCAAGGGCAGCGGCGCACCGTTGACGTAGGCGCGTGACCGACCTTCGCGCCCGATGACCCGCCGGAGTACGCATTCCCCGTCCTGGTCCAGATCCTGGGCAACAAGCCAGTTCCGAGCTTCGGGTATGTGGCTCAAATCGAAGGTGGCGCTGATATCGGCCCGCTCACAACCGTGACGCACCACCGAGCTCTCGGCGCGCGCGCCCAGGGCCAGGCCCAGTGCATCCACCAGAATGGATTTACCGGCGCCGGTTTCCCCGGTGAGGGCGGTCATTCGGTCCCCACACTCCAGTTCCAGCCGCTCGACGATGGCAAAATCGTGTATGCAGATATGGGTCAGCATGACGGTCAGGTGGGATGCACGCCCCAACCCAGCTTGGCCCGCAAGACCTCAAAGTAGTCGTGGTTGACGGGCTGTAGCAGTTGCAGCTTGTTTTCCTTGGAACGAATCACCACCCGGTCGCCGGGCTCCATGCTCAGCACGACCTGCCCGTCACAGATCACCGGGGTATGGTCTGAGTGCCAGCCGGTGACCAGAATCTCGATCTCGCCGGCGGCATCGACCACGATGGGGCGGTTGGTGAGGGTATGGGGACAAATCGGCAGCAACACCAGGCAATCCAGGGAGGGATGGACGATGGGCCCGCCGCAGGACAGATTGTAGGCGGTTGAGCCGGTGGGGGTGGAGATGATGAGACCGTCAGAGCGGTAGGTGTTGATAAAATCCCCGTTCAGGTAGGTCTGCATCTCGATGATGCGCGCCACGTCGTGCTTGTGCACCACCACGTCATTGAGCGCATCGGACTCCGCAATCACAACGCCGTCGCGCACCACCCGGGCGGTCAACAGGCAGCGGCGCTCCTCCTGGAAGCGGCCGCAGAGAATCTCTTCCAGTCGCTGAGTCATGTCGGCGGGCGAGACATCCACCAGAAAGCCGAGGCGGCCCTGGTTGACCCCGAGCAGAGGTACGCCACTGTCCACCAGCGAGCGCGCGGCGTCCAGCAGGGTGCCGTCGCCTCCCACGACGATGGCCAGATCGGCCTCGCGTCCGAGTTTGTCGCGGCTTGCCAGTTCAGCGCTGGGATGTCCTTTCAGCGCATTGGCGGATTTCTCATCCACCAACACACGCAGCCGCCGGCGGTGCAGAAAGGTGGCCAGATGGGTCAGCGTGTCGGTGACGCGGGGGTCTCCGTACTTGCCGAGCAGTCCGATGGTCTGAAATTTGTAGTCCATTTATCACTTCTTTCGAGCGCGACCCACGTTAGCATGGGCAAACGCGCTCAGTCATCACGACAGCGTCGCTCGGATCGCTCGCTTGACAGACCTTTCAATGTCCTGAAGACTCCGGTGTTGGCACTCTTTTATGGAGAGTGCCAAAGTGTAAGCAACTGATATGGCTGCGGAATAACAAGACATCGCCAAGGGGTGGCGATACCAGATGAGAGAATATGACCTCAGCGATCGTGCCCAACACCTGCTCAAAGCGTTGGTGGAGCGCTACATCCGCGATGGGCATCCCGTGGGGTCTCGCGCCCTGACCCGGGAGTCCGGCCTGTCCCTGAGCGCCGCCACCATCCGCAATGTCATGGCAGATCTGGAGGACCTGGGTTTGCTGGTTTCGCCCCATACTTCGGCCGGGCGAGTTCCGACCGTGGAGGGATACCGGTTTTTCATCGACTCCCTGCTGACTGTAGAAGCGCTTGGCGAGGACGAGGTCGAGCAGGTCGAACGCCGCATCCTGGAGGCGGCCCAGGACGACACCGAAGGGTTGATGAAGCAGGCGTCCGGCGTCTTGTCCCAGTTGACCCACCTGGCCGGCATCGTAATGGTGCCGGACGAGAGTGCGCGAACGCTGCGGCAGATCGAGTTCTTACCCCTGTCCGAACAGCGCGTGCTGGTCATACTCGTGGTGAATGAGCGGGAGGTCCAGAACCGGGTCATCCAGGTGGAGCGGACTTTCTCGGCAGCGGAGCTGCAGCAGATCGGCAACTTTCTGACCACGGAATTCGCCGGTGTGGCCCTGGTCGACATCCGTGAGCAGCTGTCCCGGCAACTGGAGCGGGACGAGGGCGCATTTCGCAATCTGCTGGAACTGGCCGCGCAGCTGGCGGAGCACACCTTCGACAGCACCAGAGTCGAAAAGGACTACGTGGTCGCAGGCGAGACCAATCTCATGGATTTCGAGGAAATGGCGAACGTGAGCCGATTGCGGGACATGTTCGATATGTTGGCTCGAAAACGAGATGTGCTGGGGCTGCTGGACAAGTGTCTGGGAGTGGACGGGCTGCAGATTTTTATCGGCCACGAATCGGGCAACGACGTACTCGACGACTGCAGCGTCGTCACCGCGCCCTATACCCGTGATGGACAGATCATCGGCGTGCTTGGTGTCATCGGTCCGACCCGTATGCCCTATGATCGGGTCATCCCGATTG
>JAHEDQ010000035.1 GCA_024641125.1 Candidatus Competibacteraceae bacterium | reverse complement strand
CACAGCCATACATCCCGGCCTGCTCGCGCAGTGCCCGATAGTTGTCCACCGAAATCAGCAGCACGGCAAGCGCCGAACTCCTTATGCCAACGCCTTGAAGCGCGTGTTCCACATTTGCAAGAAAGCGTTGTCGATTGCCCAGGTGCTCAACCCCGGCGGTGGCGGAGGTGGCGGCCTCGTTAGCCCTGCGCAGACGCGCCCGTTGCGCCCGGTTGCGGATGGTGACCAACAGTGCCTCGAGTTCACGCTCGTCATCCAACACCATGTCGGCGCCCGAGTTCAGGGCGGCCAGTCGGGCCGCCCGCTCGGTGTCAGGCCCGACACACAGGATCGGGATTTGAGCGACCTCGGTTTGATGCTGGCGCAACACTTTGATGGCCTGGTTGGCCTTGGGGTTGGTCATCGTGAGGTCCAGTACCACAATGTCGGGCGGTGTGTGCTGAACCGCGCTCAGCAGATAAGGGGGGTGTTCCAGCGCAACGGGCTGCATGTGCGCCTGATCCAGCGCGCTGCATATCCGCTTCATACGGCTTGCGTCCTCGCCGACCACCAGGATCCTGGGTGTGCGCTCGGATCGGCCGGTAAGCACCCTCAGTTGCGACAGGATCAATTCCACGTTGACGGGGCGCACAAAGAACGCCTGGCCGCGGTTTCGAACTGCGTTCAGGCGGGCGGCGAGATCGCCCCGTTCCGAGACATAGATCACCGGTATCGTGGCCTCGACATCCGCCAGCATGGCTCCCATCTGGGCGATGCTGAGACCCTCGCTGGGATGGTGGGACAGCTCCGCCACCAGTGCGGCGGGTACGCGGTTCGCCATGGCGGCGGCGGCCTCATCGACACTCGCATAGGTCTGGACAACGTACCCGGCTTGCACCAGTTCCTGACTTATCGCGGTCAGGAAATCCCGGTCTCGCGCGATCAATCCCACCAGGTATTCAGTCTGGGTACGCGGATTGTTCGACTGCACCAGACGCACATGCCCGGTCGGCTTGGCGACGTCCTTCAGTACATCGATCAGCGCGCTGACTCTGTCACCCTGCTCACCCGTCAGCGGGCGGTCCAGTTCAAGATGTTCGCCCAGGTAGGCCCGAAAGCGGTGCGCGGCCGCATGCAGTTTTGGGTTTTCGCAGCGGTCGGCGCGATGCTCCAGATCCCGTGCCAGATTGACCAGCTTCGAAAGGGTTTTTTGCTCCCAGCAGACGTGCTGGAGGCGAGTCCAGAGTTGGTCGATCCGCTCTGCCTCTTCGGCTGGGGATAGGGGCGCATCTTCAGCCTGCAATCCGGTCGCGTCTGGGTGTGCCATGGGTGTCTCCTTGCGGCCCGTCCGCATGGATACGGTGAGGGTCGAGCATGTTTTTGTCTGTTTGGAAGCTCGGATTTTGCAAGTAGCAGGCCAGACAGGCCTTTGCCCTGACGCCGTCCCCGGATCGACAGACCTGCTGAGTGGACGCGCTGCGGAACTGGGGCTGGAGAATCCCGGGCGAATCCGGGAAGATGTTGCGCGGTCGTTCTGGCGCGCGCGCCGTACGGCCTGATCCTTCACCGAACAGACGACGCCAGAGGACCCACTGGAAATGAATCAGCCCGGTTCCGAGCCCCGCGCCGAATCTACTGCCCCGGACGGCGATACGCGCCCGGCGGATTTCATTCGGGCGCTTATTGCGCAGGACCTGTCCACCGGGAAACATAGCCATGTGGTAACCCGGTTCCCGCCGGAGCCGAACGGCTATCTCCACATCGGCCACGCAAAATCCATCTGTCTGAATTTCGGCGTGGCGGCCGAGCATCCAGGATCGTATTGCACGCTTCGATTCGACGACACCAACCCGGCCAAGGAAAGCGCCGAGTACATGGAAGCCATCAAGCGGGACGTCCACTGGCTGGGTTTCGACTGGGGCAGTCGACTGCGGCATGCGTCTGACTACTTTCAGCACCTGCACGATTGGGCGGTTGATCTGATACGCAGCGACAAGGCCTATGTGGACAGTCTCAGCGGAGACGAGATCCGGGCCTATAGAGGCACGCTGACCGAGCCTGGGCGGCCCAGCCCCTACCGGGACCGGCCGGTGGAGGAGAGTCTCGATCTTTTTACCCGGATGGGTCGGGGTGAATTCGACGATGGCGCCCATGTGCTGCGGGCGAAGATCGACATGGCTTCACCGAACCTGAATATGCGCGATCCAATCATCTATCGAATCCGCAAACTCACCCATCATATGACAGGCGATGCCTGGTGCATCTACCCGATGTACGATTTCTCGCACTGCTTGTCGGACGCCATCGAGTGTGTGACCCATTCTCTCTGCACCCTGGAGTTCGAGGACCACCGTCCGCTGTATGACTGGTTTCTGGCGCAACTGGATGTGCCCGCGCACCCAAGGCAGATCGAGTTTGCACGCCTCAATCTGACCTACACCGTCATGAGTAAACGGCGGCTCAATGAGTTGGTCGCAGAAGGCCATGTTACCGGCTGGGACGATCCTCGTATGCCGACCGTTTCCGGCATGCGCCGGCGCGGTTACAGGCCCGAAGCGATCCGCGATTTCTGCGAGCGTATCGGCATCACCAAGAAAGATGCGGTGATCGACATGGGTTTATTGGAGACCTGTGTACGCGAGGACTTGGACGCCGTGACCCGGCGGGTGCTGGCAGTGCTCAACCCCCTCAAGGTGATCATCGACAATTATCCGGAGGGCCACAGCGAGGAAATCGACGCCCCTTACCATCCGCAGAAACCGGAAATGGGCAGTCGTAAGCTCGCGTTCTCGGGTCAGCTGTTTATCGACCGGGACGATTTCATGGAAGACCCCCCGCGCAAGTTTTTCCGACTTGCGCCGGGGCGCGAGGTGCGGTTGCGATACGGCTACATCATTCGGTGCAATGAAGTGCTGAAAGATCCGGCCTCGGGGGATGTGATTGCGTTGCGCTGCAGCTATGATCCGGAGACCCGCAGCGGGGGCGCGCAGAGCGGGCGCAAGGTCAAAGGCACCATTCACTGGGTGTCCGCCGCCCACGCGCAGCCCGTTCAGGTTCGGCTGTATGACCGACTCTTCTCCGTGCCCGACCCGGGGGCGGACAAGAGCCAGAGCTTCAAGGATCTCCTCAACCCGGACTCGATGCGGGTCGTGTCGCAAGCATGGGTCGAGTCCAGTCTATCCAAAGCCCGACCGGGTGATCGTTATCAGTTCGAACGTCAGGGCTATTTTTGCGTTGACCAGCCCGACCCTGAAACCGGGCGCACGGTGTTCAATCGAACCGTGACCCTTAGAGACAGCTGGGCGAGGTTGGAAAAGCAGGGCTCTCAGTCACCTAGACGTGGCTGAAGCCCGTGCTCCTGGTCGGATTCAGTTGTCCGATTTGAATCCGACACGGTTGTGGCTGCCGTCACAGAACGGTTTGCTGGCGGATGCGCCGCAGCGGCATAGGTAACTGCTCTGGCTGCGACAGACGGTTTCCGCGAACCCGTCGACCAGGGTATGGGGTCCCTGCACTCCGAATGGGCCATCTGTGCTGCAGCTGATTGTCAGGCCGGCCTCAGTATCAGCCTCGTCTGGCGCATCGGTGGACGGACTTTCAATGACGCCGGCGTCGTCGAACCCGGCCGCCGTGTGCGACCCGTCGCAGAGGGGTTTGCGTTTGGACGCGCCGCATCGGCACAGTGCGGCCCGGGTGTCCTCCACAATGGCATTACCATTTGCATCGACAACGGAGATGCGCCCACGCACGTACAGTGGGCCGCCGGCGGCCACTGCGATTTGGTTTTCGCCCGGTGCGTCCAGGTCGGGTCCGCCATCCAGTCGCCTGCAACTCAGGGCGCCGGTGGGGCAGCGATCCACCACCTCGACGATGTCTTCGGGGGTTGCGCCATCGGGTTTTATCCAGGGCCGGGCTTTGGGGTCGAACACGCCGGGCAGTCCGCGGACACATTCTCCCGCATGTATACAGCGTGCTGCGTCGTAATGAACCTCGACCTCAGCGCCCGCGTAGATCTGATTCTTGCCCTTCACAAATACCCCCTTCGAAGCCGTCGCAACAGTCCGGAGTATAGCCCCGATACGGCACCTGCTGCATCGTCGTCTACGACAGACAAGCGGGTTAGCTTATCATTCAATCAGTTACCCAGCGCGGTGCAAGACACGTCTCAATTTAGCGACAGTTTTGCATAGATATAAGTTAATAAATTAGATTATATAAATTTAATAACCTATTGAAAAGATTATTGATTAAATTTCTTGGCACGCGCTGTGATCTCAGATTCGGTAACCGTCCGCTGAACGTAAGACGGTGATATGAAAAACCAACTAAAGACTTGTAAGGAGAGACTACCCATGATGAGCAAGATTGCACTCGCAGCCCTGGCCCTCAGCCTTTCTTCGATGGCTTTCGCCGCTGACGCCGAGGCTTACAAAATGGCCGATACCGATCAGGACGGCATGATCAGCGCCACCGAAGCCGAAGCCGTACCCGGCTTGGTGGATCAGTGGGCCGAAATTGACGTCAACCAGGACGGCCAGGTCGACGAGGCTGAATTCGCGCAGTTTGAAGCGAACTAAGCCAGTACCGAGTAGAGTCACGTCCTGCGGGGTGTGAGTGTCTGCTCCACCTTCGGGTGGCAATCGGGGCCGGACAGGGATGTCTGGCCCCCGTTTGTTGTAGGGGCTGTGCCGGAAAGGTCTGATGTCTCAGCCGGCCGCAAGTGAACAATTGCTGAGCGCAAGACTCGGTGGGTCAAAGGTGAAAATGAACGGCCCGGCTTTCTGCAGGGCGCTCAGGCCGAGAATGAAACGGGTTTTGCCCGGGAATACAGCCGCTTCCACATTGCGAATGGTGCAATCCTCGCCAATGCTGATGGCATCCAGCGCGTACACCGGCACCACCATCTTCGATCCATCCGCCAGAACGCCGGTCAGGTCTTTCACATAACCAGCGCGGTCCTGGCTGAGCAGCATTTGCAGTGCTTCTTCGTTGATTGTCATATAGCCCGATCCGGTATCCACCAGCAGGTCGATTTCGCCCACGCCCTCCATGCTGCCCTTGACGTAGTAGGTGGACAAACCCTTTGATAGCATGGGTATGACCGTGCTGAACTCATTCGCCGGCGCGCTGACGCACACCATGCTGAGCATCAGGCCGATAAGACTACGTGCCAACAAATGCCTCATTGCAAACCCCACGGTGTCGCGAACCGGATCCAGACAGAACAGGCGTTGGACCAGCCGCCAAGCCCACATGATCAGGCGGGGACGTACGACACCTGGACCGTAAGCGTTATTGTCCTCCCCGGCGCAGACCGCGTCTGCGGGCGATTGGGACCGTCGGCGGTGGGAAATTTCCGCTATGGCATGTCAATTTTCTGATTCGCCCGGCCGGACCCCCGCTGCTAATCCGTTATTGCCACCCGCCCGCGCTTGAACGCCAGGGCGTCCGTTACCGGTTCCAGTCCTCCGTCGGCGCGGCTTTGCGTGATCCGTTCCATCGCCTGCTCAGGCACCGCCCGAACCACCAGCGTGCGCCGATCCCGGGACAGCAGTATGGCGTCGTATGCCTCTACAAGCTGAGCCTTGTCGATGGCGCTTACCGCGTCCGCGAGCCGGGCCGGGGAGTCAAAGCCATAGTGGCCGAAACGGATATCGGTCCAGAGACGCTCGGTCTCATCGGCCAGGGTTCGGGATTGTTCCAGGATGCGGCTGATCAACCCGCTCTTGTGGCGTTCCAACTCCGCGTCGGACATGGCCACCAAATCCTCCCGGTACTGTTGCACAAAGGTCGCAATTCGATCTTCCAGTTGCAGTGGGCCAGCGACCGGTGACTGGACCACAAACGCCATTCCGGGCACTTCAAGGAATGGCATCGGGGAGGCGAACACCAGATAGCCGAGCTGTTGGTTGGTGCGCAGTTCCTGGTAGAACGGTGAGGATAAGACCTGAGCCAGAAGTCCGATCCTGGCGCGCTCCTGGTAGCCTCTCTGGCGTCCCTGGTTGTACACCGAAACCGCGGAATCAGTGTGAGGCACCTGCACCTCGCGGAGCGCGTTCTCACCCGGGCTCAGCGCCAGAACCACCGGGTCGTCCAGTTCCACCAGTTCCGATTCCGCGAACAGGTTGGTCTTGAGGCGATCGCCGATCTCGATGGCGTCCGCGCGATCCAGATTTCCGTGCGCCAGAACCTCTATCTCAAGCCTGTCCAGAAAATCCGGCACAAAGGCTTTGAGTGCTTCCAGGTCGGCTGTGGGCAGCGCTTCCAGCTGCTCTGCCTTACTCCAGTAGGGGACGATCAGCAGCCTGGGGATCTCCGCCAGGCTTCGATCATAGGGATCCTCCTGTTCCACATTCTGCAGTTGCCGCGCCAGATCGGTGCGGGCAATGTCAAACCGTTCCGCATCGAAATCCGGCGTCTTCAGCGCCAGCAAAACCTGTTCAAGCAGTCGGTCCAGTTTGTCGTTGTAGCCGCCCACGTCCATCACCAGCCCGGTGATGCTCGGGCTGATTTCATAACTCAGTCCGGCAAGCAGCGCTGGGTAGGTGTACTCGGTGAGTTGATCCTCCACCATGCGCAGGTAGAGTTTGTTCAACACTAGATCCAAAGGCGTCTCGCTGGCCCGGGGTGAGCGCATTGCGATGCGCACCGTGGCTCGGGGCACATTGAACTGTGTGTCGTGCTTGAACCAGACCCGGAGTCCGGTTTCGTCCACCAACCGCTGTGGGACAGGGTTCTCTGCGTCCGGTCGTTTGAGTGACAAATCCTGGGGAATGAACTCATTCGGTTCCGGCAAAGCCAGGGCCGCAACCCGCCCCGGCTCGCGCCACTGCCGCAGGAATTCCGGGGCAATCGGTCTGACCCGGTACTCGGCGCCCATCCAGCGTTCGGTCTGATCCGTCTCCAAACCCGGGGCGGAGACTGTGATCAGGACGTTGTCCGGCGTAAGCAGCGCCAGGTACTCGCCGATCAGATCCGGCGCATATTCATCGAGGGCATAGGGTGCACGCAGCAGATCCTCCATTGGATAGCGTGGCATGCGCCGCGAAAGGCTTCTCACGGTGCCCACCGGCGAGCGTTTTTCCTCGAATCGAAACGCGATGTCCATAAGCTGTCGTTGTTCGTCGAACATCCAGCGCTGCGTGCCGCTGTCTCGCAGCAGATCGATGTAGGCGAACACGTGTGTCACCACGTCGTTGACGGCATCCAGGCCGGAGTCGGTGAGCTTTATGCTGATCTCAAAGGTGGACTGATCACCCAGATCGCGCCCATCTGCGGCCGAGAGCCCATCCGCCCACCCGCGTTGCTTGAGCTCCGACAACAGACTGCCCGGGCCCTCGTGTCCGACCAGTCCAGCCAGGTAGAAGACCGGTTTGCTCTGGTAAAGGTCTCGCGGCGATGGAATCGGAAAGGTCAGTTTGAGCCGCTTGAGGTTCTTGACCGGCAGCACGTCCAGCCGCAGCGGGAGCTGGTCCGGCTTGAACAGGGGCGGCAGTTGCGCGGCCGCCACCGTGTCGCGCCGAGGCACGGCCGAAAATCGTTCCCGGACCAGTTTTTCCAGATCATCAAGCGACTCCCGGCCCAGCACGGCGACACTCATGCGATCTGCGGAGTAGTGATCCTGGTAAAAAGCGAGCAGGGCGTCCCGCAGTTTGCCGTCGCCTTCGTCCGGCAACGTCTCCAGCGCGCCGATGGAAAAACTGGCATAAGGATGCGCCGGGTTGATGATCTCTTTTAACGCACGCATCGCCCGCCAGCCGTCGTCGTTGATCTTCAACTGGTACTCGGAGTGCACCGCGTTTCGTTCCCGTTCGACGTAGTCCGGCGTGAATAACGGCGCGATAAAAAACTGGGCAAATCGATCCAGAGCCGGTGCCAGATAGGGGGCATCGATCTCCAGATAGTAATTGGTGTCCTCGAAATCGGTATAGGCGTTGTGGCTGCCGCCGTGGCGCGCGATGAACGCCTGATACTCCCCCGAGTCAGGATAGCCCTCGGTTCCCAGAAACAGCATGTGTTCGAGAAAATGCGCTAACCCGGGATAAGCCGATGGATCGTCACCGCTGCCCACCGAGACATTCATGGAGGCCGCGCCCTGGTCCGTGGTCGGGTCGGAAATCACCAGGCCCTGGAGACCGTTGGGCAGCTCAAAGTAACGATAGGCCCGATCATCGTTCGGACTTTTGATTGGCTGGATGGCGGCCCATGAACTCCCTGCCACCATGAGCAGC
Organism: Candidatus Competibacteraceae bacterium; assembly: GCA_024641125.1. Taxonomy (GTDB): domain Bacteria; phylum Pseudomonadota; class Gammaproteobacteria; order Competibacterales; family JAHEDQ01; genus JAHEDQ01. The sequence continues at coordinate 20,686 of JAHEDQ010000035.1, read as the reverse complement.
AGTACGATCCAGGCGACCGAGGCGCGCAGCGTAATCTTGAGTGGCATGTTCAATTCCGCTTGATCAATTGACTTATCGGTTGGGCGGGCAACGCTTGTCCGAGTTCCATTGCCAAACCGAAACCTTATGGCTTCGGCCTGTGACTTCCGGCGACATGGGTCGGGTTGGCAAGGCACACGAGCGCAGGACTGGTCGTCGCCAAGTCCTGCGAGTGTAACCCAGTCAATGGGTCTTGTGGGCTGATCGCGATGGCGCGTCGCTGATGAGCCAATGTTGCGTTGCACCCCCTTGGAAAGGCCCTGCCATTGCCTGCGGTGTGCGCCTTACCTTGGATCATTAGCGGCGCCCTGTGAATAATCGAATTTCCCGCATGCCAGTGGGTCATCAATCGGTCTCCAATGCCGAGCAGCTTGGGGGAATCAGGGTTTTCTGCGTCTTAGGGCGTGGCCCCGGCAGCTCGCCTGGATCGGAAAGCAGTAAACCCGGACCGGTAAACTGAGTCAGCTGTCCGGGGTGCGCGCATTCAGTTCGAACGCGGCCGTGATCAGGGTCTGCGTATAGGGATCGCTGGGGTGCTCGAATATCTGTGCCGCGCTGCCCTGTTCCACCACGCGGCCGTGGCGCATGACCAGTAGCTCGTCGCTCAGCGCCCGAACCACACGCAGATCATGGCTGATGAACAAATACGCCAGCTGGTGGCGTGCCTGAAGGTCGCGCAGGAGATCGACGATCTGAGCCTGCACCGACACATCCAGGGCCGATGTGGGTTCGTCCAGCACCACCAGTCTGGGTTTCAGCACCATGGCCCGGGCAATGGCGATGCGCTGTCGCTGGCCGCCGGAAAACTCGTGGGGATAGCGGTGACGCGCGTCGGCATCGATGCCCACTTCCTCAAGCGTGTCGACGATCAGTGCCTCTCGCTCGGTCTGGTTGCCGCCGATTTCGTGGACGCGCAAGCCTTCCTCGATGATCTGCATCACCGACATGCGCGGACTCAGACTGCCGAAGGGATCCTGAAAAACAACCTGCATTTCCCGACGCAGGGGACGCATTTCCTGAGATCCGAAAGCCTGGATCTCACGACCGGCGAAGCGGATCAACCCGCTGCTGCGCTCCAGTCGCAGCAGCGCCAGGGCGAGCGTGGTCTTGCCGGATCCGCTTTCGCCCACCACACCCATAGTGTGGCCCTTGCGCACCCGGATGGAGACGCCGTCCACCGCCTTTACGTTGTCCACCGTTCGCCTGAGCACGCCCTTGCGGATGGGAAACCAGACCTTGATGTCCTCGCCTTCCAACACCACGGGGGCGTCGGCTGGAGCGGCAAGGGGGTTCCCTTTGGGCTCGGCGGCCAGTAACTGCTGGGTGTATGGGTGTTGGGGGCGCTCGAACAGGGTCGCGGTCTCACCGCTTTCCACGACTTGGCCGGATTTCATCACGTAGACCCGGTCCGCCATCTTGCGGACGATCCCCAGATCGTGGGTGATCAGCAACAAAGCCATGCCCAGCCGTTGCTGCAGATCCTTGAGCAGCGCCAGAACCTGCGCCTGGATGGTCACGTCCAGGGCGGTGGTGGGCTCATCGGCGATCAACAACTCGGGTTCGTTGGCCAGGGCCACCGCAATCATGACCCGCTGGCGTTGGCCCCCGGAAAGCTGATGAGGGTAGGCGCCGAGACGCTTCTCCGGTTCCTGTATACCCACCAGATTGAGCAACTCCAGGGTGCGGCGGTGCGCCGGTTCACCGCGCAGGCCGCGGTGCATGAGCAGAGACTCGCCGATCTGCTTCTCTATGGTATGCAACGGGTTGAGCGAGGTCATGGGCTCCTGGAACACCATGCTCACCCGGTCGCCGCGTATCTCATGGAGCACCTGGCGCGAGCCGCCGATCACCTGCTTGCCGTCCACCTGGATGCTGCCCCTGGGGTGACGCGCATACGGATAGGGCAGCAGTTGCAGTACGGACAGGGCGGTAACCGATTTGCCCGAGCCGCTTTCGCCCACCAGAGCGACGCTTTCACCCCGCCCGATGTCCAGGTCCACATCCCGTACCGCCGCATTCTGTTCGGCGTCGGAACCGAACACCACGGCAAGATCACGAACGGTCAGCATTTGGTCCGCCGCCTGAGGTGATACCCGGGCCAGGGTCGGATTCCGGGTGGCCGCGTGCTTTGCCTTGCCCGGCACGCGGTGACCGCCCTGGGCCCGGCGCGGATCGAATGCATCCCGCGCCGCCTCACCGATGAAGATGAGCAGGCTCAGCATCACCGCCAGCACCATAAAGGCGGCGATACCCAGCCAGGGCGCCTGCAGGTTGTTCTTGCCCTGGGCGAGGAGTTCCCCCAGGGAGGGCGATCCGGGCGGCAGTCCGAAGCCGAGGAAATCCAGCGACGTCAGGGTGGTGATGGATCCGTTCAGAATAAACGGCAGAAAGGTCAGCGTGGCCACCATGGCATTGGGCAGCAGGTGACGAAACATGATGATGGAATTGCGTACGCCCAGGGCACGGGCGGCGCGCACATACTCAAAGTTGCGGGCCCGCAGAAACTCCGCTCGTACCACGCCCACCAGACTCATCCAACTGAACAACAGCATCAGACCCAGCAGCCACCAGAAGTTTGGTTCCACCACGCTGGCCAGAATGATCAGCAGATACAGGGTGGGCAGACCGGACCAGATTTCGATGAAGCGCTGAAACAGCAGATCGGTCCAGCCGCCGTAATAGCCCTGCACCGCGCCGGCAATCACGCCGACGATGGAACTCAGCACGGTGAGGGTCAGCCCGAACAGTACCGAGACACGGAAGCCGTATATCACACGGGCCAGTACGTCCCGTCCCTGGTCGTCTGTTCCCAGCCAGTTGTCAGCGCTGGGGGGCGACGGGGCGGGCACATCGAGGTCGTAATTGATGGTGTCGTAGCGATATCGGACCAGGGGCCAGAGGATCCAACCCTGCTCCAGAATCAACTCCTGCACATAAGGATCGCGATACTCGGCCTCGGTGGGAAACTCGCCGCCGAAGGTGGTTTCCGGGTAGACCGTCAGCACGGGCACGTAGAAGCTGCCGTCGTAGCGAATGAGCAACGGCCGATCATTGGCCACCAGCTCGGCGAACAGGCTGATCACAAACAGCAGCAAAAAAATCCAAAGAGACCAGTAACCGCGTCGGTTGGCCTTGAAATTCTGCAGGCGTCTGAGATTCAGTGGCGACAAGCGGCGCGGTCCCGGGGTTGTCTGATTTCCATGTCTAGACCTCGCGGGTGTCGAAATCGATGCGAGGGTCGATCACCACGTACATCAAATCGCCCAGTAGATTGAGCAGCAGGCCGAGCAGGGTAAAAAAGTAAAGGGTGCCGAACATCACCGGGTAGTCCCGATTGATCGCGGCCTCAAAGCCGAGCAGGCCGAGCCCGTCCAGGGAGAATATGACCTCGATCAGCAGAGAACCGGTGAACAGGATGCTGACGAAGGCGCTGGGGAATCCGGCCACCACGATCAGCATGGCGTTGCGAAACACATGGCCATACAGCACCCGTCGTTCAGACGCGCCTTTGGCCCGGGCGGTGAGCACGTATTGCTTGTTGATCTCCTCCAGAAACGAGTTCTTCGTCAGCATGGTCAAGCCGGCGAAACCGCCGATGGTCATGGCCACCACCGGCAGGGTGATATGCCAGAAGTAATCGGTGATGCGTGCCGGCCAGTCCAATGAATCCCAGTTCTCTGACACCAGGCCGCGCAGCGGGAACCAGTCCATAAAGCTGCCCCCGGCGAACAGAACCACCAACAGAACCGCGAACAGAAAACCGGGAATGGCGTAGCCGACAATGACCACCGCGCTGGTCCAGACATCGAAGCGGCTACCGTCCCGCACCGCTTTCGCGATTCCCAGGGGAATGGAGATCACGTACACCAGCAGGGTAGTCCACAGCCCCAGGGATATGGACACGGGCATTTTTTCCAGTACCAGATCGATCACCGATCGGTCGCGGAAAAAACTGTCGCCGAAGTCAAAAACCAGATAGTTGCCGATCATCTGGACGAAGCGCTCGTGTGCGGGCTTGTCGAACCCGTAGAGCTTCTCGATTTCCTTGATCAGATCCGGGTCGATGCCCCGGGCGCCGCGATACTTGCTGCTGGATTCACCGCCGGTGCCCGCCGCGCTGGTTTGGTTGCCGGCAGCCACCTCACCTTGGTCGGTACCCGTGATGCGGGCGGTGGCGTCTACACCTTGGCCGCTGAGCTCGGCGATCAGTTGCTCCACCGGGCCGCCGGGCGCCGCCTGAACCACAAAGAAGTTGATCACCATGATACCGAACAGGGTCGGCACGATCAGCAGCAGGCGACGGACGATATAGGCGGTCAATCCGGTGCGTCCCTTGCAGCGCTCAGTTCCGACGCGATCTGCGACGGGCCTCCAGGGCGGCGGCTTTTTCCGGATCCACCCACCAGTTGTTGAAGCCCAGGGCGTAGCGTGGGGTCACGTCGGGGCGGCCGAACTTATCCCAGTAGGCCACCCGGAACACGCGGGTATGCCAGTTGGGGATCACGTAATGGCCCCACAGAAGCACCCGGTCCAACGCCCGGGTGCGGGTGATCAGGCTGTCCCGGTCGGGCGCGGCGATCACCAGTTCCACCAGCTCGTCCACCACCGGGTCCCGTATCCCGGCCAGGTTGCGACTGCCGGGCTGCTCGGCTTTGTCGGTGGTCCAGAAGTCCCGTTGCTCGTTGCCCGGTGACAGGGACTGGCCGATGGCCAGCACAGTCATGTCGAAGTCGAAGTCATCCAGTCGCTTCTGGTATTGAGCCGTGTCCACGGTACGCACGTTCATGTCCACGCCCAGGCGTTGCAGGTTCTTCTTGAACGGCAGCACCACCCGTTCGAAGGTGGGTTGCACCAGCAGCATCTCGAAGGCCATGACCTGGCCGGTCTTGGTCTCGGTGAGCTTGCCGTCGACGACCTCCCAGCCGGCTTCTTTGAGCAATTGCAGCGCGGTTCTCAGGTTGCGGCGAATATTGCCGGAACCGTCGGTCGTGGGCGGGGCGTACTCGGAGGTGAAAACCCGGTCTGGAATGCGGCCGCGGTAGGGTTCAAGCACCTCAAGCTCGGTTTCCGAGGGCAGACCCTGGGAGGCGAGCTCCGAATTCGAGAAATAGCTGCTGGTGCGGGCATAGGCGTCGTAGAACAGGGCTTTATTGGTCCACTCGAAATCGAATGCGTAGGCCACTGCTTCGCGCACCCTGGGATCCTGAAACATGGTGCGGCGGGTGTTGAACACAAAACCCTGCATCCCGGTGGGGCGCTGGTTTTCGATCTCCACTTTCTTAATCAGCCCTGCGGTCAGTGCCGGGCCTTCGTAGCCTGTGGCCCAGCTCTTTGACGCGTTCTCGTTGCGGAAATCGTACTCGCCGGCCTTGAATGCCTCCAGCGCCACGGTTGAATCCCGATAGTAGTCATAGCGCAGGCTGGCGAAGTTATACTCGCCACGGTGAACCGGCAAATCCCTGGCCCAGTAATCGTCGACCCGTTGATAGACTATAGAGCGGCCCGGGTCGACCGATTTTACCCTGTACGGCCCACTGCCCAAGGGGGGGTCCAGTGTGGTTTTGTCGAACTCCCGACCTTCCCAGTAGTGTTTTGGCAGCACCGGCATCTGGCCCACGATCAAGGGCAGTTCCCGATTGGTGTCGCCGGAGAAGGTGAATTTCACTTTCCGCTCACCGACCTGCTCGGCCTGCGCCACATTGGCGTAATAAGCCCGATAGAACGGGTGCCCCTGGGTCTTTAGCAGCTCCAGGGTATAAATCACATCTTCCACTTTGATGGGCTCGCCGTCGTGAAAGCGTGCTTCCGGGCGCAGGGTGAATGCCACCCAACTGTGATCCTCCGGAATCTCGATGGTCTCGGCCACCAGCCCGTACTCGGTAAAAGCTTCGTCCGGGGAATTGTAGGTCAGCTGGTCGTACACCAGTCCCAGACCCGCCGCCGACACACCTTTCAGGGTATAGGGGTTGAGGGTGTCGAAGGTCCCGATGGCGGACAGTTTGACGTCTCCACCGACGGGCGCGTCCGGATTGGCGAAATCGAAGTGCGTGAATCCGGGCGCGTAGCCTGGCTCCCCGTGCAACGCTACGGCTGATCCGACCCAGGGATCGTCGGCCGCGGCGGGCGCGACTGCAGCAAGCAGTTGGATGAGCAGCGAGGCTCCCATTACTCCACGCATGTGTGTCTCCCGTGGGACTAGGCCCTTTTAACACTGTGCGGATAAACATCCGCACAGTGTTAAAAGGGTGAAGATTTCATCAGGATTTGAATCAGCACCTATCCTAACGTCACAGACGCGGCTTGGGTGCAAAAGATTCCCGGTGGCTGAACGTATTGTAATGATCTGGCCGTTCTGGACGCCGGAGTTGTGTCCAGGATCAATGCTTGGGTTCGATGTGCTGGCTACAGTTCGGGTAACTGGGGTCAGAGGGTAGCGACAGATGAAGCGACTGGGTCGCGCGGAGTTTGACCGGCTGCTGAACGCGTTGACGGAGGTGGGCTACGAACTGATCGGTCCCGTGATGCGGGACGGTGCGATTCTCTACGACAGTATCGCTGGGGTCCGGGATCTCCCCGTGGGCTGGACCGACGCACAGGAGGCCGGTCAATACCGAATCCAGCGACGCGACGACCAGGCCCTGTTCGGTTACGTGGTGGGGCCACACAGCTGGAAGCGTTTTCTGTTTCCGCCAAACCAGACGGTGTTCAGCGCCCGGCGGACCGATGACGGGTTTGTTTTGGAAACGCCCCCGGTCGATGGTGTTCGACGTGCGCTGATCGGCGTTCGCGCCTGCGAGCTGGAGGCGATCCGGATACAGGACCGGGTGTTCCTGGAAGGCCCTTACCTGGACACGGCTTATCAGCAGCGTCGGGCGATGCTGTTTGTGGTTGCGGTGAACTGTGGTCAAGCGGGTGGAACCTGCTTTTGCGCCTCCATGAAAACCGGTCCCAAGGCCCACGGCGGCTATGACCTGGCTCTGACCGAGGTGCTGGACGCCGATGAGCACTACTTCACGGTGGATGCAGGATCTCCCGCCGGCAAAGAGGTACTCGACCGGTTGGATTTGCCGGAGGCGTCGGGCGCGGAATGCGACGCCGCGGCCGCTGCCGTGGCCCGGGCGGAATCGCAAATGGGGCGATCCCTGGACACCGACGGCCTCAAGCCATTGCTGGATCGCGTTCTGGACGGCCGCCATTGGGAGGCGGTGGGTCAACGCTGCCTGAGCTGTGCCAATTGCACTTTGGTCTGTCCAACCTGTTTTTGCTCCACGGTGGAGGACATCACCGAGCTGGATGGCGGGGCGCGCCGAGAACGGCGCTGGGACTCGTGCTTCGACGGTGAGTTCTCCTACGTGGCCGGCGGCAGCATCCGCCAGTCCACCGCCTCACGCTACCGGCAGTGGCTGACCCACAAACTGTCCAGCTGGCACGATCAGTTCGGCAGCTCGGGCTGCGTTGGCTGCGGGCGTTGCATTACCTGGTGCCCGGTGGGCATCGATATTACTCAGGAGGCGGCCGCCCTGCGCGTGGCGGATGCGGCTGAACACGATGGTTGAAGTTTCCGATGTCCAAAACATGCTGGATTCGCACCCCTTTTTTCAGGACATGCCGCCCGCCAGCCGGGCCGTGCTGGTGGGGTGCGCCGCCAATGAGCGTTTTGCCGCGGGCGAGATGATTTTTCGCGAAGGTGATCCGGCGGATCGCTTTTATCTGATACGCCACGGCCAGGTTGCGCTGGAACTGCGGGTGCCCGGGCAGCCCGCGGTGGTGGTGGGTACGCTGGAAGCCGGCGACGTGCTGGGATGGTCGTGGCTGGTGCCGCCCTACAGGTGGATCATCGATGCCCGGGCGCGCACGCTGGTGCGGGCGCTGAGCCTGGACGCGGTGTGTTTGCGAGGCAAGTGTGAGCAGGACCACAGCCTGGGCTATGAGCTGTACAAGCGTTTTATCCCGGTAATGGCCAAGCGCCTGTTCGCGGGCAGACTGCAACTGGCGGATGTCTATGCACACCCCAACGGTTGAGGCCGCCGCCGCGCTGGAGCCCTTGTTGCCCCAGCGCTATCGTGTGACCCGGCGCTGTCAGGAGCTGGCGGACACCTTCAGCCTGGAGCTGGCGCCGGTGGATTCTCCTCTGGCATGTTGTGGCCCCGGTCAGTTCAACATGCTTTATGTGTACGGCGTCGGCGAGGTGCCCATCAGCCTCAGCGGCCACAGCCAGGATGGTGTTGGCCTGATTCATACCGTGCGTGTGGTGGGCCCGGTGACCCAGGCCATGTCCGGGCTGGAGGCCGGAGACATGGTGGGTGTCCGTGGCCCATTCGGCGCTCCGTGGCCGCTGGCTGAGGCCGAGGGGCGGGATCTGGTGTTCGCGGCCGGGGGGTTGGGACTGGCCCCTTTGCGGCTCGCCATCGAACACGTGCTGGACAATCGCGGCAGATTCGGGAGCGTTTGTGTCGCGTTTGGCGCCCGTTCACCCGAGTTGATTTTGTTTCGCAATATATTGGAGCGCTGGCGCGCCCGTTTTGATGTCTCGGTGGACGTCACCGTGGATTGCGCTGGGGCCGACTGGGCCGGAAAAGTGGGGGTGGTAACACGCCTGCTGGAGCGAGATGACTATGAGCCGGTGGAGACCTGTGCCTTGATCTGTGGCCCGGAGGTCATGATGCGCTACTCGGCCAAGACGCTGCTCGATCGGGGTGTGCCCGCCGCCCAGATTTTTCTGTCCATGGAGCGCAGTATGAAGTGCGCGGTCGGTTATTGTGGCCATTGCCAGTTCGGCCCCGGTTTTGTCTGCAAGGACGGCCCGGTGTATTCCCATGCTGACATTGGTCGATTGCTCGAACTGTCGGAGTTCTGAACATGCCCGATCGTCCCAAACTCGCAGTCTGGAAATTCGCCTCGTGTGACGGCTGCCAGCTCAGCCTGCTGGATTGCGAGGACCAGCTCCTGGCGGTGGCGGACGCGGTGGAGATTGCCTATTTCCCCGAGGCGACACGGGTCATGCAGCCAGGGCCCTACGATGTTTCACTGGTCGAGGGCTCCATCACCACCGCCGAGGATGCCGAGCGCATACAACGGGTGCGTTCCGAGTCCCGGGTCCTGATCACGCTCGGCGCCTGCGCCACCGCCGGGGGCATCCAGTCGTTGCGCAACCATGCGGAGATCGCCGATTACGTCAGGCTGGTATACGCCCGGCCCGAGTATATCGAGACCCTGTCGACTTCCACGCCGATCACCGATCACGTCAAGGTGGATTTTGAGCTGCGTGGATGTCCCATCGACAAAGGCCAGCTGCTCGAGGTCCTGATCGCACATTTGCATCGCCGGCGCCCCAACACCCCGAATCATTCGGTTTGCCAGACCTGCAAGCGTGCGGGTCACGTATGCGTCATGGTCGCCCACGGCACCCCGTGCCTGGGGCCGGTGACCCATGCCGGTTGTGGTGCACTGTGCCCCGGATATAACCGTGGCTGCTACGGCTGTTTCGGCCCGGCGGACCGCGCCAAGCCAGCGGCCCTGAGTACCCGTTTGCGGGAACTGGGCATGTCTGATCCAGAGTTGGTTCGCCTGTATCGAAGTTTCAACGGGCAGGCCGAGGAGTTTCGGGTGGAAAGCGAGGCCAGAGAAGTGCAATCCGGCGCACAAGGTAACTGACCCATGGGGCAGGACAAAACCAGGACCATCCAGGTAGACACGCTGGCCCGGGTAGAAGGTGAAGGTGCCCTGGATATCCGAATTCGCCAGGGCCGGGTCGAGTCGGTGAAGTTTCGGATCTTCGAGCCGCCCCGATTCTTTGAAGCCCTGTTGCGGGGTCGGGATTTCACCGAGGCGCCGGACATAACCGCCCGGATCTGCGGCATCTGTCCAGTGGCCTACCTGATGAGCGCGTGCCACGCCATGGAAGCGATCTGTGGCACAGCCGTGGACGGTGAGCTGAGGGCATTGCGCCGCTTGATCTATTGCGGTGAGTGGATCGAAAGTCACGTCCTGCATATGACCATGCTGCATCTGCCGGACTTTCTGGGTTATGAGGACGTCATTCAACTGGCCGCGGACAACCGGCCGATGGTGGAGCGCGCGCTGCGGATCAAGAAAATCGGCAACGCGTTGATGCGGGCGGTGGGCGGTCGCGAAATCCATCCGGTGAACATTCGGGTTGGGGGGTTCTATCGGGTCCCGACCCAGGGCGAGCTCAATGTCCTTCTGACCGACCTGCATTGGGGCCTGGATGCCGCCGAGCAGCTATTGGCGTTTCTTGCCACGTTGCCGTTTCCGGAGTTCGAGAAAGACTATCATTTTGTGGCTCTGCGTCATCCCAGCGAGTATCCGTTCAACGAGGGTGAGCTGGTTTCCAGCGACGGCGAATCGATGCCGATTTCCGCCTACGAGAGCCTGCTGGCCGAGCAGCACGTGGCCCACTCCACCGCCTTGCACAGTGTCATGGCGGGCGATCGTCTGGCCCACGTGGGACCGCTGGCCCGCTATGCGATCAATGGCGCCATGTTGACGCCGCGGGCGCGGGCGGCGGCGGATCGGCTGGGTCTAGGGGAGGTGTGCCGCAACCCGTTCAAGTCCATCCTGGTTCGGGGCGTGGAGGTGATTTTCGCTTTCGAGGAGGCGATTCGCATCATCGAAAGCTATCGTCCACCTGCGCACGCTCATGAGACTGTCCACCCCAGGGCCGGTGAGGGCCAGGGCTGCACCGAGGCGCCCCGCGGGATTTGCTACCACCGCTATCGCCTGGACGAAGCCGGGATCATCCAGGATGCGAAAATCGTCGCCCCCACATCGGTCAACCAAAAGGTCATCGAACAGGACCTGTACGATTTCGTGGAGCCGAACATCCACTTGCCCGACGAGGAGCTCAAGCTGCGTTGCGAGCAGGCCATTCGAAATTACGACCCTTGCATTTCCTGCTCCACCCATTTTCTGACCCTGAACGTCGACCGGGGCTGAAATGCCGACCCGGCGGTCGCTCCGTGTGATCGGCCTGGGCAATGCCTATCGCTGCGACGACGGGGTGGGCCTGCATGTCGCCCGCTCGCTGCGGCGGCGCCTACCCTGGGCCGATGTGGTCGAAGCCAGTGGTGAGGCCACCGCCCTGCTGGAATTGTGGGGCGATGCCGAGCGGGTCCTGATGATCGATGCCATCGTGTCCGATGCCCCTGCGGGCACCGTACGGCGACTTGACCTGCTGGCAATCGACCACCTTCAGGTCGGGTTTCGTTCTTCCTCACACACCTTCGGGTTGGCCCATGCAGTGGCGATGGCCCGTGCCCTGAGCAGGTTGCCCGGCAGCCTGGTGGCCTATGGGATCGAGGCCCGGGACCTGAGTTACGGGCAAAGTCTGAGTACTCCGGTCGAGCAGGCAGCGGGCCAGGTCTGCGACCTTTTGTGCGCAGAGATTCTGGGCTACGGCAACCTCGACAATGACCGGGCCACGGGGCAGGTCTGAGCGGCCGACGTCGGCACTGTTCGGCGCTATCGCGGCGCCCGGACGCTGGGTGGCGCCGCTTATCTGCCAATTAATTCGAGCAAAACAACAGCTTACTGCTACTATTGGACACAGGTCGTGACGGTCGGCGGTGTCGAACCGCCGTGCCCGCATGTTGAGAGGGAGTTTTTTTGCTTTGTCCACTCGATCCGTATCGCTGACAGCGGTGGTCGGCATCAGGATGCTCGCACTACTGGGCATATCGGGGTTTCAGCTCAAGCAGAGTTTGAGCGACAGCCTGGCCGAGAGCCAGACGGCGGAATCGACCAGCCGCGCCCTGGCGGCCATCGAGTCGGAGATCAAGGGTCACATCGACACCGTCATTACCCGCGAACGTGCGCAAACTGCCGAACCTCTGTCCGACGAACGGGTGGTAGAGCAGGTTCTGGCGCGGCTCGAATCCCTCCTCGCCAACGGCCAGCTCAGTGTTCAGCCGGTGGCGCCCGCGCCGCACCTGCAGCCGGCCCCCGCGCTGACTGAGCCCGTCGCGGCGGTCGGAGCGCCGGTGCCGCCGCCCGGCACCGAGTTTGCCGCCGTGGAACCCACGCTGCCGGAGCCAGCTGCACCTGGCGGCGAAGTCAAGATCGACCAGATTCATTTTCCGTTGAACAGCCCTGAACTCACTCCGGGCGCCCAGCGCAAGGTGATGGCTGCGGCCGAGGCGATTCGCGCGGCGCCGCTGCGTCAGGTCAAGGTGATCGGTTTCTCGGATACGGTGGGACCGGAAGACTACAATCAGACCTTAGTCCGTGCGCAGGGCGACAGCTGTGGCGGATCTGCTGCAACGCACCGGCATCCCGGTTCAGTACGTGGAGGTCAGCGGCTTGGGTGAATCTGTTCTACCGGAGCCCACCGGGGATGGCGTCGCCGACCCCCTAAACCGGTGTGTCTCTATTCGGATGGTTTACTGACCGGCCGCAACCTGCGCCCGTCACAAGGCCGTAGTTCATGGATAGCCCTATGGAACCGCAAAACGACTCGGGGCAATGTTTTCCTCATGCGGAGCGCGAACTCGGTCGCATTTTAGAGAGCGTGTTGGGCGATCTCCTGACCGATACAGGCGGACTACCCGGGTTCACCCTGCATCCGGTTTCGCGTCACCGGGGCCACCCGTCGCTGGCACAAAAACGAATTTGGTGGAAACGTGCCCGGAGCCTGACCGACGGGGAATCCCGTCCTGTTCTGGTCTACCACGATGGCGAATGCTGGCGTTTTGTGGTGGCACTCGTTATGTGGGGCGGGTCGCCGGTGGAATACACAGCCGATTTGTACCCCGAGGGATTCGCTTTGTTCGTGCGTGAGACCCGCGAGGCCCAGAAGTCGCCGGAGCGCTAAACCGCTGCCCCTCAGCGGCGGTCGACAATATCGCTCATGGGGCGCCGAACGCTGTCCTGGGGCAGTTCCGCGGCGTATCCCAGGGTCAGCATGGCCACCGGCCGCAGTCCCTGTTCCAGGCCCAGGGTGCCGATCACCGACGCTTCGTCGAACCGGCCCACCCAGGTGGTGCTCAGACCCGAGGCGACGGTGGCGAGCTGCGCGTAAGCGGCGGCGATGGTCGCGTCCTGGATGGCATAGAGTTTCGCGCCCCGGACGCCGTACTTGCTCTCCGCGCGCAGGGTGTCCGCGCAAAACACGATGCACGCCGGTGCCTCGGCCAGGAACTGCTGGTGTTCGGCGCTGGCGCTGAGTTCACTCCTGAGCTCAGGTTGGGTGACCACGACCATGCGATAGGATTGCAGATCGCCGGCAGAGGGCGCGGCACAGGCCGCTTCCAGGATGCCGTGAAGCGTGCTTTCTTCAACCGGCATGTCGCTCTGGTATTTTCTGACCGAATGGCGGCGACGCAGCGTTTCGAAGAAGTCCCACATGGTTCAACTAGGGCCTGTTAACACTATGCGGACGCCCAGCGTTGGCCCTCGAATCAGGCCAAGCGAGGCGCGCAGAGCGCAGTCTGGTTATTCCAAATAAGCGATGTGCAACGCTGCATGGCCTGATTTGAGGGCCAACCCGGAGGGCTAGGCCCCATTTTCCACAGGCCTGCGTTGCCGTTTCGCTCATGTACCGCAGGTACACAGCGCTCACTGCGCCTGGTCCTGCAAAAAATGGGGCTCTGTCGATGGGTATCCGCATGGTGTTAACAGGCCCTAGTCTCTAAGATGACGTAGAGTCCAGACCGACGCCGGCGGCGCTCAATCGGCTTTTGATCTCCGGCAAGTCCGCCGACTGGGGATAATTGATCTGCAGCACGCGCCCGGCGTCCCGGGCGAGGTCCGGCAAATCCAGTTCCAGGTAGGCGAGGGCCATTATGGCGAGGGCCTGTTCGGTGGCGGGCGCGTAGGCAAACGTCTCAAGAACATAGCGGGCCCGGTTGGCCGCCGCCACGTAAGCGCCACGGCGCATGTAGTAGTCCGCCACATGGGTTTCGTATACCGCCAGGTTGTTACGCAGGAAACTCATGCGCTGGCGCGCATCGTTGGTGTATCGGCTCTCGGGAAAGCGTTGCACCAGTTCCTGAAAATCCTGGAACGATTGCCGCGAGGCGGCGTTGTCGGTCCGGGTCGGGTCGTTGGGCAGCAGCTTGTCCAACAGACTGGTGGTGCGATAAAAATTGATCAACCCTTTGAGATAGTAAGCGTAATCCACATAGGGATGGCGCGGGTGGGTGCGGATAAACCGGTCCAGGGTCGCGATGGCCGCGTCGGGTTCGTCGTACTTGTAGTTGGCGTAGGCCTGTTCCAGAGCGGCCTGTTGGGAGTACCGCCCGAACGGATAGCGTGCCTGCAGGGTTTCGAAGTAGTCGATCGCCGTCTCGTAGTTGCCGCTCCGCAACTCGTCCTTGCCCTCAGTGTACAGGCGGCTTGCCGACCAACCCTCGGTCTTGTCCTTGGTGTCGAACATAGAACAGGCCTGGAGCGCGAGCACGGCCAGGACGACGGAAGCCAGGCGCCGTATACTTGGGACTCTGCTGGGAAACATGATCTCTCGGGTCGTTCACTCGGGCCCGCAGAGTATACCCATTCAGGCGGCCTCGTCGCCATGCTCAAAGTGTGTCCATGAAGCGCAGTGAGGCAACCGTGCCCGAAGCTCAGGATCTGCTGGTTGAAGTGCTCGATTCCGAGCTGCGTGGCCAGCGCCTGGATCAGGCTCTGGCCACGGTATTCGCGGACTACTCCCGCAGCCGAATCCAGCAATGGATTCGGGACGGGCAGGTGCGTATCGATGGCCATACCTGGCGGCCGCGGGACCGGGTCCAGGGTGGTGAACGGGTCGAGATCCAGCTGGTCCACCGTGACCAGACCGCCCTGGTTGCCCAGGATATTCCGCTGGACGTGGTGTTCGAGGATGCGGACCTCATGGTCATCAATAAGCCGGCTGGACTGGTAGTGCACCCGGCCGCCGGCAATCCCGACGGCACACTGCTCAATGCGTTGCTGCACTACGATCCCGGGCTTGCGGCCCTGCCCCGGGGGGGAATCGTCCACCGCCTGGACAAGGACACCAGCGGCCTGATGGTGGTCGCACGCAGCCTTCGGGCGCACAAATCCCTGGTGGACCAGCTTCAGGACCGCAGCATGTCGCGCCAGTACCTGGCGGTGGCGAACGGTGTCATGATCTCCGGCGGGACGGTAGACGCACCGATTGGCCGACATCCGGTCGACCGCAAACGCATGGCGGTGGTGAGCGGCGGCCGACCCGCCGTGTCCCACTACCGCGTGATGCAAAGGTTTCGGGCCCAGACCCTGGTCCGCGTGTCGCTCGAAACCGGCCGCACCCATCAAATCCGGGTGCATCTCGCCCACATCAGACACCCACTGGTAGGGGATCGGGTGTATGGCGGCCGTCCCAAGGTGCCAGCCGGAGCCGACAGCGATACCTTGTCGGCGTTGCAAGGTTTTGGGCGTCAGGCGCTGCATGCCACCCGGCTGTTGCTTCAGCATCCGGCGCAGGGCCAGAGTGTCAGTTGGGAGAGAGCGCCGCCAGCGGATTTTGAGGGTCTGGTCCGTGCTCTGGACCGGGATCTGGAACAGCTCGGGCGGACCAACCATGGCGCTTGATTTGATACAACCGGACTGGCCGGCTCCGGCCGGAGTCCGCGCCTTGTCCACCACTCGTCGCGGCGGGGTCAGCCGGGCGCCGTTCAATGCCCTGAACCTGGGCGCGCACGTCGGCGACACCGCCGAGGACGTGAGCATCAATCGCACTTGCCTGCTAAGGGAGGCAGGGTTGCCGGAATCACCGCGCTGGCTGTCCCAGGTTCACGGTAGCCGGGTGCTACCGGCCGACCGGGTCCGGGATGCGCCCGAAGCAGACGCAATTTGGACCCGGCACGCTCAGGTTGTCTGCGCCGTGCTCACCGCCGACTGTCTGCCCGTGTTGTTGTGCGACGATGCAGGCGCCGTGGTTGCTGCCGCCCACGGCGGGTGGCGGGGCCTGGCGGATGGCGTGCTCGAATCGACGGTTCGGGCAATGGACGTGGATGGCGCCCGCCTCATTGCCTGGATCGGACCCGCGATCGGCCCGTCCCGTTTTGAAGTGGGAGACGAAGTGCGTCTGGCCTTTGAGCGTGCGGATCAGGATTGCGGCGGGTGTTTCGTGGCAACCCGGCCAGGACACTGGCTCGCGGATCTGGCCGGTCTGGCGGAGCGCCGGTTACGGGCGGCGGGGGTTGAGCGGGTGTTTCGCGCCACGGGGTGCACCTACTCGGAATCAGAGCGTTTTTTTTCCTATCGCCGGGACGGACGGACCGGGCGCATGGCATCGCTGATCTGGCGGGCCCTGTGATGGATGTTTGGGCGCCGGCTCATGGATGACGCCGTACGCCAGGCCATGGCGCGATGGCCCAATGTGCCAGACGTGTTTGGCTGGTTGTCCCTGGACCGCCGCGGACGCTGGTGCCTTCAGGGTGAGGTCATTGCACACCCCGGCGTTGTTGCCTTTATCGGCCGAAATTACCAGTGCGACGACCTGGGCCGGTGGTTTTTTCAAAACGGCCCCCAGCGGGTGTTTGTGTCCCTGTCCTGCGCGCCGTGGGTCTACCGCAGCGACGGCGCGGGCGGATTCGAGACCCACAACGGGCGGAAGGTCATGGCCTTGTCTCGGGTGCTGTCCGATGAACGGGGCAATCTGCTGCTGGTGACCGAGCACGGCCTTGGCCTGCTGGAGGACCGGGATCTCGCAGCCTTGGCCGACCGCATAAGCGATGACGGTGGTGAGCCCCCGAAGCTGAGCTTCGTTTCTGACTTCGGCGTGCTGCCGGTCGAGCAGATTCACAGCAGTGACCTGGCCCAGGTTTTCGGTTACGAACCAGCGCCTCAGCCGGTGGACTGACGGGTCTTGAGCCGCGCCATGATGTCCTCACGGGCCATGGCCAGAAGGCTGTCGCTGTCCAGACCCTCCAGTATTTCTTGCACCGCCTGCTTCGGCCCACCGGGTCCCCAGGACTGGCCCTCCGCGAAATAACGCTCCGCCGCTCTGCCAATAACATAGGTGCCGTAGTAGGCCACCGCGCCCTGGGCGGCGGCGGTCAATATGGTAGACAGCCCCAGGCTCACGCCCTTGAGCGCCGATGATACCAGCGAAACCCCCCACACCGTGCCCATCAGCAGGGTGATCTGTCCGGCAATGGTTCGGATCAGCTGGCCCGCTTCCTTGCGGGTGATGGACATGCCGTAGACGCGGCTGAGATGCACGATCATGGCCCCGTCGGCGGCCAGCGCCAGCAGGTCCACCACCGGGATCGGATTCAGCGCCACCCCCAGGCCCTTGCCCAGGGAGTAGCTGCGTACGACACGTTCGGCCACGTCCCGGCGCACCTCCAACAGCCGTTTGGCCACCTGATCATTCAACTTACCTGCGAACAGCCCGGCGTTCACCGCCGCCAGGCTTTTGCCCTCGGCCTCCAGCACGCCCCATAGCAGGGTGCGAAGCGCGGCGACATCCGGCTCCGGATAGGTCTCGGTTTCGGTTTCGTTGCCTTCGGCATCCACACGGATCACGAGCCGCGGTGCCGGGTCTGCGCTGGCGGCCACCACGTGGTCCGGCGCCACCACCCCCTCGCATTTCCGCCTCAGGCTCTCGAGCAGGGCCTCGCGTTCGGCGGGGGCGTAGCGGTCGCTCTTGTTCAGAACCAGAATGACCGGGCCGTGATGGGCCTTGAGTTGCCGCAACGCCGCCAGTTCGGTGCCGGTAATGTCACCATCCACCACGAACATCACCAGATCGCTGTTTTCCGCCACCTCCGTGGCCAGCCGTTCGCGCACTTCGCCCCCCACCTCGTCGATGCCCGGTGTGTCGATCAGGTGGACATTGCCGGAATCGTATTGGGTCCAACTGGCATTGGCCACGGTCTTGGTTTCGCCATGCAGTGGCGAGGTGGTGTAGTGATTCCGCCCCAGCAGGGCGTTTAGCAGAGCGGACTTTCCGACGCTCACCCGGCCGAACACCGCCACGTGGATCTGCTCGTGTTCCAGGCGGTCCAGCAGGCGCTCGACCTGGGCGTAGTCCGCCGCCAGGTCCTGTCGCACTTCGGCCGGAACCCGTTCGTCGTGCAGCAGATCCCGCAGGCTTTCCCGGGCCAGTTCCAGGTGCTCTGCGCCGCCGTCGGCGGATTTGCCCTTAGCCGTCGGGGCCGGATCGGCTTCCGGGGAGTTGCGGGAGAACCAGCTCCACAAGGCGGAGCGCGCGCGATTCCACATTTTCACCAAGGGCTTCCTCAAAGCGTTTCAGGGTCGACTCCGGCGTGAGATTGCCGCGGTCCTCCAGGGAGTAGGCGGCGGCGCGCCCCAGGCTGTCGAATATCAAACCGTAGGCCACCGAGTGCATGAGGCCGCCGGTGACGGTGCCGACCCCCGGGAACGCCTTCAGCACGTTGCCGGAAATGGCCAGCAGGATGTTCATGCGATAATCCACCCGGCGGGTGGCGAGTTCCACGAATCGGTTCAGGTCGAGTTCCTTGGTGGAGACGCCGTAGACTGCGGCCAGTTCTTTGAGCATGGACACGCCCAGGTAGCCCTGCACCAGCACATCGGTGCCGGGGCCCACCGCCGCCAGTGCACCCAGCATGGCGCGTCGTGAGTAGCGTCGCACAATGCCCTCGCTCGCCTCCCGGCGCTGGCGCTGGGTGGCGGTGTCGAGCTGGTGCGCCGCGGTCTCGAGCAACACCAGATCACGTTGGGCCTCGAGACCCTCCGGGTCATCGGTTGCGCGGCCCAGAATTTCGCTGCGCAGCCCCTCAACCTGCGGCGGCCGGGGGCGCATGGCATGTTCGACCCGACCGTCTGCATGCTCGATCACGACCTCCCGCTCGCCGCCGGCGCTCACCGGAATCACCGGCAACGACGCATCGGCGCCAATGCGCTCGCGGATGCGCTCGGCGATGGCCAATTGTTCGTCTTCACTGAATAGATCGGCTTTGTTCAGGGCGACGATCAGGGGTTTGCCCAGACCTTTGAGCGTCTCCAGTTCCACCAACTCGCTGCGCGAAATATCGCCATCGCATACGTACACCAGGGCATGGGCTCGGCGCACCTCCGCCCGGGCCACCGGGTCGAGAATGCCGTCTGCCTGATTCATGCCCGGCATGTCTGTGAATTTGAGCACCAGGCCCTGATCCCCCTCCCAGCGATAGTGGGTCACCCGTCCGGTGGTTCCGCCGATGGGGCCGGTTTCGACCTCGGCCTCGGGAACCAACGCTTTGATCAGGCTGGATTTGCCGCTGCTGATCTCGCCGAAGAAAGCAACATACACCGAGGGGTCGCTGCGCCGCTGGTCGAGTTCGCGCAGCTCAAACTGCGCGTCGTTGGTGGTGACACCGTCCTGCTCGGCCTGGGCCAGGGCTTGCCGCAACTCATGCTCCTGTACCGGACCGGTTTCCAGCGCCGGTTTGCGCTTGGCCGACGGACCGCTGAATAGAGACCAGACCCGCCATCCCACAAAACCCGCCACGGCCACGATCACCAATGGCCAGACCACCATAAACCAGCCCGGGGTCTGTTCGATGCGCTGCCACACCGACAGCGCCGTGTCGGTGATGACCAGCAGCACTACCAGGGCCACTGCCGTGGCAAAGGTGGCGGCAAGCGTGACCAGCAGACGTATGGGAACCAGTGGTTTCATGGCGCTGTATGGAAATTCCAGGGTGCCGGTCGTCGGTGCAAGCACGGATCCCCGTGGCGGCCAGGCGAAGACAGGCTCTCGCGTCGGCAGGTTTGGACGCAAGGGCCAAGATCATCGCCCCCCGACCGGCACCGGTTTGTGGTGGCGCTACGGTATCAATGAACCTGAACCCGACTCAAGCAAACCCTGAATTGGCCGAGTGCCCGTCGGGACGCGGTTCCGTAACAACCGGCGAATTGCTCTACAATTCCGGCGCGGGGGGCCTTCGACCGGAGCACATGACCTTGACCAGCCAACCCCGGCGCAGGCTGACCGTCATCATGTTGACCGACGTGGTGGGTTATTCGCGGATGGTTGAGCGGGATGAGGTGGCGACCCTCGCTGAGCTCAAGGCCCTGCGAGAAGCGGTCATCGACCCTTTGCTGGCACGGTATCACGGACGTCTGGTCAAGCTCATGGGCGATGGCGCCATGGTGGAGTTTGCCTCTGTGGTGGAAGCGGTTTCCTGCGCCGTCGCGATACAGGAAGGCATCGCCGATGCGCAGGTCGACACCGCCGACGATCGCCGGATCGTCCTAAGAATCGGCATCAACCTGGGCGATGTGCTGGTCGAAGGAGACGATCTACTCGGTGACGGGGTCAATGTGGCGGCCCGACTTGAACAGAGCGCGGCGCCCGGCGAAATCCTCGTTTCCGGCACCGCCCATGAACATCTTAAAGGCAAGGTCAACTTCGCCCTGAATCCGCTCGGCGAACGAACCCTGAAGAACATCAGCGAGCCGGTTCGTGTTTTTCGCGTCGATTCGGGTGGCCAACCCACGCCGACACGACCGCAATCCGCGCGCAGGCCGGGGTGGGTCGCGGCGGCATTCGGAAGTCTGTTGGCGTTGCTGCTGGTTCCGGGCGCCTGGTGGCTTTGGCCCGCGCGGCGATCGCAGACTTGCTCGAGCGGGAGCCCGACTGGTCCTTGCGCAAGGAGGCTGCGCAACCCTTCGAGGAATCGCTGAAACGAGGCTATCTTGACGACCTGCGGATGGC
>JAHEDQ010000034.1:15699-29059 GCA_024641125.1 Candidatus Competibacteraceae bacterium | reverse complement strand
CGAGACACAGGGTATGGTGATACCGGATTTTGTGGCCCGCCGAGAAGCTATCCGGGGCCAGGTCACCGAGGCGGCCAAAACCTGTGGGGGCAAACCCGACCTCGAGCCGACGTTGTTGGACGAGGTCACAGCCCTGGTCGAGTGGCCGATTGCGGTGACCGGCGAATTTGACCCGGGGTTCTTGACCGTGCCCCACGAGGCGCTGGTCTCGACAATGCAGTTTCATCAGAAGTATTTTCCCGTGCGCGACACACACGGCCATCTGCTGCCATGCTTTATCACCATCAGCAACATCGACAGCGCCGACCGACAGACTGTGTCCAAAGGCAACGAACGGGTGATAAGACCCCGATTCTCCGACGCTGAATTCTTCTGGAACCAGGATCGGAAGAGGTCTCTGCACGACCGCCTCGAAGATTTGCGCGCCGTGACCTTCGAAAGAGAACTCGGGACGGTGTACGACAAAGTTATGCGTGTGGTGAGTCTGGCGGATTACATAAGCAACGTCCTCGGTTACGAATCCCGCACTTGCCGTCGCACGGCCGAACTCGCCAAGTGCGATCTAGTCACCCACATGGTGTATGAATTCCCAGAGCTACAAGGCGTCATGGGGGGTTATTATGCCCGGCACGACGGTGAGGCAGACGAGGTCGCCAGGGGGGTGGAGGAACACTATCTACCCCGATTCGGGGGTGACGCTTTGCCCCGGACGGAGACCGGCACCGCTGTGGCCCTGGCTGACCGCATCGATACGCTGGTTGGGATTTTCGCCGTTGGTAAGCATCCCACCGGAACCAAGGATCCTTTCGCCTTGCGGCGTGCGGCCCTTGCGATCATGCGCATCTTGGTTGAGCGGGCTTTACCGTTGGACCTGTACGCCTTGATAACACAGGCGACTGCTTTGCTGCCTGAACCCACACGAATCAAGGCCGACGCCAATCTGTTGTTTGAGTTCGCCTTTGACCGACTTCAACCGTACTACGCCGAGCGGGGATTCCGGAGCGACGAATTTGAGGCTGTGCGCGCTCGGAGACCAACCCAACCGTTGGACTTTGATCGTCGCCTTAGAGCGGTTGCGGGTTTTCGCCAGCTTGAGGAGGCGGAGAGCCTGGAAGCCGCAAACAAACGAATACGGAACATCTTGCGCAAAGCCCCTGATACGGTGCCTGAGCAGATCGAGTCCAGCTATCTGGTGACGGAAGCGGAACAGGCATTGGCCAGCGCAATTTCCCAGCGCTCCGCTCAGGTCGAACCACTGATGAGAGCGGGAGATTACGCTGCTGCGTTGATGCAGTTGGCACCATTGCGCGCCGCGGTAGACACTTTTTTTGACGAAGTCATGGTCATGGTGGATGACCCCGCGCTGCGTGGAAACCGCCTGGCCTTGCTGCAGCGCCTGGAGGGTCTTTTTCTCAGGGTCGCCGACTTCTCGCGCTTGCAGCACTAATCCGTTGCGAACCCAAGGACGGAGCGCACAACAAAGTATGTTTCACGTGAAACATTGGTATCCGCTGGCACTGTGCAAATGAACAGCCGGTTAGTCATTCTCGATCGCGACGGCGTTATCAATTCCGACTCGGATCAGTACATCAGGACGCCGGCAGAATGGGAAGCCCTACCCGGTAGCCTGGAGGCCATGGCGCGCCTGCACCAAGCAGGGCATCGTATTGCCATCGCGACCAACCAATCTGGACTGGCAAGGGGTTTATTTGACCTGGAGACCCTCAACCGTATCCACAATAAAATGTTTACACGGTTGCGTGAGGTGGGCGGTCAGATCGACCTCTTGATGTTCTGCCCTCATGCTGATGATGACGCGCCGTGCCGTAAACCCAATCCGGGAATGCTGATCGAAATTGGGGAACGCCTGGCCACGGATCCAGCCCATACCATCGTCGTAGGCGATGCCCTGCGGGATGTCGTGGCCGCCCGAGCGGTAGGTGCCCGCCCCATACTGGTCCGCACCGGCAAGGGCGAGCGCACCTTGGCCGGGTCCAGGGCCGATTTAGGTAATGTAAGCGTATACGATGACCTGGCAGCATTTGTGGACGAGTTCTTGAAATCCGATGGCGAGGTCGATTGATGCGTTTTCCCGGACTGCCATTCCTTAGAGCTACGGTATTTTCAATTGGAATGATCCTGGCCACGGTGTTTTGGGCTCCGCTGTGCGTACTGACCTACCCCTTGCCTTACCTGAGCCGATATCGGTTCGTCAGCAGGTGGTGCGCCTTCGTCCTGTGGTGGCTGGAAATCACCTGTGGTGTTCACGCCCAGGTGGAAGGACGCGAAAACATTCCGAATCGCCCAGCGGTGATCGTTCCCAAACACAGTTCAACCTGGGAAACGCTGTTTCTAACGACCCTGTTCGAACCCTTGCTCTACGTTGTTAAAAAGGAACTTCTTTGGGTTCCCTTCTTCGGCTGGGGCCTGGCGGTGGTGCGGCCCATCGCCATCGATCGGGCCGCCGGCCGATCGGCGATGGCACAGGTACTGGAGCAGGGTACGGACCGACTGAAAAAGGGGAGCTCGATCTGCATTTTTCCAGAAGGTACCCGGGTACCCGTGGGCAAACGCAGGCGCTATGGAATGGGCGGAGTTCTGTTGGCTAAGGAGTCCGGTGCGCCGTTGGTGCCGATCGCCCATAACGCCGGTCAATTCTGGGCCCGTCGTTCCTTTTTGAAGCAACCTGGAACCATTCGGCTGGTGATCGGCACACCCATCGATCCTGGGTCGCACAGCGTCGAAGCGTTAAAAGAGTTGACTGAATCCTGGATTGAGGAAACGACGCAACGACTGACTGGGATCACGGCTACGCAACTGCGCGGCAAATAGGGAAAGTGGGGGCGCGGAAACCCGAGGGCCCCACAGCCTTTGGCTATTTCTCAGGCAGATTAGAGTGTGAGCGCCTCTTCTCTAAACAAGTGCGTTTGGCACTGGATCGGTGGCATCAGATGTCGATGTTGCTGGCCGACAAAGCATTGCTCTCGATGAAATCCCGTCGGGGTTCAACTTGATCACCCATGAGGGTTGTGAATATCTCATCTGAGGCAATCGCGTCTTCGATTTTCACCTGCAGCAGACGGCGGGTATCCGGGTTCATGGTTGTGTCCCAGAGCTGATCCGGATTCATTTCCCCCAGACCCTTGTAGCGTTGGATCGCCTGGCCGCGCCTCGCTTCGTTGAGTAGCCATTCGATGGCTTCTTTGAAACTGCAGATGGGCTGACGGCGTTCACCCCTCTGTACCCAGGCGCCGGTGCCGGTCAACCCGTCCAGCTTTTCACCGAGTTCCCGCATCAGGCGATATTCCACGGAGTTGAAAAACTCACCGCGGAACCGAACTTCGGTGGGTACGCCGTGGCGATAGACCTCCACCACGATGTCATGCCGCTCGTCCGAACCAGGCAGTATGCGAGTGCTGTACCGCACCGCCTCATCGTGGGTATTGAGCCCCTGCACCAGACCCTCTGCCCACTGTTCCATCTGCTGGCTGTTGATCAACTGCGCGGCATCCAAGGTCGGATGATAGAGCATTTGTTCCAGCATGGTGGCGTCATAGCGCCGCCCCAGCCGCCGGATCACATCCAGGGTCGCCATATATTCACGGGCCAGCGTCTCCAGCCCCATGCCCGACATGGGAGGGGCATCCTCGGCCACGTGCAAAGCCGCACGGTCTATCGCCTGTTGCAGGAGGTATGCGTTTAATTCACCGTCATCCTTGACATAGTGCTCTTGCTTGCCTTTCTTGACCTTATATAGCGGGGGCTGCGATATGTAGATGTGTCCTCTTTCAACCAGTTCGCGCATTTCACGAAAAAAAAAGGTGAGCAGCAGTGTTCGAATATGGGCTCCGTCCACATCCGCATCGGTCATGATAATGATCCGATGGTAGCGCAGCTTTTCCGGGTTGAATTCCTCCCGGCCAATGCCGCAACCCAAAGCGGTAATAAGTGTACCCACCTCAGCCGATGCCAGCATCTTGTCGAACCGCGCCTTCTCCACGTTGAGTATCTTGCCTTTCAACGGCAAGATCGCCTGGGTTCGCCGGTCCCGCCCCTGTTTAGCGGACCCGCCTGCCGAGTCACCCTCCACCAGAAACAACTCAGAGTCCCGCGGATCCTTTTCCTGACAATCCGCCAGCTTGCCCGGTAGGCCAGCCACGTCCAGCGCACCTTTGCGCCGGGTCATCTCCCGCGCGCGACGGGCCGCCTCGCGGGCACGGGCGGCATCGACGATTTTGGCGGTAATCGCCTTTGCCTGGCCCGGGTTCTCCAACAAAAAATCGTTGAAGTGTTCGGCCATAGCGGATTCGACAACGCCTTTGGCTTCCGATGAAACCAGCTTGTCTTTGGTCTGCGAGGAGAATTTCGGATCCGGCATCTTGATCGACAGCACCGCCGTCAAACCTTCCCTGGCATCGTCCCCTGAGGTGGCCACCTTGGCCTTCTTGAGCAGGCCTTCGCGTTCCATGTATTGGTTCAGGGTTCGGGTCAAGGCGCTGCGAAACCCGGCCAGGTGAGTACCACCGTCTTTTTGCGGTATGTTATTGGTAAAACAGAAAATATTCTCCTGGTAGGAGTCATTCCACTGCATCGCTACTTCGATGACCAAGCCGTCCCGATCGGCCATGAAGTGAAACACCGAGTCATGTAACGGCGTCTTCTTTCGATTGAGATGACCGACGAACGCGCCGATGCCACCCTTGTACTCAAACACGTCCTCGCGGCCCGATCGCTCATCCGCCAGGGCGATCCGAACACCGGAATTCAGGAATGAAAGCTCCCGCAGACGCTTGGCCAGAATCTCGTAGTGAAACTCCGTGTCGCCGAAAACCTGATCGCTGGGTTTGAAGCGGACCTCGGTTCCGGTGAACTCGCTTTCCGCCACCACATGCAGGGGTGAGACAGGCTCACCGTTCCGATACTGCTGTGAGTGGACCTTGCCGTCCCGGCGAATGGTGAGTTCCAGGGTCTCGGACAACGCGTTGACCACAGACACACCCACACCATGGAGGCCGCCCGACACTTTGTACGAATTGGCGTCAAACTTACCGCCGGCATGAAGCACGGTCATGATAACTTCCGCCGCGGACCGTCCCTCGTCATGGTGTATGTCGACCGGGATGCCACGCCCGTTATCAATCACCGAAACCGAGCCGTCGGTGTGTAAAACCACCCTCACCTCGGTGCAGTAACCAGCCAACGCCTCATCAATGGCATTGTCCACCGCTTCGAACACCATATGATGCAGGCCGGTGCCATCGTCGGTGTCACCAATGTACATCCCCGGACGTTTGCGAACGGCATCCAGGCCCTTGAGTACTTTGATGTTGGTGGAATCGTAGGCAGGCTGTTGACTCATCCGGTATTTTCCGAGTTCAGAACGACTTCTTAGTATACCACTTTACGCACTTTTCCGGCGTCTATTTCAAACACGCCGGGATCGACCCAACCTTCGATTTCGACGTCTTTCTGCTCGATCGAAGTGACAAAAATCTGTACAGGCAACTCAACCAGAGCCCGCGTCAGCCGGGCACGGCGCTCACTGTCCAGTTCCGCGGGTAGATCGTCCACAAGAAGCACACAATCCCTGCCCTGATGGCGGCGGTACAAGCTTGCTTGGGCACACACCAAAGCAGCGACCAGCGCCTTCTGTTGCCCTCTGGATACCCGGGAGGCGGCCCGAGCACCATCGCAATGAATCCCCAGATCAGCGGCGTGTGGACCCTGCCGCGTATAACCCGAACGGCGATCCTGGATCAAGGCTGCCTCCAGCGCTGAACCCAGAGCCTCGGATTGTGACCATCCCCGGCGATAACCCAGTTTGATGCTTTGTTCCGGCAGCAGCTGTCCGGCAAGCGGCCCAAGTACCTCCCCCAAAGCCGAAACAAATCGACTTCGAAGCGTATCAATACGCTCTCCGACGTTCGCCAGTTCCGGTGTCCAGGCAGAGATCAGAGCGCTGGATTGCCCCTGGCGCAACGCTGCGTTTCGGTTGCTCAATGCGCGCCTGTAGCGACGCCACAGAGGCAGGAAACCCGGCTCCATCTGAAACACCCCCCAATCCAGGAAGCGTCGGCGTTGTTGTGGCCCGGCATCCACCAGCCCATGGGTGTTGCTGTTCAAGAGCAACACCGGTACCGCCCGAGCCAAATCAGCCAATCCTCTCGCTGGTTCGCCGGCGATGCGCAAGGTTAGACCCCGGCTGCTGCGTTGCACACCCACCGGTCGAACAGCGCCACGTTCACCCATCACCACGCCATAGACCTGCAGATGGGGGCAGCCGCTGCGAATCAGCTCACGCGGGTTACCGGTTCGGAACGAGCGCGCACGACCCAGATGGTATATCGCCTCCAGGACACTGGTCTTGCCAGCGGCATTGGCACCAAATATCAGATTTACGCGGGCAGAGGTTTCCAGCCGAGCCTGTGCGATATTGCGAAAATCGCGAACCTGCAAAACCTGAAGGGTCATGGTCGGCGAGCACCCGACATTGGTGAGCGTGATCGTTCAACCACCCGGATTGCCAATCTGTGGTTTCGGGCGCAGTCAGAGCCTCATGGGCATGATCACGTACTGACAGCTGTCGTCGCCGGCGTCAGTCAGCAAACAGCTGCTGTTCGCATCAATCAACTGCAGCTCAGCTACATCACCGGAGATGGCAGCCAACGCATCCAGCAGGTAGGTCACATTGAAACCGATTTCGATGGGGTCGCCCTCATACTCGATCTCTAAATGCTCTTCCGCTTCCTCGTTCTCGGGATTGTGGGCCAGCATTTCAAGCCGGCCCGGTGCGAGACGTATGCGCACACCCCTGTACTTTTCATTGGACAGGATGGCGGTCCGGCTCAGGGCCTCTCTAAGCAACAACCGATCAACCGTCACCGTATGTCCGATCCGAGCCGGAATGACCCGTTTGTAGTCGGGAAATCGCCCGTCGATCAAGCGCGAGGTGAACCTGAAACCCGATCCACTTACCCGCACGTGGTTGGTTCCGAGCTGAAACAACACCTCTGATTCCGAGTCATCCAGAAGTCGCAGCAGTTCCTGAACGCCTTTGCGTGGAACAATGACCTGGCTCCGAGCCGTTTCCTGGCCCAAGTCCTTCAGCTCGCATTTTGCCAATCGGTGACCGTCCGTCGCCACGGCGTCTATTTTCCGACCAGCGGTTTCGATGTACAGGCCATTGAGGTAGTAGCGCACATCCTGCTGTGCCATCGCGAAATGCGTGCTTTCCAACAAACGTTTGAGCACGTGCTGGCTGATCGCAAACTCGCTCGCGAATTCGATCTCTTCTTCCAGCGACGGAAAGTCTTCGGCCGCCAGCGGTGTAAGGCTGAATCGCGCTTTCCCGGAGCGCAGCACCATCTGGGACTCGCGCTGTTGCAAAGAAACTTCACTGGATTCATCCAAACTCCTGACAATGTCCAGCAACTTTCGAGCAGGCAGGGTGGTCACCCCGGTCTCGTGCACTATCTCCGGTTTGGATACGCCATCCGCCGGTTGCGCATCCAGCGCGGCGTTAGCCACCAGTTCGACTTCCAGATCGGTAGCCGTCAGAACCAGCTTGTTGGGCTCTGCCCTGAGCAGCACATGGCCCAGAATGGGCAAAGTCTGTCTACGTTCCACTACCCCTATGACTTGCTGAAGTGGCTTCAACAGGGTGTCCCGCCGCAGTTGAAGTTTCATGCGCGCCCCTCTGTAATCTTTATATTCATAAATGAGTAAATATAAGAAGTTATAGTAGTTATTAGTCCTGCCAGAAACTGTGGGTAACTTACAATTGCAAGGGTTAATCTCTGAAATTTCATTGGTTTAAATCTTATCGGCGACTGTGGGTATGCCTGTTTGTGCAGTACCTTGAGCCTGTTGGGAAGGTGTGGGTAACCAATCGTGTTATCCACAACCTTTTTTCCCCCACATTTTTTCCACATTAACTGCACAGCATTCTCAGCAGGTTTGCATAATCCTCCCGCACACGCGGATCGGCATCCTTGAGTTCCGCCACTTTGCGCACGGCATGGATGACCGTAGTATGGTCTCTCCCGCCGAAAGCGGCCCCGATTTCGGGCAGGCTGTGGCTGGTGAGTTCCTTCGATAAGGCCATTGCGATCTGGCGAGGTCGGGTGATGGAGCGGCTGCGCCGGCTCGAATGCAGATCGGACACCCGAATGTTGAAGTAATCGGCCACTGTCTTCTGGATATTTTCCATCGTCACCAGTTTTTCCTGCAGTGACAAAAGGTCGTGCAGAGCTTCGCGTACGAAATCGACGGTGATGGCACGCCCGGTAAGATGCGCATTCGCCATCACCCGCCTCAGCGCGCCCTCCAGCTCGCGCACATTGGAGCGAATGCGTTTGGCAATAAAGAAAGCCACCTCGTCGGACAGGCTGGTGTCGAACAGCTGTTGGGCTTTGCTCATCAGTATCGCTACCCGGGTTTCCATGTCCGGTGGATCGATGGCCACGGTCAGTCCCCAGCCAAAACGGGATTTGAGCCGATCCTCCAGGCCCTGCACCTCCTTGGGATAGCGATCACAGGACAGAATCACCTGTTGACGCCCTTCCAGCAGGGCATTGAAAGTGTGAAAAAACTCCTCTTGCGATCGCTCTTTGCCAGCGAAGAACTGGATGTCATCGATCAACAAAGCGTCCAGGGATCGATAATGGCGTTTGAACTCGTTCATGGCGCCATGTTGCAGTGCGCGCACCATATCGCCGATAAATCTTTCGGAATGAAGGTAGGCTACTCGTGCCTCGGGATGGTAAATCCGTAGCAGATTGCCCAAGGCGTGCATTAAATGGGTTTTTCCCAGACCGGTACCCCCGTAAATGAACAGGGGGTTGTAGGTTTTTCCAGGATTCTGCGCCACCTGTCGGGCTGCGGCGCATGCCAGTTGGTTCGATTTGCCCACGATGAAGGCATCGAAGGTGTAGTCGGGCTCCAGATTGCCGGCGTTCAGCAGAGAACCGCGAGATTCGGGCAGTTCCTGGCCGTCACTGGATTGCGTTTTGTGCCGGGGAGCTTCGGGTTTGCTCGGCACCACGCCCGGACCCGGACTTGCCACCTTGACCGGATGGGTGCCGATTTCCAGCACCACCGGGATCGCCACACCCTCCTGAACCTCTTGATAGATCTGCCGGATTCGGCCCAGGTGGTGTTCACGAACCCAATCCAGCACAAACCGGTTGGGTGCGAGCAAGCGGACCTGGTCAGCCGCTTCTTGGACCTGGAGTGGGCGAATCCAAGTGTTGAGCTCTTTCTCGGTAAGCTCATGTTCAAGCCTGGCCAGACAGCTCTTCCATGACGAATCCTGCACGCACACCAATCCCTGCGCACCTCTGTTGGTACGCCTTGCCGAGCGACGAAAAGGACCAGGAGTCTAGCGCCTGCCGAAAGCGTTATCCACAGTTGGCGCGGCGCTATTTCACCTTGACACCTTGATTTGGCAGGCAGTACAGTCCGCCGTTTCTCGGGCTCGATCCAGCCCGGCGTTCAGCACATCACGGAAATCGGCCATGAAACGCACTTACCAGCCCAGCAATCTTCGTCGTAAGCGTACCCACGGCTTTCGGGCCCGCATGCGTACCAAAGGCGGTCGCGCTGTGCTGGCCGCCCGTCGAGCCAAGGGGCGCGCACGCCTCAGCGTTTGATTCGGTTTGGCGCCAACGCTCGTGGACCATTTCCCCGGCAGGCAAGGCTGCTCAAAAGCCGGGATTTCGGGCGCGTGTTCAAGCGTGCTCAGCGCAGCGCGGATAAAGAATTTACCATCCTGAGCCGCTCCAACCAGTTGGGCTGGGCACGCGTCGGGCTGGCCGTGTCGCGGAAAGTATCGCCACGAGCCGTGGTTCGCAATCGAATAAAAAGAATGGTGCGGGAGAGCTTTCGTCAGCATCAGGATCAGTTGGGTGGCCTCGATCTGGTGGTCATTGGAAAGCCCGCTGCGGCGGCTCGGACTCGAACCGAGTTGACCCGATCCCTGGAGCACCACTGGTCCCGGATTGCCAAGCGTCGTCGACCTCCGGGCGGCGACTGACACACGGGCGCCAACCCGGATCACCGCAGATCGCGACGACGGTTAGGCACCCACTAGGCGGAAACGTGTAACGCATGGACAACCA
Source organism: Candidatus Competibacteraceae bacterium (assembly GCA_024641125.1). GTDB lineage: Bacteria > Pseudomonadota > Gammaproteobacteria > Competibacterales > JAHEDQ01 > JAHEDQ01. The sequence continues at coordinate 18,941 of JAHEDQ010000034.1, read as the reverse complement.
GCGCATTTTTCTTGGGATCGCGCTCCTCTTCGTTCTTTTTCTTATCTGGCAGACCTGGATCGAGGAACAATCCGCCCTCAACCGGCCGCCGGTAGCAGAGACGCCCACTACCACCACGACCGGTGTGACCCCGGCACTGCCCGGTGATCAACCCGCCCCGCCCCCGGCTCAGGACGTTCCACTGGTCACGGGCACACCAGCAGGTCCTGTTCTGCAAAGCACCGACGGCGAACGGATTCGGGTTACGACGGATCAATTTGAGGCCGAAATCAGCACGGTCGGGGGCGACCTACGGATTGCCAGGCTGCGCGGTTACCCGGTGGCCATCGATCAACCCGACACACCCTTCACCTTGCTGAACGACATCAGCAGCGATTTTTTCGTGGCTCAGTCCGGCCTGGTGAGTGCCGGTGACAACCCTGCGCCCAACCATCATGCGCGCTACCAAACCACGCAAACGGAGTACCGCCTGGCCGAGGGAGAGGACGAACTGGTGGTGCCTCTGACCTGGTCTGAAGACGGCATAACCGTCACCAAGACCTATCGATTCGCGCGTGACAAATTCGCCGTCGATGTGCTGCATACCTTGGAGAACAACAGCGGCGAACCCTGGTCGGGCAGCCAGTACCGCCAGTTACAACGTATTCCCCCTGCCTCGGACGGCGACTCCAAGTTTGTGCACACGTACACCGGCGGGGTGATATCCAGCCCGGAGAAAAAGTACGAGAAAGTGACGTTCGACGACATGGCGGAACTGCCCCTGGACCGTCAGATCCAGGGTGGTTGGTCGGCCATGATCCAGCACTACTTCGTGGCCGCCCAGATTCCGCCCGCGCAAGATCTCAACCGTTACTACACTAGGGTGGTCGGATCCAATCAGTATGTGCTGGGTATGACCGGTCCGCTGACCGCGGTTGCGGACGGCGCCCGCACAGAGTTTTCCAGCCAGATGTTTGTCGGCCCCAAGATTCAGAGCCGGCTTGAGGTCCTAGCGCCGGGTCTGGAACTCACGGTGGACTACGGTTGGCTGACCATCATTGCGCAACCGCTGTTCTGGCTGCTCAACGCCATCCACAGCCTGATTGGCAACTGGGGCTGGTCGATCGTGCTGCTTACGGTTCTCATCAAGGCGGTGTTTTTCAAGCTGTCCGAGACCAGCTATCGATCCATGGCGAACATGCGCAAGCTGCAGCCACGGATGAAATCCATCCGCGAGAAGTTCGCCCACGACAAACAGAAAATGAATCAGGCGATGATGGATCTGTACAAGAAGGAGAAGATTAACCCCATGGGCGGGTGTCTTCCCATTGTGGTGCAGATACCTGTATTCATCGCGCTCTACTGGATGCTGCTGGAGAGTGTCGAACTGCGCCAGGCTCCGTTTATGCTATGGATTCAGGATCTCTCGGCCAAGGATCCGTACTTTGTGCTGCCCATCTTGATGGGCGTCAGCATGTTCATTCAGCAGCGGTTGAATCCGGCGCCGCCGGATCCGATCCAGGCCAAGGTGATGATGGCCCTGCCGCTGGTCTTCACGATATTCTTTCTTTGGTTCCCATCGGGTCTGGTGGTCTATTGGGTGGTGAACAACGTGCTTTCGATCGCTCAGCAGTATGTCATCACCAAACGGGTGGAGGCTGGCACGGACTAGGGATTGGGTTTGCACAAGCAGGGCACGATGAGAACATCGTGCCCTTTTCTCGTTTCGTGTGTCCTGCCGCTGTAGCCGATGATCCATCCAACGGGCGCCCAATCCCCGAGCAATGACACCATTGCGGCCATCGCCACCCCGCCCGGCCGGGGCGGGGTGGGCATCGTTCGCGTCTCCGGCCCGGCGGTAGAGCGCGTCGCCGAGGCAGTGCTCGGAGGTCTGCCCAGGCCCCGGGAAGCAGGCTTGTACCGCTTTCTCGATGCCAACGGCACCACCCTCGATCAGGGCCTGGCTTTGTATTTTCCCGCTCCGGCGTCTTTCACCGGTGAATCGATCCTCGAACTGCAGGGTCACGGCGGGCCCGTGGTCCTGGACCTTGTGCTTGAACGGCTGCTGCAATTGGGCGTGCGGGTTGCTCAGCCCGGCGAATTCTCCCGTCGAGCCTACCTCAACGGCAAAATCGATCTGGCGCAAGCCGAAGCCATCGCCGACCTGATCGACAGCGCCAGCACCCAGGCAGCCCGGGCCGCAGCGCAGTCCTTGCAGGGCATGTTCTCGGCCCAGGTCGAACAACTGGTTGAGTTGCTGATCGGACTTCGGGTCTACGTAGAGGCGGCGATCGATTTTCCCGATGAGGAAGGGGTCGACTTTCTGGCCAATTCGGACCTGGTCCAAGGCCTGGACCGGGTCCGATCAGTTCTGGTCAGCCTGCGTGAAAACGCCCATCAGGGTCAGTTGTTACGCGACGGGATGACGGTGGTCATCGCCGGGCGGCCCAACGCGGGCAAATCGAGTCTGTTGAACCGTCTCGCGGCTCGTGACGCCGCCATCGTTACGGATGTACCCGGCACCACCCGGGACGTGTTGCGTGAACAGGTACACGTCCAAGGCATGCCGCTGCATTTAATCGATACCGCAGGTTTACGAGACGGTGTCGGGGTGGTGGAACAGGAAGGCATTCGCAGGGCGTGGGCGGAAATCGAGCGGGCCGACAGGGTGTTGGTGGTGGTGGACGACGTGCAGGGCATTGATACAGCCGTGCAGGACATCATCGCCCGCCTGCCCCAACAAACGCCGGTGACACTGGTTTTGAACAAGGCCGATCTCAGCGGCAGGCCGGTTGTGATCGAACACACCACCATGGGCCCGGCCGTCCGTTGCTCAGCCAAGACCGGCGATGGCCTGGATCTGTTGCGCCGGCACCTGCTGGACTGCATAGGCTACCAGATTGCCGGGGAAGGGGCGTTCATCGCCCGGCGCCGCCATCTCCAGGCACTGGATCTGGCGGCGGAAAATCTGGCCAGGGCCGACCATCAGCTGCGCGTCGCCGGCGCCGGCGAGTTGGCGGCGGAGGATATGCGAGTGGCTCAACAGGCCCTTTCCGAGATCACCGGAGAATTCTCCAGCGATGAACTGTTGGGTCGAATCTTCTCGTCCTTCTGCCTAGGCAAGTAGCGGCGCTGTATCGAGCCGGCCGGTTCATGCCGATGCCCCTGCGGGTGGCGGTCCACCGAATCCGAGTCTACTTTCTCATTCATCGCCTTCGACCGGTGATCGCCGGTTCATCGATTGCCACCGCCCCGAGATCGGG
>JAHEDQ010000034.1:0-15689 GCA_024641125.1 Candidatus Competibacteraceae bacterium | reverse complement strand
AAGTCCGCCGCCACACGAGGAGAAAGCATGAAGACCATAAAAGGCCCGGCCATTTTTCTGGCTCAGTTCGCCGGCGACGAGGCTCCGTTCAACTCATTCGGCAACATCTGCGAATGGGCCGCCTCATTGGGCTACCGGGGGGTTCAGGTGCCCAGTTGGGACACGCGTCTGATCGACCTTGAGCAGGCGGCGACCTCATCCGCCTATTGCGATGAGATCAAAGGCATTGCCGCCGATCATGGCCTTGTGATCACCGAGTTGTCCACCCACCTGCAGGGTCAGCTGGTGGCGGTGCATCCAGCCTATGACGAAGCGTTCGATGGATTCGCCGCAGCCGAGGTGCGTGGCAATCCCAGTGCCCGTCAGGCCTGGGCCGTGGATCAAATGATGCTGGCAGCGCAGGCTTCCGGTCGACTGGGACTCACCTCCCACGTGACCTTTTCCGGCGCGCTGGCCTGGCCATACTTCTATCCCTGGCCACAGCGCCCGGCCGGTTTGGTGGAGACCGCCTTTGATGAGCTGGCCCACCGATGGCTGCCGATACTCGAAGCCTTTGACGAACAGGGGGTGGACCTGTGCTATGAAATCCATCCGGGAGAGGATTTGCATGACGGCGCGACCTTCGAGATGTTCCTGGACCGAGTCCGTGAACACCCCCGCTGCAACATGCTGTTCGATCCAAGTCACTACGTATTGCAGGCGCTGGATTATCTGGCCCATATCGATCTCTACCACGAGCGTATCAAGATGTTTCATGTCAAGGATGCGGAGCTGAATCCGGACGGTCGAGTCGGCGTCTACGGTGGCTATCAGCCGTGGGTGGATCGGGCTGGCCGTTTCCGGTCTCTGGGCGATGGACATGTGGACTTTGGCGCAATTTTCTCCAAGTTCGCCGCCCTCGATTTTAACGGGTGGGCGGTGCTGGAATGGGAGTGTTGTCTCAAGCATCCGCAAGACGGCGCACGGGAAGGCGCGGAGTTCATCCGCGACCACATCATCCGCGTCACCGAGAAGGCGTTCGATGACTTTGCCGGGGCAGGCAGTGACGAGGCCGCCAATCGACGGATGCTGGGCATCGATCGTGGCTGATTGTGCGGACCGCGTCATTCCAAGGCTTTGTTCAGGACGGGGGTGGATATGACGATCCAAGGGCGTGGAAGCGCAGAGCACGGTGGGCGGGTTCGTCTGGGCATGGTTGGCGGCGGACAGGGGGCGTTTATCGGCGCGGTGCACCGCATTGCATCCCGCTTGGACGACCGATACCGGCTGTTGGCCGGCGCCCTTTCCAGCGACCCGGAACGGGCGCTGGCCTCGGCGCGGGAACTGGGCCTGGCGGAGGGCCGGTCCTACGCCGATTACCGGGCCATGGCCCGCCGGGAGCGGCGGCTGAAGGACGGTATCGAAGTGGTATCTATCGTTACTCCGAATCACCTCCATTTTCCGGTAGCCAAGGCTTTTCTGCAGGCCGGGATTCATGTGATCTGCGACAAACCTATGGTTCATAGCAGCCGCGAAGCCCGGCAGCTGCAAAAGCTGGCTAAGACCCGTGATCTGCTGTTTGCGGTGACCTACAACTATTCGGGTTATCCCATGGTCCGCCAGGCCCGGGACATGGTGATAGGGGGGGAACTGGGTGAGATTCGAGTGGTGCAGGTCGAGTACCCGCAGGACTGGCTGACGGAAAAACTGGAGGAGAGCGGGCAAAAACAGGCTGCGTGGCGGACAGATCCGGCCCGTTCCGGCGCCGGTGGCTGCGTTGGCGACATCGGCACCCACGCCTATCATCTGGCCACTTTTATCACCGGCCTGGAGCTGGAAGCGCTGTGCGCCGACCTCAGCCGATTTGTCAGTGGCCGTCGCCTGGATGACAACGTACAGATACTGCTGCGTTTCAAGGGCGGCGCGCGCGGTATGCTGTGGGCCAGCCAGGTGGCGCCGGGGAACGAAAATGCGTTGCGGATCCGGGTTTTTGGCAGTAAGGGCGGCCTGAGCTGGTCCCAGGAAGATCCGAACTATCTGTATTACACACCTTTTGCCGAACCCCCGCGGCGCATCACCCGGGGCGGCAGCGGCTCCCGCGCGATCGCGGGTCGGGTGACACGGATACCGCCGGGACACCCGGAAGGTTATCTCGAAGGATTCGCCAACCTTTACTCAGAGGTGGCCGATGCCATCGTAGCGCGCCGTGAAGGCCGGTGCCCCGACGCCGATGTGATGTTTCCGACCGTGGAAGATGGCTGCCGCGGGGTTGCGTTCATCGAGGCGGCGGTTCGCTCCAGTGACAGGGGTGCGCGCTGGGTCAAAATGTGACGCGGCGCACCATCTGTTTTTCTTGATATGTTTAGTTTCGTGGCATTTACTTAGCTACGGAACTAAACAAAAAGTGGCTGCGGTAGTATTGGATTCGCCCTCACGCGGGTGCTGGGTCGGGCCAAGTTCTCCGCGGCTTCCTGCCTCGCCTCCAGAGCCACAGACTGCGCTGAGAGACGGGCGTTAGTAAAAAAGACGCACCAAACGATTGGAGGAGACCCATGAGAAAACGGAACAGTCTTGCAGCACTGTCGGCCGCGGTTCTGTTGTCCGGCGCCGGCGTCACCCAGGTTCACGCTCAGGAGGAAATTACGCTCTGCTGGGCGGCATGGGATCCCGCCAATGCCTTGGTGGAGCTGTCCAAGGACTTCACCGCAGAGACCGGCATCGGTATGAAGTTCGAGTTTGTTCCCTGGCCCAACTTTGCCGACCGCATGCTCAACGAGTTGAATTCAGGGGGCCAGCTATGCGACCTGATGATTGGTGACAGCCAGTGGATTGGGGGGGGCGCTGAAAACGGCCACTACGTGAAGTTGAACGACTTTTTCGAAGCCGAAAACATTTCGATGGACGATTTTGCCCCGGCCACGGTCTACGCCTACTCCACCTGGCCCAAGGGAACGCCAAACTACTGGGCGCTGCCCGCCATGGGCGACGCAAACGCCTGGTTCTATCGCAAGGACTGGTTCTCGCGACCGGAATTGCAGGAGGAGTTCAAGCAAAAGCACGGCCGCGATCTGGCGCCACCTAAGACCCAGTACGAGTTGAAGGAGTTGGCCGAGTTCTTCCAGGGCCGGGAAATCGATGGCAAGACCGTTTATGGCGCCGCGATCTTCACCGAACGTGGCTCCGAAGGCATTACCATGGGCGCCACCGGAGCGCTGTATGCATGGGACTTCAAGTACGAGGACCCGCCCGGCTCGTACAAGATGGAAGGTGTGGTGAATTCACCGAATGCGGTTCAGGCGCTGGAGTTCTACAAGGACCTTTACAAATGCTGCACGCCGCCGGGCTATACCGACAGCTACATGCAGGAAAGCCTGGACGCCTTCAAGTCGGGGCAGGTGGCCATGGCCATGAACTGGTTCGCCTTTTTCCCGGGTCTATACAAGGACCCGGAAGTGGGCGGAGACAAGATCGGGTTTTTCGTCAATCCGGGACAGTTGGTGGAGGCGTCCACCCTGGGTGGACAAGGGATTTCGGTGGTGTCCTACTCAGACAAGCAGGACGAAGCTCTGGCCTATGTCAAGTGGTTTGCCCAGCCTGATGTGCAGAAGAAATGGTGGTCGTTGGGTGGCTACTCCTGCCACGTTGCCGTACTCAACGACCCAAGCTTCCCGGACAGCCAGCCCTTTGCGGCGGACTTTCTCAACGCCATGGGCGGCGTGCGAGACTTCTGGCAGGAGCCGGTGTACGCGGAGCTATTGCTGTCCATGCAAAAACGCTTGCATGACTACATCGTGGCCGACGAGGGGACGGCCCAGGAGGCTTTGGACAAGCTGATCGCAGACTGGACCGAAGTCTTCGAGGAAGAAGGCAAACTCTGATCCAGAGACTATTGATGATGCCCCCCGCGCCGATGCGGGGGGCATCCCGATCCGCAACCCGGAATCCCATCGGTCCGTTTCATGTCTGAACCCCAAGATAGCGCTGCTGACAAGCTGGCGGCTCGGGTGGCCAGCGCCACACCGGAGCCTCTGGCCCGCCGGGTTCGCGGACTGTCGGACCGCGCCATCGCCTGGTTGTTTATCTCGCCCACCATCGTCTTGCTGCTGGCGATCAACATTTTTCCGTTGATCTGGACCATTTATCTATCGTTTACAAACTACAAGGCCAATCGTATCAACCGGCCGATCGAGTTCATCGGCCTCAGAAACTACGAGCGGGTGCTGACCGATACGGACATCTGGCACACACTTCAGGTCACGGCCCACTTCCTGTGCTGGACCATGACCCTGCAGGTGGTGCTCGGGTTTGGTTTGGCCTGGCTGATCAATAAGCAGTTCAAGGGACACGGGCTCTGGACCACGGTGATTCTGCTGCCCATGATGCTGTCGCCTGCCGTAGTGGGCAACTTCTGGACTTTTCTGTACCAGCCTCAGATCGGTCTGTTCAATTATGCGGTCTCTTTTGTCACCGGTATTCCACCGTCCTCGTTTCAAATGATCGGCGACGTAAACCTAGCACCCTGGGCCATTGTCATCGTGGACACCTGGATGTGGACGCCCTACATCATGCTGATCTGTCTGGCCGGACTACGTTCCATCCCCGATTACATCTACGAAGCGGCCGAAGTCGATCGGGCCTCTAAATGGCGTCAATTCTGGTCCATCACCTTACCCATGGTGTTGCCGTTTCTGATGTTGGCGGTGCTGTTCCGATCCATCGAGAACTTCAAGATGTTTGATCTGGTGGTGGAGCTTACCTCTGGTGGCCCCGGGTCCGTAACCGAGCTCGCGTCCATCAACCTGAAGCGCGAGGCCTTCGAGAAGTGGCGGACGGGTTACTCCTCGGCGTTCGCCATCATCCTGTTCGTCACCGTGTTCGGTGCCGCGAGCATCTACGTCAAGGCCCTGAACAAGGTGAAACAGCGGTGAGCACGGGCGATATGGCCCACTCGGTATCGGCACCCGGGCGCTGGGGACGGCGCCTGGCGGCGGGTGCGGTGGTGTTTTATGCGCTGATCACCATCCTGCCCCTGTTGTGGATTTTCATGACCGGCTTCAAGACGCCGCAGGATTCCATTTCTTATCCGCCCAAGGTGCTGTTCGAGCCGTCCCTGGAAGGCTACGTCAATTTGTTCACCACCCGCAGCCGGCAGACTCCGGAGTACATGGCCAGCCTGCCCCCACCGGACACCTGGTATGAGGAGCTGGTTCGATCCCGGGACATGGTCATCGCCGGTCCGTCCAAGTTCGGCGAGCGCATGATGAACTCTGTCATCATCGGATTCGGCTCCACCTTCCTGTCGGTGCTACTGGGCACGCTGGCCGCATACGGTTTTTCGCGCTTTAAGGTGCCGCTGGAAGACGACCTGATGTTCTTCATCCTGTCGACCCGGATGATGCCGCCCATCGCGGTGGCGATACCGATCTTTCTCATGTATCGGACCTTGGGCCTGTCCGATACCCACCTCGGCATGATCATTCTGTATACCGGCGTCAACGTATCGTTGGCGGTATGGTTGCTGAAAGGCTTCATCGACGAGATTCCGCGGGAATACGAAGAGGCCGCAATGATCGATGGCTACACCCGGTTTCAGGCCTTTGTCAAAGTGGTGTTGCCCCAAGCCGCCACCGGAATCGCCGCCACCGCCATTTTCTGTCTGATCTTCGCCTGGAACGAGTACGCTTTCGCCCTGCTGCTGACCTCCGGTACGGCCCAAACAGCGCCGCCGTTCATTCCCACGATCATCGGTGAGGGCGGGCTGGATTGGCCGGCCGTTGCCGCCGGCGCCACCATCTTCCTGATACCGATCGTGGTGTTCACCATTTTGCTACGCAAACATCTGCTGCGCGGAATCACCTTTGGAGCAGTTCGAAAGTGACGCCTTCCGACAAACCCTCAGGGTTGTCCATGGGTGCAGCGGAGCCAATCGCCGTGCCCTCTGGGTCCAAGCGGACACGGCGCCGACTGCTGCGCCGCGGCCCCTGGGAGAACGCGGCCACGGTCATTATTGCGGTGGGTGTATTCATGCTGATGCAGCCGTTTTGGCTGCCCCTGTTCACCTACTCGTTCATCACCATACTGACCGGCACGATCATGTTTATCGTGGTCAGCCACTTTCCGGACTGAGCTGGGCATGGCCGAGATCCGTGTCGAGAACCTGCACAAGGCCTTCGATCAGTTCGTGGCGGTGGAGGATTCCAGTTTCACCATCGCCAACGGCGAGTTTTTCGTCATGCTCGGCCCGTCCGGCTGCGGCAAGACCACGACCTTGAGGATGATCGCCGGGCTGGAGCTGCCCACCTCGGGGCGTATATTGCTGGATGGCGACGATGTGACGTTCAACCGGGCCGCGGAGCGGGACATCGCGTTCGTGTTTCAGTTGTTCGCGCTTTACCCGCACATGAACGTGCGCAAGAACATCGGATTCCCGCTGAAGTGTCAGGGGACGCCCCGTGGTGAGATCCGCCAGCGGGTGGAGGAAACGGCCAAGCTGCTGCGCATCGATCACCTGCTGGATAAACCCGTATCGGGCCTGGCCGGCGGAGACCGACAACGGGTTGCCTTGGGGCGGGCGATTGTCCGCCGCCCCAAGGCGTTCCTGATGGATGAACCTCTGGGCACACTGGACACCGAGTTCCGGGACCTGATGTGCAACGAGTTGCGCCAGCTGCACGATCGAATTGGCGCCACAACTGTCTATGTGACGCATGATCAGCTCGAGGCCATGGCCATGGCCGACAAGATCGTGGTCATGAACCACGGCGTGATCGAGCAGTTCGGCGATCCCCAATCCATTTACGATCGACCGGCCAGCATGTATGTGGCGGACTTCATCGGTTCACCGCCGATGAATTTTCTCGGTTTTCGGAGTGCGTTGGAACCGGGCCTGCGGGAAATCCACATGAACGGTGCCGCGATTCAGATCCCCGAGGTCCGGGAGTCACAACCCGAATGCGACCTGGTTTTGGGTGTGCGGCCCGAGCACATCGGTTTGGACGCCGATTCCTCTCTGCGCGGCGCCGTATTCGGTACCGAATATCTCGGCACCACCCAGATCGTGACGCTGGACACCGAACATGGCCGGCTCAAGGCCCGTACTCCAGCGAACGTAGCCCTCAAGCCGGGCGAGTCCGTGGGTCTCAGCCTCCGTTCCCACCGGCTCTCACTGTTCGACAGGGACTCGGGCCGTGCGATCCAAACCGCGCTGTATGGGGACGCGGACCATGGCTGAGGTGGTGATGCGGGGTGTCAGCAAACACTTCGGCGAAATACCGGCGGTGGACCACCTGGATCTCACCGTTGGCAACGGTGAGTTTGTCGTTTTGCTCGGTCCCACCGGTGCCGGCAAGACCACCACCCTGCGTCTGGTGGCGGGCTTGGAAAAACTGGATGCGGGCACCATCAGTATCGGCGGCCATGACATGACGACGGCGGATCCGGCGGTACGGGACGTGAGCTTCGTCTTCCAGCAATACTCGCTGTACCCGCATTTGTCGGTGTACGAGAATCTGGCCTTTCCTCTGCGCTCGCCCGCGCACCCGCACAGCAAGTCCGAAATTCGCCGGCGGGTCACGGCCATTGCCGAGATGCTGCGCATTACCCACAAGCTGGACAACCGTGCGACTCAGCTCTCCGGCGGCGAGATGCAGCGTGTGGCCATCGGACGGGCCATGGTGCGGGAGCCGCAGATCTATCTGATGGATGAGCCCTTGTCGTCCCTTGACGCAAAGCTGCGGGCCGATTTGCGTCTGGAGCTGAAACGTATTCAGCAGGATTTGGGGGCAACATTGCTGTATGTCACCCACGATCAGATCGAGGCCATGACCATGGCCAACCGCATCGGCGTGATCGACCAGGGACGCCTTATCCAGGTGGGCACACCCCGCGAGATCTACCAAGATCCCTGCAACCTCTACGTGGCGAGCCGGCTGGGTCAGCCGGCCATCAACGTGATCCCTCCCGGTCTGATTCCCAGGTTTGCCGTGCCACCGGGTACCGCCTCCATCGGCGCCCGCACCGAACATATGCACATCAGCAGGAGTGTCAACGGATCAGGCCAGGGCAAGGTTGAGTGGATCGAGCATCTGGGAGACCAGAATCACCTGCATGTGCGGATTGGGGATCACCAGATTATTACGCTGGTGGACCCTGAAACCCCCATGAGCCGGGGAGATGATGTGGATATTGCGCTGACCGGACCGCTTTTTTTTGACGCCGCAGGCAATCGGTTGCGAGGAACGGGGGATGGCTGAGGATACGATAACGATGCAGGACAACGTGGCCCTGCGACGGGCTTTGATCGAAGCGGTGGCGGTGCGCGTCATCGACCATGTGGATGAATTATCCGATCTGGATCGGGCCATCGGCGACGGCGATCACGGCCTCAACATGAAACGCGGCTTCGAGGAGATTCTTGCACGCCTGGATGAATTGGCCGACAAGCCCTGGCCGGAGGCGCTCAAGGCCGGCGGCATGGCCTTGGTGATGAAGGTGGGCGGTGCTTCGGGTCCACTTTATGGCACGGCATTCATGACTCTAGGCAAGGCGCTGCCGGAGAAGCTGGATCCCGCCGCTTTCTCTGCCGCAATGAGTGCAGCAGTCGCCGCTGTCAAGGCCCGCGGTAAGAGCGATGCGGGTCAGAAGACCCTGCTGGATGTGGTGATTCCTCTGGCGGATCAGCTCGAGAAGGGGGAATTGGATCCGAAGGCGATCCGCGACCGGGCCGCCGAATCGGCCCTGGCGACGGTACCCATGCTGGCGACCCGCGGACGCGCCTCTTTCCTGGGCGAGCGATCGGTGGGTCACATGGACCCCGGCGCCCGCTCCAGCCAGTTGATCATCGAGGCGGTGTGTGAGGTTCTGGAGGGGTGGATGTGAGCGCGGCGGTTGGCATAGCCATCGTCTCGCACTCGGCGGAGGTGGCCCGCGGCACTGCCGATATGGTTCGCCAGATGGTGGGAGATGCGGTCCCCCTGGGACACTGTGGTGGTGACCCGGATGGTGGGCTGGGTACCAGCGTGGAGCGAATTCTGGCCGCCATCGATGACGCCTGGTCCGAGGGCGGCGTTGCCGTTCTGGTAGATCTGGGCGGTGCCGAGACCAACAGCGAAATGGCCATCGAATTGCTGCCTGCGGAGCGTCAAGGCAAGGTGGTGATCTGCAATGCGCCCATCGTGGAAGGTGCCGTAATGGCGGCAACCGAAGCCTGGGGCGGCGCCAGCCTGGACCAGGTTCGAGCAACAGCCGAGGAGCTTTCGCCGCCCTGAGCACAGCGGGGCGGTCATCAGTCATGAGCACGACACAGGAATACGGATCGATACTTCTGACCCACGCGGTCGGCCTACACGCGCGCCCCTCGGTCAAGCTCACCAAGCTGGCCAAGGGGTTTGTGGCGCGGATCGAATTGGCCATGGCCGATAACGGGCCGTGGGTGGACGCCAAAAGCATCGTCAAAGTGATGGGCACGAAGGCGCCCCAGGGTACCGTGCTGTATTTTCGGGCCGAGGGGGCCGATGCCGCCGAAGCGGTGCAGGCCCTGACCGAGCTGGTGGCGCGCGACTTTGACGAAGGGGGGGGAGATGCCGCCTCCGGTTGAGTTGCGTGGGCGCCCGGCGGCACCCGGTGTCGCCAGCGGCGCCCTATACCGCCTGCAAGAAGCGCAGGTACAGCAAGCGCACAGTGGTGATGCCGCCAGTGAGGTGGATGATCTCCTGACGGCAGTCCAATCGGCGGCGGACGATCTCACGCGCATGGCGCAGGGTCTGGACCAGGACGGTGCCGACATCATCGAATTTCAGATCGCGATGTTGGAGGACGATGTTCTGCGCGCGCCAGCGCTTGCAGCTATTCAGGTCGGTCAAACCGCCACCGAGGCGTGGCGGGTGGCGCTGGCGGAGCAGATTGCCGAGTACGAAGCTTCAAGCGAGGACTACTTTCGCGCCCGGGTGGCGGATCTGATCGACCTGCGCGACCGGGTGGTCCGTCACCTGTCCGGGACTGTTACCGAGCCTCTGCCTGCCGGCGCGGTGGTGGTGGCGGACGACCTTACACCGTCCCGGTTTCTGGAAGCCGACTGGACGGCAGGCGGTGGCCTGGCCTTGGCTGCTGGCAGCGCCAGCAGCCATGTGGCCATCCTGGCCCGAGCCAGGGGCGTACCCATGGTTGTGGGTCTCGGCGATCTGGACCTCAACGGACACCAGCAGGCCATTGTCGATGGCGACCAGGGCCGGCTGGTGCTCAGTCCCGACACCGAAGTTCAGGCGTATTACCGTCGGGCCGGAGCCGACGCAGCGCAGCGCCATGCGCGGGAATCCCGATTTCTCCATCAACCAGGGCGCAGCCGCGATGGTGAATCGGTCCAGATCCAGCTCAACATCATGCACCCGTCGGAATTGGACGGGCTCGAGCCGGATACCTGCGACGGCATCGGGTTGATGCGCTCTGAGTTCCTGTTTCGCGATGGTGCCGCATTGCCGGATGAGGAAACCCAGTACCTGGCGTATCGTCGTCTGCTGGACTGGGCCGGTGACAAACCGGTGACGGTTCGCACACTGGATGCGGGCGGTGACAAACCCATTGCCGGGCTCACCCCGGAACGAGAGGCCAACAGTTTCTTGGGTTTGCGCGGGGTGCGCCTGTCTCTGGCCCGTCCAGAAGTCTTCAAAGTACAGCTGCGGGCTCTGGCGCGGGCGGCGACCGCCGGCAACCTGAAGGTCATGTTGCCCATGGTGACGGTGCCGCAAGAGCTTGGCCGGGTCCGCGAGATGTTTCAGTCGGTGTGCGCTGAACTGAAAGGTGAGGGGATGGATGCTGCGCTGCCGCCGCTGGGTATCATGGTGGAGGTGCCGGCCGTGGCCGCAGCCCCGGACCTATTTGCCGAAGCGGCATTTTTCTCCATCGGCTCCAACGATCTGACCCAGTACGTCACCGCCAGCGCTCGCGATAACCCGGCGGTAGACGCCCTGTGTGACCCGGCGCATCCGGCGGTGCTGAAACTGATGGGAGAGGTGATCGACTTTGGCCGTTACAGCGGGCTCGAGGTCAGCCTATGCGGCGACATGGCGGCAGAGCCGCAATTTGTGCCACTGCTGTTGGGTCTGGGTTTGCGCCGTTTTTCGGTCGCCCCGACCGCGCTGGCACGGATCAAGGCGACCATCGCAGAGACCGAGGTCGCGGACTGTAGTCCGTCGGATGGCCAAGCCAGCAGATGCCATGCGTGATCCGGACGGAGAGTTGACACCCGATTGCCCGAACCCGGTCGATCAGTACAAGATCCTGCTCAGGCGCATACTGGAAAATCGGCCCTCGGGAACACGATTGCGGCTGGCTCAGGCCCTGGGCAAGAATCGAAGTTTCGTCTCCCAGATTTCCAATCCGGCCTACGCGACCCCGATTCCGGCACCGCATCTTGAGGTGATTTTCGAGATTTGCCATTTTTCCCCGGATCAACGGCGGGCGTTTCTCAAGGCTTACGCGCGAGCCCACCCCCGCCGTCTCGCCCGGGCGCAGGAGCGAGCCCAAGTGCGGCGGCTGACCTTGCCCCTGCCGGATCTGGGAAGCGCCAGTCGCAACGAGCAACTCGACCGCCTGCTGATCAATTTTGTGGAAGGTGTGGTGGGTTTGATTCAAGACTACAAGCGATGAACCCCTGTCGCGGGGCTGAACCCACTTCGGGAGCAAAAGCATTATGAAGAAACTGATCAATTCTCCGGACACCCTGCTCAGGGAGAGCCTGAATGGGTTTGTTTTGGCCCACCAGGACATCCTCAGCCTAGGTGACGAGGGCAAGTTTGTCCGACGTGCCGAACTGAGCCCGGGTAAGGTCTCGCTGATCTCCGGCGGAGGGTCGGGCCATGAACCGCTGCACGCCGGATTGGTCGGCTACGGGATGCTGGATGCCGCCTGCCCCGGTCAGGTTTTCACTTCGCCGACGCCGGATCAGATGTTGGCCGCGGTCGAGGCGGTGGACGGGGGTGCGGGGCTATTATTCATCGTCAAGAACTACGAGGGCGACGTCATGAACTTCGACATGGCTCGGGAGATGTCCGACGCTCTGATCGAAACCGTGATTACAGACGATGACGTGGCGGTAGAGGGTTCATTGTTCACCACCGGACGCAGGGGTGTGGCGGGGACGCTGGTGGTCGAGAAGGTGGTGGGGGCCGCAGCCGAACAGGGCGCTGATCTCGCCACTCTGAAACGTCTGGGCGATCGGGTGAACAGCCGCACCCGCTCAATGGGCGTGGCTTTGACCAGTTGCACCGTTCCGGCCGCCGGGAAGCCCACGTTTGAGATCGGTGACGATGAAATGGAGCTGGGTGTGGGGATCCACGGCGAGCCCGGGCGTCGCCGGGTGAAGCTGATGCAGGCAGACCGCATCGTCGAGGAGATGATCGGGGCCATTGTTCACGATCTGGGCGACGCCGCGTCCGGTGACGCCTTGCTGTTCGTCAACGGCTTTGGCGCAACACCGGAGATGGAACTTTACCTGATCTACAACTCGGCCCGCCGACAGCTGCAAGAATACGGCGTGAACACGGCCCGGTCCCTGGTCGGCTCCTATGTCACGTCTCTGGATATGGCGGGTTGCTCCATCACGGTTTGCATGTTGGACGAGGAGATCGGACGCCTCTGGGATGCGCCGGTTCACACGGCGGCGCTTCGCCGGGGGCGGTGATTTGCGTCAAGCTTGCCGCTCTCCCATCCCATAAGTTCGTAGCGTTTCAGAGCGCCCAGATGCGCGACTGCCGCGTTGCAGCTGCTTGACCGAGCTGGCTATGCCTTCGCATCCGCGCCTGGCATTGACGCGTCTGGGGCGCGCTCCCGACGGGCAAGGCGAAAACGACGGAGAAAGCGCAGTTTACACCCAGAACATGCGTATTTTGAGCGCGTTTCCAACGCCGTACCCTGCCGAGTGAAGCTTTTCCAATACGTTGCTATGCCGTTGGCGTCTTGATCCGGAACATGATGGCGTAGAGTGTCGGCACGAAAATCAGGGTCAGCACCGTCGCAAAGCCAAGCCCCGCCATCATGGTGATGGACATGTTGACGAAAAACACATCCTTGAGCAGCGGTATCAGACCCAGAATGGTGGTGGCCGCGGCAAGCACCACCGGCCGCATGCGGCTGACGGTGCCGTCCAGAATCGCCGTATAGGGATCTTTACCCTCTTCGATCTGCTGATCGATCTCTTCGATCAGCACTATGGCGTTCTTGATCAGGAGACCGATCAGGGAAAGGGCGCCCAACAGGGACATAAAGTCAAAGGCGGCATTGGTGGACAACAGGCCCGCGGTGATGCCGATGATGGCCAGCGGCACGGTCAGCCAGATGATCAACGGCTGGCGAATTCGGCCAAACAGCAGGACGGTGGTGATGATCATCAGCAGGAAACCGACCGGCAATGCACCGCCCAGTCCCTCCTGGGCCTTGACCGAATCCTCATACTCCCCACCCCAGGACAAGCTATAGCCCGCCGGCAGCTCCATGGCCTCGATCTGGGGGCGCAAACGGTTGAACAGCGGTGTCGCCAGCTCACCAATCGGGTTGCAGGACGCGATGATGGTTTGGGACCGGTCACGGGACCGGATGACCGCGTTCTTGAACACGGTCTCAAAACCGCTCACCACCTGGGATACCGGCACGGACTGGTCCAGTGCCGGGCTCCAGACCGCGATATCCTGCAGGTTCCCTACATCGACCCGCTCCGATTCGGGTGCGCGCATCATGATGGGAAGCACCCGAATCCCGTCGCGGAACTTGCCCACCGGTTCGCCTTCGTAGGCATAGCGTAGAGCGCTGGACAATTCCCCGCGGGTGATGCCCAGTTGCCGCCCGACCTGCTCGTTGAAAATCGGTTCCACCAGTTTTACCGGCTGGCGCCAGTCGTCGCGAATGTCCTTGGCATCAGGGTCGGCACGCATGATGGCCTGCGCCTCATTGGACAACTGTCTGAGCACGGCCGGATCCGGCCCGTGGAAGCGCGCTTCTATCTTGCCGTCCCGCCCTGGCCCGATTCGCAAGGACTTTATGATCGGGTCGGTCCAGGGGAGTTCGGTTCTCATGAACTCGTCCACCTGCGCCCATACCTCAGGAATTCGGTCTCGGGTGTCGGTGTGGACGATGATCTGGGCGTAGGCCGCCGAGATCTCCTTCGGGTCGTACACAAGGGTGAAGCGCTGATGGGGACCACCGATCACCGTGCTGGTTTGAACCACGCCCTCGAGTTCGCGCAGAAACTCGCTCACCCGCAGTGTGTCCGCCCGGGTTTGCCGGATGTCCGACCCTTGTACTTCCCATATGTCAACGAAAAACATGGGTGTGTTGGATTCGGGAAAAAACGCCTGCTTGACGTGTCCGAAGCCGATCAGCGCACTCACGAACAAAGTCAAAACAAACGCCACGGTGATCCAGCGCAACTTGATGGCAAAGGCCAGCGCCTTGCGGAACAGCTTGAACACCGGCCCGGCGTAAGGATCTTTGGTTTCATCCAAGTCCGGGTTGCCGGGTTTGAGTAACAGCGCGCAGAGCAGGGGTGTCGTGCTGATTCCGGTTACCCAGGACAACAGCAAAGAGTAAAGAATGACCCAGAACAGCGAGTTGGCAAACTCGCCGGTGGAATCCGGTGACAGGCCGATGGCGGAGAAGGCCAGTATGCCCACGGCGCTGCCGCCCAGCAGGGCCCATATGGTCTTGCCTACGGTCTCGCGCGCAGCCTCCCAAGCCCGCATGCCACTGCCCATGCGGGTCAACATGCCTTCGGCCACCACGATGGCGTTGTCCACCAGCATGCCCAGTGCGATCACCAGGGCGCCCAGGGAAATTCTCTGTAGTTCAATGCCCTGCAGGTTCATGATCAGCAGGGTGCCCGCCACCGTGATCACCAGCACTGCACCAATGATCAAGCCGACTTTGACGCCCATGAACAGCAGCAACACACCGATCACGATGGCCACGGCCTGGCCAACACTGACCACGAAACCGTTGACGGAATTGTCCACCTCCACGGGTTGGTTGTAGATCTCGGTCAAGTTCATGCCCACCGGGAAGAGGTGCGCCAGGTCCCGTATCTTTTGCCCGATCTGTTCGCCAACGGCGACCACGTTCTCCCCACCCTGCATGGCGATACCCAGGGTCAGCGCCGGTTGCCCATCGACGTAGTAAAGCTGACTCGGCACCTCCTCGTAGGCGCGGGTGATGGTGGCGATGTCCTTCAGATAGATGAGCTTTTTGTCGTCCGATCCCACCAGTACGTCGCCGATGGCCTTTACCGTGGCGAACTCCCCTGTGGGTGATATGCGCAGATACTCGCTGCCCACGCTGACATTGCCGGCGTCGGTCACCACATTCTGCGATTCAAGGACATTGGCAATGCGGGACGGCGAGATGCCCAGCTCCCCCATCCGGGCCCGGGAGATGTCTACATACACCACCTCCTTTTGTTCGCCCCCAATCGAGACCTTGCGGACCCCTGGAATCAACACCAGTTCGCGTTTGAGACGATCCGCCGCGTCCCACAGGTCGCGCCAGCTATAGCCGGGACCGGTCAGCGCCAGGTAGACGCCATAGACGTCGGCGAACTCGTCAACAATGATCGGTTCACCGGCGCCGGGCGGCAGCTTGTGTTTCATATCGGCGATCTTGCGCCGCAGTTCGTCGTAGATCCCGGGGAAGTCCGCCGGCCGATACTCGTCTTTGAACTCCACCAGGAT
>JAHEDQ010000033.1:17516-29257 GCA_024641125.1 Candidatus Competibacteraceae bacterium | reverse complement strand
AGCAGCAGCAAGCCTACGAACTGCTCGAGACCATCCAACTGTAGGCAGAGCTCTACACCACGAATCCGCCTATCTCCTTAAACGGACTCGGGTTCTCACGTTTCCTGCCAAGGAACTTCAGCCTAACAGGCTGATCCCCGTGGGAATCCCCGCCCCGTTCATTCATAATTCACTGAATTCGCTCGCATTCATCAGGACAACACCTTGAGCCACCGCCCCAGGAAAAGGTTTGGCCAGAATTTTCTGCAGGATGTCGACGTGATCGCCCGGATCGTCGGGGCGATCGCACCCAGGACCGGGGAGTGCCTGGTTGAGATAGGCCCGGGCCTTGGGGCTATAACTTGCCCGCTGTTGCGCTCCGCGGGGCGGCTGAACGTGATCGAGCTCGACCGGGATTTGATTCCGGCGCTTGAGCGTCGCTGCGCAGGCTTAGGGACCTTGATCGTTCATCAGGGTGATGTGCTGGCCTTTGATCTGTCATCACTCTCGCCTGAGCCTGGATCGCTGCGGGTGATCGGCAATCTGCCCTATAACATCTCCACGCCGATCCTGTTCCATCTTCTGGGTCAGCGCGAGTGGATTCGGGACATGCATTTCATGCTGCAACGGGAGGTGGTGGACCGGATGGGGGCTGCGCCTGGCTCGCGTGACTTCGGCCGCCTGTCGGTGATGGTTCAATACCATTGCGAGGTGACACCCCTGTTCGGGATCGGCCCCGGGGCTTTTCGCCCGCAACCCAAGGTGGAATCGGCATTGGTCAGGTTGACCCCGCGACCGTGTCCGGCTGGTAGAGCGGACCCGGTGTCACTGGATGCGGTGGTGCGCGCCGCCTTTTCTCAGCGCCGCAAAAAGCTGAGCAACACGCTCAAGCCGCTATTCGATCGCCCCGCCCTGGTTGCTGCTGGTGTGGATCCCGATGCCCGTGCAGAAACGCTTGGCTTGGCCGATTTTGTTGCTTTGGCGAAGGCGCTCGGCCGGTAACTGGGGCTTTTTCTGTGGATTTGAAACAAACGCAATGGCCATCTGGGGGAGATCCGAAAAAAGTGCCGTTCATGAAGTCCGCCCCGGCTGGGGCTGGCGTGCAGATACCCGTGCATCATTTCTTGATGTGTCGCGCATTACGCCGCGCATAGGGCGGCATGTCGACACCCTGCAACATCCTCCATCCAATTGCGGATGCCCGCTGTTCAGCACGCGCCGAGAACACGGTTTGGCCGGTTTGGCAAACGGTGGTCAGTGGGAGATGAGAATGGGAACCTTGGCTTTTTTGAGCACAGTGCTGGTGACGCCACCGACAATCGACTGACGGAATTTGCTGTGCTCGTAGGCACCCATCACCAGCAACCTGGGCTGTACCTTATCGAGGAATTCAAGCACACGATAGCTGACGGTTTTCCCGTTGCGCTGCAGATGGACCCGCTCGGCATTCACGCCGTGCCGTTGCAGCGCGGTTTCCACGTTCATTTCCGGCAGTGACATATCCGACGAGTCCGATCCGACTGTGACGATCGTCACAAGGCCCTTGGTTTCCAGAATTTGCATTGCGTCGCCGAGCGCACGCGCCGCGGCGCGCTTTCCATCCCAGGCGAGCACCGCATGTTCGTTGAATGTCGACATGTCGAATTCCCGGGGCACCAACAGAACCGGCCGACCGCTGACCATCGCGATGACGTCCGGGTGCAACTCGTGACCTTCGCCCTGCACCGCGTCGTAGCGGCCAATCAGGGTCAAGTCAAACAATCGCGCGCACCTTGCTACCGTTGTACCGTCATCATCCCGTGTGGATAACCAGTGCACTTTATCCGGGGCCGAATTCGACGCAATGCGCTGTCTGAAGCGGGCTTCGATTTCTTTAGCAGCCTGGGACTGCGCTTTCTTTATGCTGTTCCGAACGTCGTCCGGAATCCAACTGCCCACGTTCTGGTTGATCGGTGCGTAGGTATGGGCCAACAGGCCCGTGAGGTGTGCGTCGTACTTGTCACGCATGAACAGCGCGGCATCCAGGGCGGCATCGGATGAGTCGGAGCCGCTGTATGCGATCAGAAGGTTCTTGATTGCCATGCTGTTTGCCTTTGCGAAAATTTTACTCAGTTAAGAGAGCCCTGATCCACTCGCGCGACGCGCATCCCTTGATCAGACCTGCCCTGGTGCTGTCATCAAGCGATCAGCCAAGGGCCGGCGCTACGGCTGCAGCACAATCTTTGGCGCAGCCGCATTGCCTTCATGAATGTCGCGAAACGCGGCCGCGCCGTCACTGAGCGGGCGGGTCTCGACCCAGTCGAGCGGGCCGAGTGCGCCTCGGTACAGCGCATCGATGGCTGCCCGCAGGTCAACCGCGCTGTAAGTGTAATTACCCAGGAAGGTGATTTCTTCCAGGGTCATTCTGCGCGTGTCCAGGCCCGGCTCGTTGTCTTGCAGTCCAACGTGGGAGATAACGCCACCGGACGACACGAAGGTACACGCCGCCGCCCGTGTCCGCCCGCTGCCGACCGCGTCGATTACCAGGTCGAAACTGTTTTCTTCGGGGAGTGCGTCCCCTAACGGATCGTATACGGTGCAGACCCCCAGTTTGTCCGCGGTGTGTCTGCGCAGAGGATTGGTATCGCCGAGGCAGATATCGATACACCCTTTCTGTTTCAGCATCAGGGCGGCAAAGGCGCCGATTGAACCGCCGCCCAGGACCAGGGCGCGGCACTCTGAGAGTGGCCGGTGCAGAACCTTCTCCGCCAGGTAGATGGCATGCAGCGACGTGGCCGCGGGTTCGGCAAGACTGGCGATCACAGGATCCATGTCCTGCGGCATATGCAGCAGGTTGCGTTCGGGCAGGGTGACGTACTGGGCGAAGGCGCCGGCCCGTCGCATGCCGATCAGTTCCCGTTGCGCGCACAAGTTGGATCGGCCGCCCTGGCAGTGGTTGCATGTGCCACAGGTCATGAGCGGGTTGAGTACCACACGCTGACCTTTCAGCGCGCCGTTCTGCACCACGCCGACCGCCTCGTGTCCGAGGATCAGTGGAGGAACCCGGCGCGCATCATGGCCATGATAGGCATGCATGTCGGAGCCGCAGATGCCGACCGCCTCGATGCTGACCAGCGCCTCGCCGGGGGCCGGATCCGGATCCGGCTCGTCGCGGTACTGCACCTCGAGTGTGTCAGTGTAGACCAGTGCTTTCATGTATTTTGCGCCTATTTCGCCGTGAAGCCGCCGTCGAGATGGATAACCTGACCCGTCACGTAGTCCGAGGCCGGTGCGGCCAGAAACACCGTGAGTCCGTCCAGGTCCGACAGCACACCATTGCGGCCGATCGCAGTTTGAGCAGCCAGCTTGTCCAGCAATCCCGGATTCTCGTAGACAGGCGCCGTCAGCTCGGTCGGGAAAAAGCCGGGTGCAATGGCGTTACAGCCGATGCCATGGCGGGACCAGGCTTCGGCCATGGCGCGGGTCACCTGGGTGATGCCGCCCTTCGATGCGCCATATGCCAGACCGTTTTCGAATGCGCGGCTCGACTGCAGGGAGGCGATGTTTATGACCCGCCCCCAGCCTTTTTCCTTCATCGCCGGCACCAGTTCCCGGGCAAGGAAAAAGGGCACTGCGAGATTTAGATTGAGGGTCCTGTCCCAGCTCTCCAGTGTGATTTCTTCAATCGGTTGGCGAAAGTTGACGCCCGCTGCGTTGATCAGAATATCAATCGGACCAAAAAGCTGTGCGGCCCGCGCTGCCAAACCGGGCAGCTGGCTTCGGTCACCCAGATCGGCGGGAAGGGCTGCTGCGCTCCCCGGCGCCCGCTCGATCTCCGAGACCGCCTCCTGAAGTTGCGCCTCCCTGCGCCCCAGCAACACCACGGCCGCGCCTGCCTGCGCCAAGGCCAGGGCCTGGCGGCGACCGATGCCGGAGGTCCCGCCAGTCACCAAAGCAACTTTGCCCGTGAGATTGAAGTCCGCCATCACTCAACGGGTTCAGGCTGCAGGCTGAAAGACTCTTCTGGAAAATACTTCGACAAGCGGTCGTCACCGGTTCGCGCATGCGCCTCCATGCCCTCGAGTCGCGAAATTCTGGCCGCAGCCGAGGCCACTTCGCGGTTTGCCTCCCGGCTCATACGCTGGGTGGTCACGGTCTTGATGAACTTGCCAGCCGACAGACCACCGGTGTAACGGCCGGCGCCCTTGGTAGGCAGGATGTGATTGGTACCCGAGCACTTGTCGCCGAAGGCCACGGTGGTCTCTTCGCCCACGAACAGTGACCCGTAGTTGCGCAGCCGGTCTACCCACCAGTCCAGGTCTGTTGTCTGAACTTCCAGATGTTCGGCGGCATAGGCATCGCTCACCTGTGCGGCTTCTTCACGGTCGCTGCACAGGACCACCTCACCGTAGTCGCGCCAGGATCCTTCCGCTGCGGTGCGAGCGGTATCGGGCAGTTTGGCGATGAATTCCGGTACCATCTGCATGACCTGTTCACCGAGAGCCCGGTCGGTGGTGATCAGCCAACACGGGCTGTCCAGCCCATGCTCGGCCTGACCCACCAGGTCGCTGGCGACAATCGCCGGATCGGCCGATTGATCGGCAATGACGGCGATTTCAGTCGGGCCGGCAAATAAGTCGATTCCCACCCGGCCGAACAGCATGCGCTTGGCCTCGGCGACGAAACGATTCCCCGGGCCAACCAGAATGTCCGCGGCATGTCCGGTAAACAGACCGAACGCCATCGCCGCAATACCCTGCACGCCACCCAGAGCAAGAATGGTGTCCGCGCCGCACAGATTGGCTGTGTAGATGATCGCGGGATTCACGCCGGCCCCCGGCTTCGGCGGCGAACAGGCGACAACATGGTCCACACCGGCCGCCTTGGCCGTCGCCACCGACATCACGGCGGAGGCCACGTGTGAGTAACGCCCACCCGGCACGTAACAGCCTGCCGTTTGCACGGGTATCTGTTTCTGGCCGGCGAACAAGCCTGGAGAGAGTTCGACTTCGAAGTCGATCAGCGATCGCCGCTGCTTCTCGGCAAAGCCCCGTACCCGCTCGTATGCGAACTGAATATCGTCCTTGACCTGCTGCGGTACTTTTGCGGTCGCGGCAGCGATCTCTTCGGGGGTCACTACGATGTTGCCGGTGTAGTTGTCGAGTTTTTCGGCGTACTCGCGTGCTTTCTCCTCGCCGCCGGCTTCAATTTCGGAAAGCATCTGCGAGACGATCTTACGGGTATCGTCTTCTCCACTGGCGGCGGTTTTCTCCGCCTTTTTCAAGTATTCGATAGTCATGAATCCTTCTCCAATTCCGGTGGATCACAAAATCATCTTCGCGGCGCGGTTACAGTGCCCAAAGCGAAAGCTGGGGCACGAATGCGAGCAGCAGCACGACAAAAAACATGGAAAGAACGTAGGGCACCGCTTTGGCCGCAACTTTCAGGATGGGTGTCCCGGTCAGGCCGGACACAACGAACAGGTTGAGTCCGAGCGGCGGCGTTATGAAGCCGACCCCCAGCGACGTGACCATCATGATGCAGAAGTGGATCTCATTCATTCCAATTTCCTGCGCCAGGGGCAGCATGATCGGTGCGAGAATCACAATGTTCGGGGTTGTCTCCATGACGCAGCCGGCCACGATCAGGATCAATATCATCATCAGGATAATGATGGTCTCGCTGTCGGTCATGGAGGTCATTGCAAACACGAACCCCTGCGGCACTTCAAGTGCCGCCAGGGTCTGCGCCAACGGCAGAGAGAACGCGATGATGGGCACAATCACGCCATTGACCTTGGCCGAGCTCGCCAGCATCTTGGGAAAGTCCGCCAGCGTAATGGTTCGCTGCAGCAGCCCGATAATGATTGTGGTCACCACCGCAACTGCGGCGGCCTCGGTGGGGGTGAAGATACCGGTGTAGATTCCGCCCAGTATGATAAACGGCACGATCAGCGCGTAGCGGCCATCGTAGATCGCTTTCCACACGCGTTTGAACGAGAAACCCTGGCTCGCGTTCTCGTATCCCATGATCCGGTTCATCACCACATTCGTGATCATGATCGTCACCATCACGAGCAGGCCCGGGATGATGGCGGCAAGAAACAGTGTCGAGGCAGAGATGCCCAGAATCAGGCCGATGATGATGTAGGCAATCGATGGGGGGATCAAAATACCGGTGCAGGCGCCGGAGGCAACCAGCGCACAGGCATACGGTTTCGGATAGCCCTGCTCAACCAGGCGGTCGATGGTCATGCGACCGACCCCTGCGGCGCCTGCCGCGTCGGAACCGGAAATACACGCAAAGAAACCGCATACCAGCACCGTGGCGGTGCCGAACCCGGAGCGGAAACCACCGACCAGCGCCTCGGCCACATCCAGGAGTTTGTGTGACAGCCCCGTGCGAACCAGCACGTCGCCGGTCAGGATGAACAGTGGAACGGCGATCAATGCGAAGGCGTCAATGCCGTCGAACAATGACTCACCGAGTAACGAAAGCGGCAATACGTCGGAAAAGTAGAGCATGGATATGGAGGTCACGCCCAGTACTGCCCACACCGGCACCGCCAATATGATCATGATGACCGCGAACAGCAGGGGCAGATAGAACTCCCACCCCAATACCAGCTCGAACGTGTCTTGTTGATATAGGTATTCCATCAGTCGAACAACCTCTCACCTTCGAACACGGGGCGCCCACCACGAAAATCGCCCCAGTCACGCAAGATGGACTGTATTAGGCGAAAACAGGTGAGGGTGAAGCCGAAAGGGACTGCCGCAAGGAACCAGGCTTGGGGAATGCGCAGGCCGTGTGTGACCGAGCCGAACTTGATCGACGTCATCAGCGTTTCGTAGGAATAGAACAGGGCGAGCAATGCCACGGCCAGCATCACGAAATCCCCAAGCAGGTAGATCAGCGCTTTGCCCCGCGGCGTGAGGAACTGCATCAGCACGTCGATGCGAATATGCGCACGATCACGTACCGCAGCCGCAACACCGATCCAGACGAGATAGATAAAGGCGTAGCGTGCGATCTCCTCCCCCCAGATCGACGAGTAGGACAGGCCAAAGCGGCGCACCACCTCGCTGCCGATGGTCATTACGATCAAGGAGTAGAAGACCAGCAGCAACCATCGTTCGAGGTTCTGGTCGATCGCTTTAAGAATCTTTCGCACGACGACGCCTCCCGTTCGGGAAAGAGCAGGAAAGAGGAACTGCGCGCCGCCCCCGGAGGGAGCGGCGCGTACAGTTAGCTCTTACGCATCATTGACGTAGTAGCGGCCCTGCGTGTTGGCCGCCTCGAGCAACGTCTCGAAGGTCTCTATGGACCCCGCAAGTTCCTTCTTGTAGCTGTCCCATTCGGCGTTCTGATGTCCGCCTTTCTCCACCCACTGCGCCAGTTCATCGGCTGTCGGTGTGTAGAACTGAACACCCGACTGGCTCATCTCGGACATGGCGTAGGCGCGGGCCGCCGGTACCTTCGCCAGGTTCTGGTGCGAAGTCACCTCGCTGGCAAACTCGATTCCTTCGCGTACGGAAACCGGCAGGCCGTTGAACCATTCGAGATTGCACGAGTACACCTGCGAATCGGGCACTGCGCGGGTGAATGTCACCCAGGAGAGAATGTCCTTGAAGCCAAACACATACAGCGCGCCGACCGCCGGGTCGAGCGCATCCGCCACGCCCTGTTTGATGGCCGATGGCGTTTCGCCCCAGGCAACCGGGGTGGGGTTCGCACCAATGGCGCGGTAGTACTGCTGCAGCATTTTGGAGCCGGGCACCCGAAACTTGATGCCGGCAAGATCATCCGGTGTCTTGATCGGGCCGTCTCCACCCTTACGCAGTGCCACCACGCGCGGGTCGATCACCACGTACCAGAGCGGTTTGAACCCCTTGGCCTCAACCAGCGGGTTGACCGAGTTGCGCCAGGCGTCGGAAGCGGTCAGATTGATGAATTTCTGGTTCTCGCCACAGAAATAGGGGAGGTTGATCAGATCCACTGCGGGTGCGAATGGCGCAAAGTTGGCGAGCGAGTGCTGGGCGGCCTGAATCGTGCCCTGCTGGACCTTTTGCGCCAGCGCGCCACCGGCGCCCAACTGGCCGCCAGGTGCGAGCTTCACGTAAACCTGGCCGTTGGTGACGTTCTGAATGTTCTCCTTGAAATCCAGTTGCATGATGGGATAGCTGCGGGTTGCACCCAAAACATAGGCCGTAGCGATGGTCATTTTGTACTCGGCGGCGTCTTCGCGGGCCTTTTCCTCCTTGGCGGAGGCGGCAGCCGCCTCTTCGCTGAGCAACAGGCTGCCCGCCGCGCCTGCGACCACAGCGGCGGTGAAACCGTATTTGGAGGTCAGTGACAGGAATTGACGGCGCTCGTGCGACGCGAGTGTTTCGGGATGGTCTTTCATGCGTTCTCCTCCTCTGCCGTATTGGCAGTCTTTGTTTTGGAACCGGCTTGCTGTGCTTCACAACGCAGGGCTTCGATCATGAAGCAGATGACCGCTGCCAGGAGCATCAGGAACTCCCCGACATCACCCAGCTTTAGAATGGGCTCGAACCCGAACGACAAGGCCGCTTTGCCCAGGAGCACGTCGAGAACGAACAATCCAAAGAACACGCCTGCGGCGGAGAGATACCAGATATCAACCCCTTTTTTCATGTGCTCCTCCAGTGGATTTGGTACGTTGCCAATCGCGTTTTGGTTCAGGCCAAGTGCCAATATGGCCCCAGCCTGATCGTGCTATGCGCTTTCGTATAGTCTGGTCAGCACGAACTCCCGATGCCCGAGCGCCTCTGCTGCGGTCAATCGCCCGTTTGCCGTTCTGAACATGATGTCGAGCAGCGCATCGCCGGCGCCGTCGGGGGTCATTTCCTTACGCAGCAGTGCGGATACATCCACATCGATGTGTTCGCTCATGGTGCGCACCGTCCGCGGATTGGCGCAGAGTTTGATCACCGGAAGAATGGGGTTGCCGATGATGTTGCCCTGCCCGGTGGGGAAGAAATGCACCACATAGCCCGCCGCGGCGGCCAGAGTGACCATCTCCGCCGCTGCGGACGATGAATCCATGAACCAGAGGCCTGGCCCGGTGGGTTGCTCCGCTTTGTCGAGCACGCCGTCCACCACGCATTCCTTGCCGATTTTCTGGATATTGCCGAGCGCCTTTTCTTCTATCGTCGTCAGCCCGCCCTCGATGTTGCCTTTGGTGGGTTGCGACTCCGAGAGATCGGAGGTTTTGAATCGATTGATCATGTCCTGGTAACGGTTGAACATGAACATGAAGCGCTCACGCACCGCGTCATCGCGGCAGCGTGCGGCCACCAGGTGTTCGCCACCTGTGATTTCGGACGTTTCGCCGAACAGCAGTGTCGCGCCGTGGGGATACAGCTTGTCAAATGCGTTGCCGACGGTCGGGTTTGACCCGCACCCGGACGTGGTGTCGGATTCGCCGCATTTCGTTGACACCCATAGCTCACTCAGCGGCGCGTCCTCGCGGCGCAGTTCAGACGCCCACTGAACATACTCCTTCGCCACCTGCGAGGCTTTCATGATGGTTTCGTGATCGCCGTGTTGCTCGATGCCAAATCCAGTGACCGGTTTGCCGGTTGCGGCGATGCCCTCCACCACCCGCTGGGTCCAGCCATTCTCAATCCCGATGACAACAACGGCCGCCACGTTTGGATTGGCGCCGGTGCCGATCAGCGTGCGAAAGTGCAGGTCCAGGTCTGCGCCAAACTGCAGCCTGCCGTAGGGGTGGGGCAGCGCCATGGCCCCGGTAATGTTGTGTGCCACGGCTTCACAGGCTGCGTTCGAAAGGTCATCGACCGGTAGCACGATGACGTGATTGCGAACACCCACGCGCCCGTTCTCGCGCCTATACCCTGAAAACGTCGCTGTGGTCAGATCGTGGGACATTGCGTCTCTCCCTCTCGGAATGAATTGGCGGATTGGTGGCGTGTTGGCGGTGGGCTACCAGCGTTTGGTTTTGATGTTCTGCACATGGGCGTGCTCTCCCGTGCCGATGTCGACCACCACCTTTCCTATGTCCACGCCGTATTTGATCACCGTATCGCCCGCTTTAAGGGGTTTGATCGCCAATTTGTGCCCGATTGGGATGGCGCTGGCCGCGACAAATTCAATCTCCTTGTCCTGGTCCATTATCCATCCGGAAATGGTGTCGCCGGCCTTCACGCCTTCCACCACGACGACGCCGACACTGTCGCCCTCGTCATGAACCACGAAATCGATCATGTGTATCTCCCGGGGTGAAACGGATTGGGTGAGGTTGAAAAGGATCTTCAGATATTAGCTCACATGAAAGAATAGTCAAGTAGTCTTATATAAGACTTAAATATTGCACAGAATGCCGCTTGCTAGCGCACCGGACATTCGGGAGTAAACTACGAAGCGTAGCTGGAATCCGCTTCTGCGGCTTGGGAGTCTGCAGGGCCGGCCGGGACGCTGGTCTCGGTGGCGGCGTGGCTCAGAGACCCTGCCGTCTCTGCAGCCGCAGGGAATCGTGAAGCTGTGCAGCAACGTCAACCTGCCCACCGGCCTGCTACGCTTTTGTCGGAAGGCTTGGGGGTAATGACCGCCGCATTCGTGCGGTGCGCCCTGTGCGAGCGTGCGCCGACACTCCGGCGTGTTCGCAGCCGCTGTTCAGGTCCGTTCTTGAGCGTCGACTGCCTTCTCCCGGCGACGCCCTCGCGTTGCGACCACCAAGCGGAGGAAAAGGCGGGGGCTCTGGATTAGAATGGGGTACGCTCCGTAGTGAGGGTCTTATCGATTGATTCGAACCGCGTTTCGGCCCAAATTGCCAAAGGCAGCACCTTTTTTGAGGAGTGTCTGATCTATGCGTGAACGTGCATCTTGGGACTGAAATGTACAGCTCCATCGTTGCAGATCTCGGCAATAAAACAACTGTTAACCGCGATCTTCGCCTTGAATCTGCACATTTCACCCGCCGATCAGCTTTGACCAGAATAAATCAGAGACTCCCTGAGAAGGTGAGCGAGGATCGCTGTTTTGAGTAGCCGGTCCGGACCAATGGAAAGCAGATTGTTCTTATCCAACGCCAACGGGGCGATACCGCTTTACGTGCAGATAAAGGATCTGTTTGTCGCGAGCATCAGTGATGGCCGCTGGGCGCCAGGTGACGTCATTCCCAGTGAAATACAGCTCGCCCGGGACCTGGGCGTCAGTCAGGGAACGGTACGCAAAGCAATTTCCGACCTGGTCGAACATAACGTACTGACTCGCAAGCAGGGGCGGGGGACCTTCGTCGCAAATCACGACAGTCAACGGGCCCTGTTTCATTTCTTCCACGTCGTAGACGATACCGGTCACAAGGTCTTGCCTGACAGTACCGCTTTGTCTTGTCGACGCAGACGCGCATCGCGTTTCGAGGCGTCGGAGCTGAAGCTGGCTGCGGGCACGTCGGTGATCGCTATCGAGCGTATACGGAAATTCGGCGGTCGGCCGACCATGCTGGAAACAATCACGTTGCCGTCCAAGCCCTTTGCTGAGTTGAGCAAGATTGGGGCTCGTAATCTGCCCAACATGCTGTACGCGTTGTATGAGCAGCAGTTTGGGATAACGGTCCACAGCGCCGAAGAACAACTTCGCGCGGTGGCGGCCTCGGACCGAGACGCGTCGTTACTGAATGTGTCCATAGGGACACCGTTGCTTGAGATCAAACGCGTTGCGTCATCTCTGGACAAGGTGCCCGTCGAGCTCCGGATCAGCCGCTGCGTTACGGAACGGCACTACTATCAGAACACGAT
>JAHEDQ010000033.1:0-17416 GCA_024641125.1 Candidatus Competibacteraceae bacterium | reverse complement strand
ATGTGTCCATAGGGACACCGTTGCTTGAGATCAAACGCGTTGCGTCATCTCTGGACAAGGTGCCCGTCGAGCTCCGGATCAGCCGCTGCGTTACGGAACGGCACTACTATCAGAACACGATTTTTTAGCGCAGATTGCGGCTGCCGGACTGCCCGATCCTCCCTTTTACACCGGTCAGTATGGGAATAGTTCGCCGCTCCTCGAAGCGCTGCGATCCGCGGCTCCATACCGGCCAGATGAGCCCAGCGAGTAGACAGCATTGGCCTGGTGAAGGGCCGATCAAGTGCTGTGAGTCGCGTTCCGGCCCACCAGGGAGCCCCGATTACGATACGGGCTCGCACGGTCTGTGTAAGGGTGGAAGGTTTATTTGCATGTCGGACTACCGCACCGAATCCGTTAGAATGCGGGACACATTGACCCACTATCGCTGTACCGAATGCCTGGGCTGTACCGAACGCCTGGGGCGTGGGGCGTGGCGATTCAAGAGCGGACGGAACCATGGTTGATCAGGAAAACCCACTCAAGGTGCTTGCCGGGCACGGCCAGAGCGTCTGGTACGACAACATTCACCGAGCCATGCTGCACTCCGGCGAGCTGGCGCGTCTTATCGAAGCGGATGCGGTCACCGGCATCACCTCCAATCCCGCCATCTTCGAGAAGGCGATTACCGGCAGCGCGGATTACGACGAGGCGATTCGCACCCTGCTGGCGCGCAATCCAGGGCGCGCCGCGCGGGATCTATTCTACGATCTCGCGGTTGAGGATATTCAGCACGCGGCGGATCGCTTTCGGCCGGTATATGAGGCCACCGGCGGCCGGGACGGCTTTGTCAGTCTGGAAGTGTCCCCGGATTTGGCCTACGAGGTCGATGCCACCGTCGCGGAGGCGGTGCATCTCTGGGAGCGCCTGGATCGGCCCAATGCCATGATCAAGGTTCCGGCGACACAACAGGGTGTCGCGGCGTTCGAAGCACTGGTGGCGCAGGGGATCAACGTCAACGTCACTCTGTTGTTCTCCGTGGCCCGTTATGAGGCCATTGCCCAGGCCTACATCCACGGCTTGCAGCGGCGGCACGATCAAGGTCTGAGCATTGCCGGAATCGCGTCGGTGGCCAGCTTTTTTGTCAGCCGGGTGGATGCAGCCCTCAGCCAGCCCCTGAGCGACGCGGGCCGGCCTGAGCTGCAAGGCGTTGTTGCCATTGCCAACGCCAAGTTGGCCTATCGACGCTACCAGGCCATGTTTGGGGCACCGTTCGCGGTTCTGGCCGCGGCCGGCGCCCAGCCCCAGCGTCTGCTGTGGGCCAGCACCAGCACCAAGGATCCGGCGGCCAGCGATATTTTGTATGTGGCGTCTTTGATTGGCCCCGAGACGGTTAACACCCTGCCGCCGGCGACCCTGGCGGCGTTTCGCGATCATGGGGTGGTCGCCGAAACGCTGACCCGTGGGGTGGATGATGCCATGCGCGCCGTGAAGGCCCTCAGTGCCGCCGGCATCGATCTCGATGGGATTACGGACCGGCTGGAGGCAGACGGTGTCGCGTCCTTCGCCGATGCGTTTCGGAACGTACTCGCCGCGTTGGATCGAAAATCCGAAGATCTGGCCGCGTGAGCGGGTGTCAGGGGAGGTGGAAGGTGTGGGCATGTTGATATGAGCGAGAGCCCTGAGCGCTATCACATCAAGGTGGGCACCGAAGTGTTCTACGTGCCCGAGCAGTCGGAACCGTTGCAACACCGGTTTGTGTTCGCCTACCGGATTACGCTGCAAAACACGGGCGCCCTGTCCGCCCGGCTGCTCAGCCGGCACTGGATCATCACCGACGCCAACGGTGAGATCCGGGAAGTCCGGGGTGATGGTGTGGTGGGTGAACAACCCCTGATCGAGCCCCAGGGACGCTATCAATATACCTCGGGTTCGATGCTGGAAACGCCGGTTGGCAGCATGCGGGGCAGCTATCGCATGCAGGCCGAAGACGGCCATGAATTTGACGCTGAGATCCCCGCTTTCACCTTGGCCCAGCCGGGCGTGCTTAACTGAACTGCGGTATTCCTATGCCAGTCAGCCGCAGCGCGCTGAACCGTCCATAGGGAGAACGACGTGGCGGTTTATGCCATTGGCGATGTCCAGGGTTGCCACCGGTCTTTGCTCGCGCTGCTGGCTGCGTTGGCGTTCGATCCTCAGCGGGATCATCTGTGGTTTACCGGCGATCTGGTCAACCGGGGCCCCGACTCCCTCGCCGTGCTGCGCCTGGTCCGCGATCTGGGCGAGCGGGCCGTGGCCGTATTGGGCAATCACGATCTCAGCCTGCTGGCGGTGGCGGCGGGTCATCGCAAGGTCAAGGATTCCGATACCTACGACGACGTGCTGCATGCGCCGGACGCGGACGAGTTGCTGGGATGGCTGCGGCATCGACCGGTCTTGCATCGCGACGTGGATCTGGACTGCACCATGTTCCACGCGGGTCTGCCGCCGCAATGGACCCTGGACCAAGCCGAAACGCTGGCCCGCGAACTGGAGAGCGTATTGCGGGGCCCAGGGTTCGACGCTTTCATGGCCGACATGTTCGGCGATCGTCCCGACCGCTGGCGCGATGATCTTGTCGGTCATGATCGGCTGCGGTTTATCACCAACTGTTTTACCCGCATGCGGTTCTGTGACCAGCGTGGTCGCCTCCGATTCAAGGATAAAGGCCCACCCGGAACCCAGAAATCCGCTTATCTGCCCTGGTTTCAGGTGCCGGGTCGACGCTCCGCCGGCGCACGACTCGTGTTTGGCCACTGGGCTGCCCTGGGGGTGCGGGAGGAGGCCGGCGTGATCTCCCTGGACAGCGGCTGCGTGTGGGGGCAGCAATTGACCGCGGTGCGCCTGGACGGGGCCGTTCGATTCACCAGTGTGAGTTGCGCCAACCCCTGACGTAAATCCGGATCAGCAACGCATCTTCTGCATTCGGTTCAGCCTCGGCCCCGCTTACCCTCGATTCATGCTTCCGCAGCGGGTTCAAGATGCCGTGCCATCGCTGTAGCGGTACCAGATGGTGCCCAGCATTTCGCGCAGAAAAAAGCGAACCGCACTGCTCGCTTCGCCGCTGGGCAACCAATTCTTAAGCGAAAGCAGACCTACCGACTCGTCGTAGTGCGCCGTGGGTGCGGGCGTAACCCGCAGACCGGTGCCGCGAAACGCCCGTGCCGCCCGGGGCATATGCCCCGCATCGGTTACAAGAACGATCGCATCCACCGCGTGCTCTGACAGAACCCGGGCGCTGTCCCGGGCATTCTCGCGGGTTGTCTGGCTGATCGTCTCGGTCCAGATCGGCGCGATCCCGAAATCCGTTTCCAGAATCTTCGCCAGGTGCTTCGCTTCCGGCTCCCCGTCGCTCAGAACCCAGCCGCCGCTTGCAAGTATCGGCAATCCGGTGCCGCGGTGGACACGGGCTGCGAAACGGATCCGTTCCAGAGTGCGCGCCGACACGGTGGCGCCCCCGTACTCGGGCGCATACGCCCTCTGTCCTGCCGCCAGCACGACGATCGCCCCAGCGCCTGCGGATGCCAAATCGGCGGGGGTCTGCGGCGGGTAGTACTGAAGCGTTCGGGCCAACAGGCTGGCGGTGACCGGAATGCTGGACAGATACAACAGGATCAGCATCACAAGCAGGATCCCGCGGCCCACTGCCGCGGTCAGCCCCCGGGCCATGATCAGCCCCAGTATGCCCAGCAGAATCAGCCCGCCCGGCGGCAGGACCACCGCCTCGATGACGCGTGACAGGGTGATGCCGTCCACGTCGCTGGAATCAGCCGTTGTTCTGCAGGGTCTCGTGAGCCTGTTGATCGGCGTGATACGAGGACCGCACCATGGGGCCCGAGGCCACGTGTGAGAATCCCATGGCATCGCCCGCGATCCTGAGTTGGTCGAACTCGTCGGGGTGCACGTAGCGGTCCACCGGCAAATGATGCGGACTAGGCTGCAGATATTGCCCCAGGGTCAGCATGTCCACATCATGGGCCCGCAAATCCGCCATCACCTCCAGAATCTCATCTTTTCGCTCACCCAGACCGAGCATCAGGCCGGATTTTGTCGGCAGGGACGGGTAGCGTTGTTTGAATTGCTTGAGCAGATCCAGGGACCATTGATAGTCGGAACCGGGGCGGGCCTGCTTGTACAGTCTGGGCACCGTCTCCAGGTTGTGATTGAACACATCCGGCGGGGCCTGCTCCAGAATCGCCAGGGCCACGTCCATACGGCCGCGAAAGTCCGGCGTCAGGATTTCGATGCGCGTGTTCGGGTTGCGGGTCCGCACGGCATCGATGCAGTCGGAAAAATGGCCCGCGCCGCCGTCCCGCAGATCGTCCCGATCCACCGAGGTGATGACCACATAGCTCAGCCCCATCGCTGCGATGGTGTCGGCCAGGTGCCTTGGTTCATCCGGATCCAGCGGATTGGGGCGACCATGCGCCACATCACAGAACGGGCAGCGACGGGTGCAAATGTCGCCCATTATCATGAATGTCGCGGTACCGTTGCCGAAGCACTCCCCCAGATTGGGGCAGTTCGCCTCCTCGCATACGGTGTGCAAATGGTTGTCGCGCAGCACCGCCTTGAGCCGCTGAACCTCCTGGGTGCCGGGAAACTTGGCCCGGATCCAACTCGGCTTGCGCAGACGGGTCGCGGCGGTGGTGGGCGCGATCTTGATGGGAATACGCGCCATCTTCTCGGCGCCCCGGAGTTTCTCGCCCTGAACCACCTTCGATTGCAGCGGGCGTGCCTTGCCGTCGTTCATTTTCTGTTCGCTCATTGCCGTCCCCGAGCGGGCAGTGTGCCATACCGATCGGTATGGCCTAGGGCGGGCCCGCCGTGTCCCGGGTTATCTTACACCCCAGACGCTGTGCCAAGATGCGCAACAGTCTATCCGAAACATTTTGCATCGCACAATCGTCGGCCAGGTCTGTCACCTGGGTCATGACCAGACCCGGGTAACCACACGGGTTGATCAATTCAAACGGCGACAGGTCCATGTCCACATTCAGACTGACCCCGTGATAACTGCAGCCCCTGCGAATGCGCAGTCCCAGCGAGGCGAGTTTGCTATCGCCCACATAGACGCCGGGTGCATCCGCTTTCGCATAGCCGTCGATGCCCAGTTCCGACAGCAGTTCTATGACCGACGTTTCCAGGGCGGTCACCAGATTGCGCACCCCGATCTTCGCCCGTTTTACGTCCATCAGACAGTACACCACGATTTGACCCGGTCCATGGTAGGTGACCTGTCCGCCCCGGTCGGTCTGCACCACCGGTATGGCGCCCGGGTTCAACAGGTGGTCGGGACTTCCGTTCAATCCCTGGGTAAACACCGGTTCGTGTTCCACCAGCCAGAGTTCGTCAACTTGCTCGGGACCCCGGGCGTCGGTGAATGCCTGCATCGCTTTCAATACCGACGCATACGGCCTGCGGCCGAGCCGCCGGATATGGATTTCACTGCCGTTCATGGGCTGTTGCTCGCGCGGCCCCGTGGTTCTATCGCCAAAAGACGATATCAGAGCGCCATGATCACCAGCTCGTGATCCACCAGTTCCCGGTAGATGGCGTCCAGCTGGTCTTTGCTGGTGGCGTGAATGGTGGCGGTTACGGAGTGAAAGCGACCGTTGCGGCTGTCTTTGAGGCGCACATTGCCTTGTTCCAGTTCGGGCGCATGGCGGCGTACGATCTCGGTGACGACCACTTCCAGGTCCACGTCTCCGCGTCCCAATGCCTTTATGTGAAACTCGCAGGGGAATTTCAGCAGCGTGTCTTCAGACATGGTCAACTGTCCTCCGAAGGGGCGCAACGGGACACATTCAGCGCGGCAGATCCGATCGGGTTTTCCTTCGTTGCTGCAATCAACGCCCCGCGCAGACCACAAAATCAGCGCTTAGCCATCTGGATATGGGGGCGCGTCTGGCCACGATCAAGTGAGTCAGACGGGTGTCCGGGCGCACTTCAATCGAACAGCGACTGGAAGGTCATGATCGCCTGATCGGTCAGACGACCGAACAATCCGCCTTCGGCCACCTGCGAAAGCGCAATCAGCGGGACATCGGCCAGTGTCTCGTCATCCAGAACCACCTTGACCCGGCCCATTTCCGCCCCCGCTGCCACAGGCGCCTCGATCTGCGGCTTGATGACCATGGAGGCCTGCAGATCCTTGTAGCGTCCGCGGGGCACGGTGACGTACAGGGTTTCGGCAAGGCCAAGGCCGAGTTCGCTGTGATCGCCTTTCCATACGCGGGTCTGGGTCAGGGGTTGTTCGGCGTCGTAAAGTTTGTGCGTGTTGAAGAATCGGAAACCGTAGTTCAACAAGGACTGGCTGGCGCTGGTGCGTCCTTTCTCGTCTGGTGCGCCCAGCACCACCGAGATCAGGCGCTGATCCCCCCGGATCGCCGATGCGGCGAGACAGTATCCGGCTGAGTCAGTATGTCCCGTTTTGAGCCCGTCCACCGATTCGTCACGCCACAACAACTGATTTCGGTTGTACTGGCGAATCTTGTTGTAGGTGTACTCCTTTTGAGCATACAGGGCGTAGTGGCCGGGGAATTCCTGTATCACCGCGCGGCTCAGGTTGGCGATATCCCGAGCGCTCATGTAATGGTCCGGGTGGGGCAGGCCGGTGGCGTTCGTGAAATGACTGTTGCTGAGGCCGAGTTGCTCCGCGTGGTGATTCATCAATGCGGCAAATGCCTGCTCGCTGCCCGCCACATGCTCTGCCAGCGCCACCGCGGCATCGTTTCCCGATTGAATAACAAGCCCCTTCATCAGGTCTTCCAGGCTGACCTGCTTGCCGACTTCGATGAACATCCTCGAGCCTTCGGTGCGCCAGGCTTTCTCGCTGACGGTCACCCGATCGTCGGCTTGGATATCGCCGTCCCGCAGCGCCACGTCCACCACATAAGCGGTCATCAGCTTTGTTATGCTGGCCGGCTCCATGCGCTCGTCCGCGAGCCGCTCGCCCAGCAACTGCCCGCTGTCGTGATCAATCAGAACGAACGCGCGAGCCCCCACGTCCGGAGCCGTGGGCATGGGCATTGGGTCGGTCTGCGCCGAAACCGGGCCGGCACTGACCAACATGATAAGTAACAGTGTCGCGTATACCTTTGTCATGGTGCTACCGGTCTTTGTGGGTGCCATGATCGATCGTCCGGCACATATGACCCTGCATGGATGGGTCCCGTCGATGGATGCGGCAATACCGAGATGCGGGTAAATCCGGCCGCTCAGTGTGGGACGACATGGACCTGACGAATGCCCAGCGTGGCCAGTTGTGCATTGACGGATTCGGTGCCCGAGGGATGGGACACCGGCCCCACCCGGACGCGATAGGAGGCGTTCGAATCAGGTACTTCAAGTATCGACACCGGTTGACCCACCTCGGATTCGACGCGGTCACGAAGCCGCTCGGCGTTCTCCCGGCTGCTGAAGGCGCCGACCTGGACAAAAGCAGATCCGCCAAGGGCTTCGGTGGCCGTTTTGACGGCGCTCGAGATCTCCGCCGCAGCCAGGTCGGTGCGGGTGGCCGGCGTCTTACGGGCGATCTTTTTCGACCCGGACATCGCCTGATACGGGGGCAGGGCGGTGACTTCGACCTGCGCCGTCCCATGGCCGACCATACCGAGCTTGGCCGCCGCGGTGTAGGACAGGTCAATGATCCTTCCCTCGTGAAACGGCCCCCGATCGTTGACCCGCACAACAATACTCTTGTCGTTCGCCAGATTCCGAACCCGCACATGGGTGGGGAGCGGGAGCGATTTGTGGGCCGCCGTCATCGCGTACATGTCATACGGCTCGCCGCTGGAGGTGCGTCGGCCGTGGAATTTCCTGCCGTACCAGGAAGCGATGCCGCGTTCCCGATATCCGGCGCTGGTTTTCAGTGTGCTGTAGCGCTCACCGAACACTTCATAGGATTTTGGGTTGCCGTAGCGGCTGGGCGGCTCGGCAAACGGGACTGCGTCGGCGACCATGGACGTATCCGGTGGCGATTGCGGGCCACTGTCGGCGCTCTGTCGATCGGATCCGGTACCGCATGCGGTCAGCAGCGTGAGCAAAGCCGGTAACGCGAAGCGCCACGGGCCTGGGGTGAGAATCGATGTCACCGTACATTCCCTCCGTTACTGGGCCAGAGCCAGCAGCAGCCGCTTGGTGCCGGAACCGTCCGGCACGCCCGAATCGGCGCGAAAACGCGCCAACGCGGCCTCGGTCATGGGACCGGAACGGCCGTCGACCGGGCCCGGGTCGTAACCGCGATCCAGCAGCAGGCGCTGAAGTTTGGCGGTCTGTGCCTGATCGACACTGATCAGTGGTTTGACCGGCGCCAGGTAGCGGTCACGGATCTCGGCGCTCAGCTGATACGCCGCCAGTGCGTACAGCGGGCTGTGATTGTAGCGGGTAATGGCGTAGAAATTGTCGAAGCCCAACCAGTACTCGGCGCCACGCTCGCCCTCCATTCTCAGCACCGCGGCCTGCTGGGCGCGCACCGGTGTGGTGGCGTATACACCGGCCGCGCTCAGCTGCCCGACCGGTGTCCTGGGTTTCATCCCCTGTTCGACCAGCGGGCCGTAGCCCGAGCCCTGGACCCGGGCCGGCGCCGCCACCGTCTCGCCGCGCTTCCACCCGTGACGGCTGAGGTAGTTGCCAATGCTGCCAATGGCGTCCGTCGGGTTGTTGAGCAAATCCGTCCGCCCGTCGCCGTCGAAGTCCACCGCATAGCTCCGATAGCTGCTGGAGATGAACTGGGGCCATCCCATGGCGCCGGCGTACGATCCTTTAACCTCCAGCGGATCATAGCCTTGCTCCCGGGTAAGCAACAGAAACTGTTCCAATTCGGAGCGGAAAAAATCTGCCCGTTTTGGGTAGTCGAATGCCAGGGTGGCCACCGATTCCAGTACCGGGTCCTTGCCGCGATACTGACCGTAGAAGGTCTCGACCCCAAGAATGGCGACAATCACCTCGGCCGACACGCCGTAGGTGGCCTCCGCCCGGGCCAATGCCTGGGCATGGTCGCGCCAGAACGCCGCCCCGCCGGAGATGCGCCGCTCCACCAGGAAAATTTCCCGATACTCGTACCAGGGCTTGCCTTCCGCCGGGCGGGTGATTCGCTCGATCACCGAAGGCCGCAACCGCGCCTGCGTGAACAGTGCCGCTAGCTCGGCCTGATTGAAGTCGTGCCGGCTGCTCATGTCCGCGACGAAGGCTTGCGCCTGGGGACGTTCGATCAGCGGTGGCCCCAGATCTTCGGCCTGGCACAGGCAGCCCCAGAATGCGGCCGCAACGACGGTGCAGCGTGTGAGACGTCGACGTAAACCAGCCACGCTCTCCTCCAACGGCAGCGGCCGACCGTATTCGGCGCAACCGCTAAGGGTATCCAACGAATAGCTTGAACTATGCCCCAGAACTCACTATCGCGACAAGAGTTTTCTGTGTGTCTGTATGGACATGAGAACGCCGAAGCCGGCCATGACGGTTACCAGGGATGTGCCACCGTAGCTGATCAGCGGCAGGGGCAGGCCGACCACCGGCAGTAAGCCGATCACCATTCCGACGTTGACGAACAGATAGACGAAGAAGGTCAGACTCAGGCTGCCGGCCAGTAAGCGGCCATAGGTGTGCTGAGCCCCCACCGCAATGATCAAGCCGCGGGCGATGATAAATCCGAACAGAGCCAGCAGCGCCAGACCGCCAAACAGTCCGAATTCCTCGGCGTATACCGCAAAGATGAAGTCGGTGGAGCTTTCCGGCAGGAATTGCAGGTGTGCCTGGGTGCCGTTGAGCCAGCCCTTGCCGTAGGTGCCGCCCGATCCAATGGCGATTTTGGACTGGATGATGTGGTAGCCCGACCCCAGTGGGTCGCTTTCCGGGTCGAGCAGGGTCAGCACCCGCTGGCGCTGATAATCGTGCATACCCCATTTCCAGAATGCCGGCGCGGCCATCCCCACCGCCACCAGCCCGGCCAGAATCAGACGCCAGCTCAGGCCCCCAAGAAACAGGGCGAAACCGCCTGAACTGGCCACCAGAAGCGCGGTGCCCA
Source organism: Candidatus Competibacteraceae bacterium (assembly GCA_024641125.1). Classification (GTDB taxonomy): domain Bacteria; phylum Pseudomonadota; class Gammaproteobacteria; order Competibacterales; family JAHEDQ01; genus JAHEDQ01. The sequence goes on along the minus strand of JAHEDQ010000033.1, from coordinate 7,371 downwards.
GGTCAGGTTGTTTGAGGATCAGGGCCGTTGGGGCGACGATCAGCACGGCGGTCACCAACACGTGCAGCACGTTCGGTGGCAGTCGGCGGCCGGACAGATACCAGGCCACCATCATCGGCACCGACAGCTTCATGATCTCCGATGGCTGGAACCGCATAAACCCCAGGTCCAGCCATCGTTGGGCGCCCTTGCCGACATCGCCGAACAAGAGCACGGCCACCAGCAGCAAGACGCCGGCGGCAAAAATCGGCGGTGTCCACAGCCGCAGCTTGTCCGGTGGGATCTGTGCCATGGCGGCCATCACACCGAAGGCGACGCCGAGGCGAATCAGCTGGCGTTCCACCAGGTCCATGCTGCCGTTGCCCGCACTGTACAGCGCGATCAGCCCCAGGCAGGAGGCGGCCAAAAGACCGAGCAGCAACGGAGCGTCCAGATGCAGATGGGCGAGCAGGCCGATCCGCCGCGTGTCAGCGGGAACCGAGTCGAACAGTGGTTCTCGAGCCAGGGCTCTCACGTGTTTGGCCGCGGAGGGGTGTTGGCGGTGTTGACCGGCACTGTCGGCTCCGAATCCGGGTCCACCGCTGGCGTCAGCGGTTCGCCCCGTTCCAGCTTGTCCCAGGCGCCCAGCACCGCACGGGCGATGGGTGCGGCCACTCCGCTGCCGCTGCCGCCGTTTTCGGCGACGACGGCCAATGCGATCCGGGGCGCGTCGGCCGGTGCGAAAGCAACAAACAAGGCGTGATCGTGCAACTCCTTGCTCAGCTTGTCCGCGTCGTACTCCTCCTCCTGACCCAGGGAGAACACCTGGGCGGTGCCGGTTTTACCGGCGATGCGATAGGGAAAGTCCTTGGCAATTTTGCGCGCCGTACCCCGCTCGCTGTGAACCACCCGGGTCATGGCGCGAATGACGTCCTCCCAATGCCCCGGGTCCTTGACGATCACCGGTGCTATCGGAGTCAGGGCCAGTGTCTCGGGATTGTCCTCGCCGGGTATCTCGGACCACTGCAGCACATGGGGGCGGTAGGCTTCCCCTCGGTTTGCCAGGATTGCCATGGCATTGGCCAGCTGCAATGGGGTGGCGAGCACGAACCCCTGACCGATGGCAGCGATCAGTGTTTCGCCGGTGTACCAGGGTTCATTGTAGTTAGCCCGTTTCCAGGCTTCGTTTGGCAGCACGCCGGCCCGCTCATTGCCGAAGTCCAGACCGGTTCTCTGGCCGATGGTGAACTGGGCCAGAAAATCGTGGATGCGCTCTATGCCCAGGTGTCGCCCCAGGTCGTAGAAATACACGTCGCAGGATTGCACCACACCTTTGTCCAGGTTGGTGCGCCCGTGCCCCCAACGTTTCCAGTCCCGGTATTTTCGTTTGTTGTTAGGCAGTTGGTAGAAGCCCGGGCAGTTGACCGAGTGGTCCGGATCGACCACACCGTAGTGTAGCCCGGCCAGCCCGACCAGCGGTTTGATCGTGGACCCGGGCGGATAGGTACCCCGCAGTGCGCGATTGAACAGGGGTCTGGCCTTGGATGTGTTGAGTTCCTTAAAGGTTTCCTCGCCGATGCCCTGGACGAACAGATTGGGATCGAACCCGGGCTGGCTGGCCATGGCCAGGACTTCGCCATTGCGCGGATCGATGGCCACCACCGCGCCCTTATACTCGCCCAGCGCTTTTTCAGCCACCTCCTGCAACTGGATGTCGATGGTCAGATGCAGGTCACTGCCCGGGCCGGGTGGTGTCTGCGAAAGAATTCGCAGCATGCGCCCCTGAGCATTGGTCTCAACCTGTTGATAGCCGACCTGACCGTGTAGCAGGCTCTCGTAAGCCCGCTCGACGCCGTTTTTCCCGATGTGGGTCGTGCCCCGATACTGGGCCACGTCTATGGACTCCAGTTCCTGTTCGCTGATCCGCCCCACGTAGCCGATCAGATGCACACCCAGTTCGCCCTTCGGATAGTGTCGCGTCAGCGCCGCTTCCAGATGGACCCCGGGCAGGGTGTGCAGATTGATAGCGACCCGGGCCATCTCCGTGTCGCTCAGATTTAATTTCAAGGGTATGCCGTCGTGGCCGGGGTGGCGTCGGCGCAGTTTATTGAAGCGCTCGAGATGGGTTTCGTCCAATTCGACCAGCCGTTGCAGTTGGGCCAGGGTCTGCTCCAGATCGGGCACCTGTTCGGGTACGATCTGGAGCTGGTAGGACGGCAGGTTGTCCGCCAGCAACACGCCGTTGCGGTCGTAGATCAGGCCCCGGGTGGGCGGCACCGGCTGAATCCGCACCCGATTCTCATGAGACAGGGTGCTGAAGTGCTCGTGGCTGGTGATCTGCAGAAACACCAGACGTGCGCCCAGTACTCCGAGCAGTATGAGTCCGCCGATCGCCGTAACCAGCACCCGCCGACCGAACATCCGGCTTTCCTGCTGGTGGTCGCGCATGACGTCCCGGGCAAGCACCTTAAGTCACCCTCAATCGCCGCCGGAGGTCACGCAGCACGACAAAAACCCACGGCCACAGCAGGGTACTGGCCAGTGGCGGCGCCAGATACCACCAATCCCGCGGCGGATAGCCGACCACGCCGTTAATCCATTGGACAATGAGCTGATTGACCAGCAAAAACAACATTACGGTGCCGGACTGCTGCCAAAGCGGCAATACCCTCAGGCGCATGTGCGCCTTGTTGGTCACATAGGCCATGATTGCCATCGCCAACGCATGTTGGCCCAGCAGCGAGGCCTGGGCAACGTCCAGGGTCAGTCCGGCCATCCATCCGATGCCAACGCCGACACGTTCGGGCAGCGCCATGCACCAGTAAATCAAGATCAATGCCACCCACTGTGGGCGGAACCGATCGGCCCACTCAGGCGTAGGGATCAGAGTCAGGGTGAATCCGATCAGAAAGCTCACCAGGATCACCCATCCGCCACGTTCCGTCAGGCGGCTCATGAGGGCGCTGGGGCCGCCGCCGGATCGGTGAGCTCGGTGTCAACCTCTTCGGTCGGGCTTACCGGTGCCTCCGGTGGCGCCATCAACAGCAAAACTTCCCGAACACGATCGAGATCGGCGGTGGGCTGTGCCACCACGCGGAGAAAGGGTTGCCCGGGATCCTGGCTGATACGGGACACGCGACCCACCGGATAGCCCCGGGGAAAGCGTCCACCCAGGCCCGAGGTGATCAACAGGTCGCCGACCTCCACGTCGGCGTTGTTTTGCATATAGGGCAGCAGCAGTTCGTTGTAGCGGCCGGTGCCACGAACGATACCGCGCAGGCCGTTCCGGTCCACCTGAACCGGCAAGGCATGGCTGGGATCGGTCACCAGAACCACAACCGAACTCAAGGGGCCGGCGTGCTTTACCTGACCGATGATGCCTTCCGCATCCAGTACTGGCGCACCCAGGTAGCTGCCCTGGCGTGAGCCCTTGTTGATCAGAATCTGATGGCGATAGGGGTCGGCGTCCACGTTCACGAGCTCGGCAATGATGGTGCGCTCGGGCAGGTCTTCCGAGGACTGCAAAAGCAGTCTCAGACGCCGGTTCTCGACCTCGGTCACGGTCAGCTTGCGCAATTGGGACCGGTAAAAGAACAGCTCCTGCTTGAGGCGCTGAATCTCGGCCTGCAGCTCTTCTTTACTGGTCAACTCTTCCGATACCCAGCGCACGGAATCGGCGGGTACATTGACCAGCCGTTGTACCGGGTAAACCAGCAACGACAGCGCGTTGCGCAGGGTTTCCACGTGCTGCTGCCGGTGATCCAGGGACATCAGGACAATGGACAGCAGGCTGAAAAGCAGCACCCGGGCGCCGGCCGAGGGCCCACGGGTGAAAATGGTCTTGGTCTCGCCCTGTTTCAGTCTGGCCAAACTGCCCTACTCGGCACCCGCACTATTCGACAGTGAAGGTGTCCACCCCCAGTTCATCCATGAGTTCCAACACCCGGCCGCCGCCCCGGGCGACGCAGGTCATTGGATCGTCCGCGACAATCACCGGCAGCCCGGTCTCTTCCATCAGCAACCGGTCCAGGCCTCTCAGCAAGGCCCCGCCGCCGGTCAGCACGATACCGCGCTCGGCCACGTCCGCCGACAGTTCCGGCGGCGTTGCCTCCAACGCGGTTTTGACCGCGCCGGTGATCCCCGAAAGCGGTTCCTGGAGCGCTTCCAGGATCTCGTTGCTGTTCAACGTGAAGCTGCGTGGCACACCTTCGGCCAGATTTCGGCCCTTGATCTCCAGCTCGCTCACTTCGTTGGCCGGGTAAGCGGTTCCCAGCTCATGTTTGATGTGCTCGGCGGTCGCCTCGCCGATCAAAATCCCGAAGTTGCGGCGCACATAGCTGATGATGGCTTCGTCGAAACGGTCCCCGCCCACGCGCACCGAGGCGGCGTAGACGATGCCGTTGAGCGAAATCACCGCCACTTCCGAGGTGCCGCCGCCGATATCCAGCACCATGGAGCCGCGCGCCTCGTTGACCGGGATGCCCGCGCCGATGGCGGCGGCCATGGGTTCCTCGATCAGGTAGACTTCGCGCGCGCCGGCGCCGGCCGCCGATTCCTTGATCGCGCGCCGTTCCACCTGGGTGGAGCCGCAGGGCACACAGACCAGGACTCTGGGGCTGGGATGGAAAAAGCGGCGCTCATGAACCTTACGGATAAAGTGCTGGAGCATCTTCTCCGTCACGGTGAAGTCTGCGATTACCCCATCCTTGAGAGGTCGGATGGTGGTCAGGTTGCCGGGGGTACGGCCCAGCATGCGCTTGGCTTCGGCGCCCACTGCAGCGATGGTCTTGGGACCGCCGCGGGTGGCATCCTGATGAATCGCAACCACCGAGGGTTCGTTGAGGACGATACCCTGGCCGCGTACGTATATGAGTGTGTTCGCAGTCCCGAGATCGATCGAAAGATCGTTCGAAAAGAGCCCGCGCAGGCGCTTGAACATTAGTTTTTCAACTAGGGGGTCGGGTTTGAGGGTCGCTTAATCTATCAATGCACGGGGATTCCGAGCAAGTAATCTTATATGATACGGTCCGGCGAAATTTGCCAATGGCACCGACGAGACTCCTAAACCCATGTCCGATATCGATTCTTCCACCGTGGTCAAGATAGCTGAACTGGCGCGGCTCGCGATGGATGAAAGCCAACTCGAGGGCTATGCCCGCGAATTGAACGCGATCCTGGAGCTGGTCGAACAAATGGAGGCCGTCGATACCGCATCGGTTGATCCCCTGGCTCACCCCATTGACGCGACCCAGCCGTTTCGCGAGGACGAAGTGAGCGAGCCCAATCAGCGTGAGTTGTTTCAATCGATAGCACCCAGCGTAGCGGACGGGCTTTACCTGGTACCGAAGGTCATCGAGTAACCCGGCCATTGCCGACCGCCGCGCAGGATTGATCCCGGCGGATGTCTACGCCCCGGGTTGTTGCAGGATCGAACATGTTCCAGAAATCATTGCTCGAGTTGGCCGAAGGGCTGCGCCGCAAAGCCTATTCCAGCGTCGAACTGACGACGGCCTTTCTCGATCGCATCCGCCAGCATGACGGGGTGCTGAACGCCTTTATCACAGTGCCGGAGCAGCGGGCGCTGGCCGACGCCCGGGCGGCGGATCAGCGCCTGGCGCGGGGCGAGGGCGGGGTTCTCACCGGCATTCCAGTGGCCCATAAAGACCTGTTCTGCACCCAGGGCATCAAGACCAGCTGCGGTTCGCGCATGCTCGACAGTTTTGTTGCGCCCTACAACGCGGCCGTGATCGAGCGCTTCGATGCCGCCGGCGCGGTCTTGTTGGGCAAGACCAATATGGACGAGTTCGCCATGGGCTCTTCCAACGAGAACAGCTTCTATGGTCCGGTGCGTAACCCTTGGGATACGGATGCTGTGCCCGGTGGCTCCTCCGGTGGCTCGGCCGCGGCGGTGGCGGCACGGCTCTGTCCCGCAGCCACCGGTACCGACACAGGCGGATCGGTGCGGCAACCGGCGAGTCTGTGTGGCATCACCGGGCTCAAACCCACCTACGGCAGGATCTCCCGATGGGGCATGGTGGCGTATGCCTCAAGCCTGGATCAGGCCGGGGTGCTGACCCGCAATGCCGAGGACGCGGCCCTCATGCTGGGCGTCATCGCCGGGTTCGATCCTCGGGATTCCACCAGTGTCGATCGGCCGGTGCCGGACTATGTTGCCGGACTCTCAGCCCCGTTCCCGGGTCTGCGTATCGGTCTGCCCAAGGAGTATTTCGGCCCGGGCCTCGATCCGGAGGTGGCGCGTCTGGTGACGCAGGCGGTGGATGAGCTTCAACGTCTGGGTGCGGACGTGCGCGAAATCAGTCTGCCCAACACGGCGCTGGCGATCCCGGCCTACTACGTGGTGGCGCCGGCAGAAGCCTCGTCCAACCTGGCCCGCTACGATGGCGTGCGCTTTGGACACCGGTGCGAAGACCCCCAGAATCTGCATGACCTCTATAGCCGTTCCCGCGCCGAAGGCTTCGGTGCCGAGGTCAAACGCCGGATCATGATTGGCACCTACGCGCTTTCGGCCGGTTACTACGATGCGTATTATCTCAAGGCGCAGAAGGTGCGTAGGCTGATCCGAGACGATTTCGCCCGCGCCTTCGAGTCGGTGGACGTCATTCTGGGCCCGACAGCGCCGACGCCCGCGTTCGATATCGGCGCCAAGGCCGATGACCCGGTCACCATGTATTTGTCCGACATCTATACCATCTCGGCAAATCTGGCTGGTCTGCCCGGGATATCGGTGCCCTGTGGTTTCGTCGCCGGACGGCCGGTGGGGTTTCAGGTAATCGGCCCTCATTTCGAGGAATCCCGCCTGCTCAATCTGGCCCATCATTATCAGCAGCACACGGACTGGCACTTGCGTGCGCCCAATCTGGACTGAGCGGACGTTTGCTGAACCTGGCGTAGTCGGGCGGACACCCGGAGAGTGACACGGTATGGACTGGGAAGCGGTCATCGGATTGGAAATACACGCGCAGTTGGCCACGCGCAGCAAGATCTTTTCCGGCGCCTCCACCGCCTACGGCGCCGAAGCCAATACGCAGGCCTGCGCCATCGATCTGGGTTTGCCAGGGGTATTGCCGGTGGTCAATCGGCGGGTGGTGCAGATGGCCGCCATATTTGGCCTGGCCACCCAATCCAAGGTGGCGGGGCGCTCGGTGTTTGCCCGCAAGAATTACTTCTACCCCGACTTGCCCAAGGGCTACCAGATCAGCCAGTACGAGTTACCCATCGTTTTCGACGGGCGTTTGGAGATCGACCTGGACGATGGCGGCACCAAGGTCATCGCCATCACCCGCGCGCATTTGGAGGAGGATGCGGGCAAATCCCTGCACGAAGACTTTCAGGGCATGTCGGGCATCGACCTGAATCGGGCCGGGACACCGC
>JAHEDQ010000206.1 GCA_024641125.1 Candidatus Competibacteraceae bacterium | reverse complement strand
TGCGCGCTCCAGTGAACGCCCCGCGCTCATAGCCGAACAATTCGCTCTCGATCAGATTTTCTGGAATGGCCGCACAGTTGACCGGGATAAATGGACCCGCCGATCGACTACTGGCCTGGTGCAAAGCCCGGGCGAAGGCTTCCTTTCCGGTGCCGGTCTCACCACTGATCACCAGGGCGATGTCATGATCCATAAGACGCGTGGCACGGCGGACGTTGTCCAGCATACAAGGATCGTTGCCTGCCAGCTCCACCAGCCCGGACTGCTTGCCCATCGGCGTATCCGAGACACCGCGGACAACGGGCTCAGACGTATTCGAGCGGTTTCGGATCGGGCCGCGGAGTTGAGCAAAAAAACGCCGCCCGCGGCGTAAATCCCGAGTCGGCCAGATGCTGTCGGTACAGCCACCTGATCCCCCTGGAAGATCACCCAACCTGACGTCCAAAACCTCATCCAGGGCCTTGCCCACCAACCGCACGCGGCTGGCCCTCTCCAGCTGTGCCAGGGCGCTGCCGTTGGCGGCCAGAATGCAACCGCCCTGATCGATCGCCAGCATACCCTCATTGAGCAGCCCCACGAACTCCGGACGGCTGTGAAAACGCACCACCCACTGATCGGCAAATGCGCGCAGGAAGTAGCAGTTCTCCATGACTGTGGCGGACATGCGAAGCAATGCCAGGGTATGCGCCTGACTGGCTTTGGTGTCCAAGCTGTTGGCAGATGAGGCGTCCAGCACCGCCAACAGTTGGCCATTCGGGTCCAGAATCGGGGCGGCGGAACAGCTCAGACGGATGTGCCGGCTGCGGAAGTGCTCTTCTCGATGGATATTGATGGGCCGCAGTTCGGAGACACAGGTGCCAATCCCGTTGGTGCCCTCCGAGGCCTCACCCCAGACTGAGCCCAACCACAGGCCGGCACGTTCAAAATCCCGTTGCATCGTGGGGTCGGCTACCGATGCCAGTACCGTGCCCACCGGGTCGGTGAGCAAGATCGCAAACCCTGAGCCTGCGATCTGCTGGTAGAGATTCTCCATTTCCTGCTTGGCCAGTTCTAAGTGCTCGCCCAGCGCCTGCTGGCGCTCACGCAATGCGGCCACCTCCAATACGTCGGGCAAGCGTTGACCGGCAGGATCAAGACCAAAGTCTTCGAGCGAGCGTCGCCAGGACCGGCTGACCACCTCCTCGACAAGACGGTCCGGCTGTCCGTCTGCGAACGAGATCACACGCTTGGTATGGAGCAGCGCGTTCGATCGGACCATGCAACCCTCCTTGCGAGCCATCCAACGGCCTCGACTGCGCGAGACGAGGCGCCGAATTCTTTCTGTAGGGCAATCCTGTCATAAGCAGCCATGCGCCGAAAGGACCGGCGCGCCCAACCGTACCAGTATCGATACAGGTTGACGAAATCGTTGCGCCGGAACCGGCGCAGCCCAAGCTATGGCAGCAGGCGTAAAGGGGCCCGAAATCGCACGCTCGCGACCAATACGCATTGCCCAGAATCGTCCGATTAAATTATTATGTTCAAGGAATTAGAAGAATCTAACCGAAATGGATTGCGCGGCAATGATGCCGGCTCCAGACCCATGGCACTCGGCTTGCTATGGCCCCTACCGACCACCCAGTGTCGCCTGTACGGCGCGGGCGGTACTTTTACTAATATATTAGGAGGAGACTCATGACCCGCACGCGGACTCTACATTCCGGCCTAAGTGTTGGATGGATTTGCGGGGTCGCTTTGGCGGCGGCACTGCCAGGCAGCGCGGTGGCAGAAGGTGTCACCGATGCCGCCATCATGAACGACCAGCAATCAACCAACGACGTACTCGGTTGGGGTATGGGCCCCCGGGGCCAGCGATACAGCCCACTGACCACGATCAACACCGAAACGGTGAAGAACCTGACTCCGGCGTGGGTTTTCTCGTATGGCGGCGAGAAACAACGGGGGCAGGAAGCACAGCCGCTGGTCCACAATGGCAAGATTTTTGTCACTGCATCCTACTCCAGATTGTTCGCCATCGACGCACGCACCGGCGAAGAGCTCTGGCAGTACGACCATCGCCTTCCCGACGGTATTCTGCCCTGCTGCGACGTGGTCAACCGCGGCGCCGCCCTGTACGACAACCTCGTGATCTTCGGCACCCTGGACGCAAAGCTGGTGGCGCTGGATCAGGAAACCGGCAAAGTTGTCTGGCGGGAAAAGATCGCCGACTACAAGGCCGGCTATTCCTATACGGCCGCGCCCATCATCGTCAAAGGGCTGGTCATCACCGGCAACTCCGGTGGCGAATTCGGTATCGTCGGCGAAATCCAGGCACGAGACGCGAAGACCGGCAAGATGGTCTGGCAACGTCCGGCGGTTGAAGGCCACATGGGTTACCTCAACGGTGAGGAAAACGGCGTTACCGGCACCACCAACGCAAGCTGGCCCGGCGACATGTGGAAGTATGGGGGCGCCGCGCCCTGGCTGGGCGGCAGCTACGATCCTGACCTCGACCTGATATTCTTCGGCACCGGTAACCCGGCGCCGTGGAACTCTCATCTCCGACCCGGCGACAACTTGTACTCGGCGTCGCGTCTGGCGCTGGACCCTGACACCGGCAAAATCGTGTGGCACTACCAGACGACACCCAACGACGGCTGGGACTTCGATGGCGTAAATGAGGTCGTTTCCTTCGATACAACGATGGACGGCAAGCCGGTCAAGGCCGCCGCAACCGCCGATCGTAACGGATTTTTCTACGTGCTTGACCGCAGCAATGGCAAGGTGCTGAACGCCTTCCCGTTCGTCACCCAGGTTGCCTGGGCGGAGAAAATCGACCTGGAGAGCGGCCGTCCGGTCGAGACTGGAATGCGACCGGGCAACCCTACCGCCAGCGAGGATGGCAAGCGGGGCGAGTCGGTGTTCGCAGCCCCAAGCTTCCTGGGGGGCAAGAACTGGATGCCGATGGCCTACAATCCGGACACCGAGCTGTTCTATGTACCCGCCAACGAGTGGGCCATGGACATCTGGAACGAGCCCATCACCTACAAGAAAGGGGCGGCCTACCTTGGGGCCGGCTTCAACATCAAGCCGATATATGAGGACTACATCGGTGCCCTGCGGGCGGTCGATCCCAAGACCGGCAAGATCGTCTGGGAGTATCAGAACAACGCACCGTTGTGGGGCGGCGTGATGACCACCGCGGGTGGCCTGGTGTTCACCGGCACACCGGAAGGCTTTCTCAAGGCCTTCGATGCCAAAACCGGTGAGGAACTTTGGCAGTTCCAGACCGGCTCCGGCATCGTCGGTTGCCCCGTGACCTGGGAGATGGATGGCGAGCAGTATATTGCCGTGCCGTCGGGCTGGGGTGGCGCGGTGCCCCTGTGGGGCGGAGACGTAGCCAAGCGGGTGAAGTTCCTGAACCAGGGCGGAAGCCTCTGGGTGTTCAAGCTGCCCAAAGCGTAGGTCACGATGGGCGGGGGCATAGAGCGAGCCCCCGCCCATCCAAAAGACGGAGGTACCGATCCAATGAACCAGACATACAGATTCCTGCCTTGCCTGATGCTGACTGCCGTGCTCTCCCTGGTCAGCACTGTTAGCTTCTCCCACGGTGACGTGCAGCCCCAGGCGGTGGATGTCACCGGTCTGGAACCACTGGGCGAGGATTGGCTGGAGGAAAACCCCTACCGGGGCAATACCAAGGCGGTGGAGATCGGCAGCTCCGCGTACAACCAGAACTGCGCACGCTGTCATGGCCTGGACGCCATATCGGGCGGGATCGCACCGGATCTGCGCTATATCTCGGTGGACCTGGAGGGCGACGAGTGGTACGTCTACCGCGTCCGCGAAGGGGCCATACGCAACGGCATCACCTATATGCCGAGAATGGGCGACTATCTCAGCCAGGAAGCGTTGTGGGCCATCCGCGCCTACTTGGAAACCCTGTACGTTGAGGAGTGAGACGATGAGCCGCAGATCCACGGACCAGAGCGTCAACAGCACCCAAAACTGGGCTGGTCAGGTCGACGTGCGGTTCATGCCGGCCGGCGTTGCCTTGAGCCAGGACAATCCCCGCGATCCCGTTACCTGGATTCTGTCGTTGGAGCCGGCGGTTCAATGACCGTGCGCCACGCCCTGATCGGCCTGCTTGTGAGTACACTCACAGCACTTACGTCGCCGGCCTGGTCTCAATCCATGGAAGAGATTCGCGAGCGTGGTGTCCTGCGCGTAGCCGTATACAAGGACTTTCCGCCTTACTCCTACCGCGACGGTGCGCGCTACCGCGGGACAGACGTGGACCTGGCCAGGGCCATTGCCGAGCGCATGGGTCTGGCCATGGAGGTAAGGGCCATAGGCGCCGACGAAAACATGGAAGACGACCTGCGCAACAACATCTGGAAGGGCCACTACATCGGTGGTGGCGTGGCCGACCTGATGATGCATGTCCCGTTTGACCCGGCATTTGCCGAAGAAAACGACCGCACCATCATATTTGCTCCGTACTTTCGGGAGCAGATGGCGATTGCCTTTGACCCGGAACGACTTGGCGACGCCACCGACGTTACCCAATTGGCCGAGATTCGGATTGGCGTCGAAGTCGACAGCGTGGGGGATTACTACCTGTCCGGCGCCCACGGCGGCCTGTTGTCCGGGTCGGCCCAGCGCATGCTCACAGCGGATGAGGCCATGGATGCACTGATCGACGGCGAGGTGGACGCGGTCCTGGCACCCCGTGCGCAACTCGAGGGCGGTTTGGCCGCCCGCAAGGCAGATGCGTTCAGGCTCAGCATGTTCCAGCTGCGCGGGATGCTGCGTAGTTTTTGGGACATCGCGATCGCCGCCAAGGTAGGCAATGACCAGTTGGTGGCCGAGGTGATGAGCGCACTGGCCGCATTGAAGCAGGACGGGGTGCTGGAGGCCGTGGCAGCAGACTACGGGGTTAGCTATATGGCGCCGGCAGCCGATGTCACCGCCGTGGCCGCTCCCTAGGGTTACGCGTATGGGCAGCGGCCTTCTGATGACAGCGCTCGCAAGCGCCCTTATTTTCACCGCTCAGGCGGCTGACAACCCGTTACAGCGCCTGAACCTTCGACTCCATAACGGGCGACGGACAATCCTTGGAAGCCGTCACCGTGCTGCTCACCTCCGAGGGCAACGGCTATCGGTTCCAGGTGGACTGGAACGAAACGCGCTTTGCCAACCACTTTCTATCCATGCGCCCGTTCCACTGCCTTGAGGACGTGGAGCGCATGTTGTTTCATCTATCCTACCCTTACCGGAATGACCGGCGTCTGCTGGGGGATGATCTAACCGACCTGGAATACGCTCTTCTGTTTATCCGCAAGACTGCGGATGAGTATGGGATTGATCCCTGGAACGGGGTCTATTATCGCCTGCCCTGGGACGGGGACGGCATCCGCGGCGAACTGATGGAAGTGGATATGAACCTGCTGGCCTCGCCACCCCCCGACGGGGTTTTACGACCCCTGCTAAAGGAGGGGACTTGAATACAGCCGACCCCGACAACCACTGGCTGCCCACGGTGTCGATCCGATGATGGCGCGGCTTGACCGGCTCTGGCGCAGGCTCCCAAACTGGCTGACGCTCTGTCTGCTGGCAGGGTTTCCAGCGACCGTCACAAGCGCAAATCAGGACGATCCGATGCGCTCGGTGCAATGGGACACGATGCAGCGTCAGATTCTAGACGGGCGCCCCTTTGTTTTCGACCCTCGGGTCAAAGTGCTGGCGCCGACCTCGGCCGAGGATTCCATGGCAGTGCCGGTTTTCGTGGATGCCAGCGAGGTGGAAGGGGTCAGCGAGATTCTGGTGTTCGCGGACTTGAACCCAATTCCCGAAATCCTGCGCTACATTCCAGTCCAGGCGGCCCCACGTCTCGGCTTTCGCTTCAAGGTTCAGCAGGCGACACCAATCCGCGCCGCCGCCCTGTCTGAAGACGGGGTCTGGCACGTAGGTCAAGTCTGGCTGGAGGCGGCTGGCGGCGGATGCACATTGCCCAGCCTGGCCAGTGGGTCGACCGACTGGGAAAGCCATCTGGGCGAGGTTTCCGGGCGCATCTGGCGGCACGACCAATCCACCCGCCTTCGGTTTGTCGTGGTTCATCCCATGGACACCGGGCTCGCGCCGGGCATTCCGCGATTTCACCTGGAGGAATTCGACATCCGTACGGACGACGGCGTGACTCTGGCGAGACTGGAGACATTCGAACCAGTATCGGAGAACCCGGTGTTCTCCCTCGATTTGAATCCCGAGGTGTCCGCAGTGCGGGTCGGCGGTCGGGATAACAGCGGCAACCGCTTCGACGCACGGGTGTCCGAGTGAGAACGACTGCCGCCGGAGTGCTGATCCTGCTGATGTGCGCTACAGCCCCAGCCGTGGATTTGCACTATGGACTGACACCGCGGCTCATCGCCGAAGACACCTATCTGTTCGAGGGCGTCAATGAGGACTTCAGCCGTGATAACGGCGGCAACATCGTCAATGTCGCGGCCATCGTGACCCAAGCCGGTGTGGTGGTCATCAACGCCGGGCCCTCAAGGCTTTACGGCGAGCAGCTGAGGGCAGCCATTGCCCGGCTGACAGATCAACCAGTGGTGCGTATCTTCATCAGCAAACTCCACCCCGACCACTTCCTTGGCAGTCAAGCGTTTCCGCAGGTCACCCGTTCCACACTGGCGGAAACCATCACTGGAATTTCGGATCAGGGCGAGCAATTCACCCTCAACATGTACCGAATGGTGGGGCCTTGGATGATCGGCACCGAAGTGACCCTACCCAATGACACGGTTCAACCCGGGATGGTGGAAATCGGTGGCCACCGGCTTGAACTCCTGGCACTAGCCGGCCATACGCCGTCCGATCTGGTTGTGCTGGATCACAGTACCGGCACCCTGTTCACCGGCGGCGTGGTGTTCCACAATCGGGCGCCAACGACCCCGCATGCCGATCTTGCCGGCTGGCGCGCCTCCCTGGAAACGCTGGATAGGCTGGAATTCCGTCTACTGGTCCCGAGCCATGGCCCGGTTTCCCGCGACCATCGGCCAATTGCGCAAACGCGCGACTACATCGATTGGTTGGAAGAGAGCTTGAGCGGCGCTGCCGCCGAGGGCCTGGATATGGCCGAAGTCCTCAATATGAAACCACCGGAACGTATCGCCGCGCTGGCGGTGATGCCGGCGGAGTATCAGCGCTCGGTCAGCCATTTGTATCCGGCGCTGGAGCGCGCCGCGTTCAGGCCTGCTACAGAACAGGTTCAATAGCGTTGTAGAAGACGTGTTTCGGCCCGCAATACGACGGATTATCGGCCCCCGCGCAAACCCATGAGTGCACACGGCAAACATTATTCAGGGTCGAATCGCGGAACGCGGCAATCAGTGATATCCGCACTGGTGTGGGCCTGGACACTGATCATGCTCAGCCCATTTGTGGGCGACTCCGCGGTGGCGACCGGGAACGGGGTGGCGCATCGGGATCTAGGGCCGGACGGTTACCGCATGGCCCATTATCGGGCACCGACTCCGGAATCGGTTCCACACGGGACCACGCTGGGCACCGTCGACCTGGAGCGTCTGCTGGCGTCTCAGGGCGCGGCGCTTGTGGACGTGCAAGCTGTGGTCGTCAGACCCGAGAGTGCCGAGTTTGGGTTCGCCTGGTTGCCAAGCGAACCTCGCTACAACCTGCCCGGCAGCACTTGGTTGCCCAACGTGGGTTACGGGCAACTGGAGCCGGCCATGGATGCCTATTTCCGGGAGAATCTGGAACGCATTACGGGAGACCGGTTCGACCACCCCCTGGTGTTTTACTGCGTAGCAGACTGCTGGATGTCGTGGAACGCTGTACAAAGAGCGTATGAATACGGTTATCGCGTGCTGTACTGGTACCGGGGAGGTACCGATGCCTGGGCAGCAGCGGGGCTGCCCCTGGTCGAGGATCAGCCCGAGCCCTTGGACGACATGCCCGCAATCGACTAGGAGCGTTTTCGGGTCGTCACGCGCGTGACCCGATCTCAGCCTTTTCGAACTGGAATCAGAATAATCAACTAAACCCGACCGCCATAGACCATCTGAGGAGACGAACCGTCATGCAGAAATCGCTACACATAGATCCGCAGAAGTGCACGGGTTGCCTTCAATGCGAGATGGCCTGTTC
Organism: Candidatus Competibacteraceae bacterium; assembly: GCA_024641125.1. Classification (GTDB taxonomy): domain Bacteria; phylum Pseudomonadota; class Gammaproteobacteria; order Competibacterales; family JAHEDQ01; genus JAHEDQ01. The sequence goes on along the minus strand of JAHEDQ010000206.1, from coordinate 15 downwards.
ATTGGAGAACGAGGG
>JAHEDQ010000205.1 GCA_024641125.1 Candidatus Competibacteraceae bacterium | reverse complement strand
GAAAAGCTGATCGACCAATTGGTTGAGCGTGGTCAGGTGCGTGATCCATCCGATCTGTTCCAGCTCGATACGGCAACCCTTGCCCACCTCGATCGAATGGGGCCCAAGTCGGCCGAGAATCTGGTGGCGGCGCTGGATAGGAGCAAGCACACCAGCCTGGGGCGTTTCCTGTACGCTCTGGGCATTCGGGAGGTGGGTGAGACTACGGCACGACAGCTTGCCGATCATTTCGGGAATCTGGCCGCCCTGATCAACGCCGATGGGGAGGCACTGCAGGCGGTTCCCGACGTAGGTCCGGTCGTGGCAGAGCATCTGCGGGCTTTTTTCGCCCAGGACCACAATTGTGAAGTGATTCAGCGCCTGAGGGCGGCCGGCCTGACCTGGCCCGAGCAGCCAACACGGCAGCCCGCGGCGGCGCCTTTGCCTCTGTCGGGCAAGACCTATGTGCTCACCGGTACCTTGACCGGTTTGACCCGGGAGCAGGCAAAGGCTCGGCTGCAGGCGTTGGGCGCACGGGTCAGCGGCAGCGTATCCGCCAAGACGCACTGCTTGATCGCCGGTGAGAATGCCGGCTCGAAGCTGTCCAAGGCCGAGGCGTTAGGCATTGAGGTGATGGACGAGCCGAGTTTCCTTGTTTGGCTCGACGCCTTGGAAAATGGGGTCGAGCCAAACTGAATCAGGCAACCGGTGCTTTGCGGATCGGGCTCTACTCGGTCTCGATCTCGGCTGATTCACGCAGTTCGGTCAAATACTCGGTGGCGGACTTTCGCTGCTCGGCGGCCAGTAGTTCCGGACGCATGCTCTCGAAGGTGGGCGGCTCCGCTTCGCGCGTCTCTTCCAACAGAATGACGTGCCAGCCGAACTGGGTTTGAACCGGTTCCGTGCTGTACTTACCCGGCTCCAGCGCCACCGCCGCATCGGAGAAGGGTTTCACCATGCGGTCCGGGGTGAACCATCCCAGGTCACCGCCGTCGGGGCCCGAAGGACCGGTGGACTTCTCTTTGGCGAGTTCCTCGAATGAGGCGCCGTCGTCCAGACTGGCAATGACCGCCACTGCGTCATCCTGATTTTCTAGCAGAATGTGCCGGGCCTTGTACTCGGTACCCGACATCTCTGCGATGGCTGCTTCGTAGTCGGCCTTTAGCGCTTCCTCGGTGGGTGGATGCTTATCCACGTAGTCACGCAGCGCGGCCGAGGCCAGGGTGTTACGCCGTTGAATTTCCAGAGTCAAGGCCACATCGGGCTCCTGATCCAGTTTCGCTTTGATCGCTTCCTGAACCAGTAACTCCTGGCTGATGAATTCCTCCATAGCTGTTTGTGGATCGCCTCCCTGCTGCGCGCGTGCGGCCTGGAATGATTGCAGCATCAACGGATCTACTTGCTCACCGTTTACCGTCAGCGGGGTCTGCTGCGCATGGGCGGTGGCGTAGCCCGTTATTGCGAAGGCGGCAATCAAGCCACCTCGGATCAAACTGTTCATCGGGGTCTCCCTGTTTGGAACCATGGTGTGAGTTGAAACGTGCGAATCGAAAGACGGACCCTTGGGCACTGTTCGACCCAAAGGGCGCCGTGGACAAAGGGTGCCGTGGCATGTCACTTGGGCAGGACTTTGCGGAACGGCCTGACGTCAATCGTCTGGTAAACGCCGGCCAATCGGTAGGGGTCCGCTTCGGCCCAGTCAAGGGCTGCCTCCAGAGACTCGAACTCCGCCACGATCAGACTGCCGCTGAATCCGGCCGTGCCCGGGTCCTCGTTGTCGATGGCGGGGAATGGTCCAGCCACGAGAAGACGGCCGTCGTTCTGCAGCGCCTCGAGCCTGGCGAGGTGGGCGCCGCGGTTCGCTGTCCGACGCTCAAGGCTGTCCGGTTTGTCGCTGCCAACGATGGCGTACCACATTGATCTGTCCTTCTATAACGGTTGCATAGTGGCGCCGGGCGGCTACTATGCCACCCGCATATCGGTGGCCGCAAGGATACGGTTGACCGCCATCACGAGGGCAGGCCCAATACGATCATGAGTCAGTTTTTCCAGATTCACCCCGTCAATCCGCAGCCTCGCCTGATCCATCGCGCGGTGGAAATTATTCGCGACGGCGGTCTGGTCGCCTACCCGACCGACTCGAGCTATGCCCTAGGATGCCATTTAGGCGACAAGCAGGCCCTGGAGCGGATTCGCCGGGTACGTCAGGCGGACAAGAATCACAATTTCACCTTGGTCTGTCGCGACCTTTCGGAAATTGCGGTTTATGCGCGCATCGACAACACTCAGTACCGTTTGCTGCGGGCGCTGACTCCGGGTGCATACACGTTCATTTTACCTGCGACCCATGAGGTGCCCCGACGGTTCCAGCACCCCAAGCGCCGCACCATTGGCATACGGGTGCCGGACAACGTCATTGTCGCGTCTTTATTGGCGGAGTTGGGTGAGCCCATTATGAGCACCACCCTGATCCTGCCCGGAGATATGCTGCCGTTGAACGATCCTGACGACATTCGGGACCGTCTTGAGAAACAGGTGGATCTGGTAATCGACGGCGGCGCCTGCCCCTATGAACCCACCACCGTGCTCGATCTGACCGGGGACCAACCCGAGGTGCAGCGAGTCGGTCTGGGTCCAATTGCCTTTCTGGAGAATTGAAAGCGGATCGTGCTGGTCCGCGTATACTCCACCGATGCAGAACTTATCCCTTATCCAACTCATCGTCGTTTGGGCGCCGCCCATTCTGCTTGCCGTCACCCTGCACGAAGTGGCCCACGGCTGGGCCGCGCTCAAACTTGGGGATACGACGGCCCAAAGCATGGGGCGTTTGAGCCTGAATCCCTTGCGCCATATCGATCCCATCGGCACCGTGATTCTGCCCCTGGCGCTGCTGTTTCTGGGTGGGTTCATTTTCGGTTGGGCCAAACCGGTGCCAGTGGATTTTCGACGCTTGAATCATCCCAAGCGCGATATGGCATTGGTGGCGGCGGCCGGTCCCGCATCCAACCTGGTCATGGCGCTGATTTGGGCCGTGGCTCTCAGTCTGGCGCAGAAAGGCCATCAGGTATTTGGCTACGACGGTTTTGTAGGTCTGTACTACATGAGCGTAGCGGGCGTGATGATCAATGTGGTGCTGGCTGTACTGAACATGCTGCCGATTCCGCCCCTGGACGGTGGACGCGTCGCCGTGGGCCTGCTTCCCGATACCGCGGCGCGGCTGTTGGCGCGGGTGGAACCCTTGGGTCTGGTGATCCTGATCGTGTTGTTGGTTTCCGGTGGGCTCGCGTATATTCTCGGGCCTCCCATTGCGTTGCTGGAGCGCATCCTGTTCTCCATGTCCACCCAGTGATGGTCTATTGCCACTGGATGATGTCGTTGATACAGCGGCGACTTTCCTCGAGCTGATGAGGTCATGAGCAAACAAGTTGTACTGACCGGTATTACAACCACCGGCACGCCCCATCTGGGCAACTACGTGGGGGCGATCAAGCCGGCCATTGAGTCGAGCCACGATGCCGCCCTTTCCACATACTATTTTTTGGCCGACTACCATGCCCTGATCAAGTGTGAGGATCCTGAACGCGTTCACCGATCCAGCCTCGAGATTGCCGCCGCCTGGCTGGCCTTGGGTCTGGATACCGGCAACGCGGTTTTTTACCGGCAATCCGATGTGCCTGCGGTCACCGAACTCACCTGGATCATCAGCTGTGTTACCGCCAAGGGCTTAATGAACCGCGCCCATGCGTACAAGGCGACCGTTGCCGAGAACGAGTCGCAACGGTCACAGGACCCGGACAAGGGCATCACAATGGGATTGTATGGCTATCCCGTCCTGATGGCCGCCGACATTCTCATGTTCAAGGCCAACAAGGTTCCTGTGGGGCGCGACCAGGTACAACATCTGGAAATGGCGCGGGACATCGCTCAGCGTTTCAATCATCTCTACGGCGAGCACTTTGTGTTGCCGGAGGCGGTGGTGGACGACAGTACAGCAGTACTGTCCGGTCTCGACGGCCGCAAAATGAGCAAGAGCTACAACAACACCATTCCGCTGTTTGTGCCCGAGAAGCAGTTACGCAAACTGATCATGAAAATCAAGACCGACTCCCTGGAACCGGGCGAGCCCAAGGACCCGGAGCAATCGACGCTGTTTGAGATCTATCATGCCTTCGCCACGGCCGAACAAAGCGCGGCGATTCGTCAACGTTACGCGGCGGGCATTGCTTGGGGAGAGATGAAGCAACTGTTGTTTACGCACTTGAATGATTTGCTGGCGCCGGCCCGCGAGCGCTACGAGGCCTTGTTGGCCGACCCGGGCCATGTGGAAAAAGAACTGCGTCGGGGTGGTGAGCGGGCCAGAGACCTGAGCGCGCCGCTCATGGATGCAATACGCCGCGCGGTTGGCATACGGCCGCTGAGCTGAAGTTCATGTCGCCGAAAACCAGAGTTACGATCGATGGGGGTGTGCGAGGGGCGAATCCAGTCCAGGTGCCGCCGGTTTGACTCAGACCACGGGCGGCGTGCTAATCCCAACCGCCGGGCCGCCGGACACTCCGCCTGAGCGGATCGCGGTTGTTAACGGTGCCGCTTTGCCGGATCTGCCAGAAGATCTCTATATTCCGCCCGATGCGTTGGAAGTGTTTCTCGAGACCTTTGAAGGCCCGCTCGATCTCCTGTTGTACCTGATTCGCAAGCAGAACCTCGACATCCTCAATATTCCCATCGCCCTCATCACCCGCCAGTACATGGACTACATCGGATTGATGGAAAGTCTGCGCCTGGAACTGGCAGCCGAGTATCTTCTGATGGCGGCGATTCTGGCCGAGATCAAGTCCCGGATGCTGTTGCCGCGGCCAGTGGAGGATGAGGACGAGGGTGACCCCCGGGCTGACCTGATGCGCCGGCTTCAGGAATATGAGGTGTTTCGGGAGGCGGCTCAGGATCTGGACCAGTTGCCCCGGATGGAACGGGACGTATTCCCGGTCGTCGCCGATTCCGACCATCTGGAACGTCCACAAGTCCAGCCCCAGGTCGAACTTCGGGAACTGCTGCTGGCCATGGCGGCGGTTATGGCCCGCGCCGAGCAGTTCGCCCATCACACGATTCAGCGTGAGCAGCTCTCCGTGCGGGAGCGCATGTCCATCGTGCTAGACCGTGTCGGGGGGGACCGTTTCGTGGAGTTTACCCGTCTGTTCAAGCCCGAGGAGGGGCGTATGGGTGTGGTGGTGACCCTGTTGGCCATCCTGGAGCTGACCCGCGAGAGCCTGATCGAGCTGACCCAGAATGAGGCATTCGGACCGATCTATGTCCGCGCCCGAGCCTGAAACCGGAGAACCGTGAATGGCCGAAGTATCGATCAAGAACATTGTTGAGGCGGCGTTGCTGGCTTCGGTGGACCCCCTGCCCCTGGAACGTCTGCACCTGCTTGTGGAGGACTTTGGTCAGCCCTCGCAAGACGCGGTGCGTGATGCTGTGGAAGCGTTGCGCGGCGAGTATGCCGAGCGCGGCATCGAACTGGTTGAGGTCGCCGGTGGCCTGCGTATTCAGGTGCGGGAGACCATGGCCCCCTGGGTGGCGAAGCTGTGGGAGGAGAAGCCGGCCCGCTACAGCCGGGCTCTGCTGGAGACTCTGGTGCTGATCGCCTATCGTCAACCGATCACCCGGGGCGAGATCGAAGACGTGAGAGGCGTCGCTGTGAGCACCCACATCATGCGCACTCTACTGGAGCGCAATTGGGTACGCATCGTTGGGCATCGCGATGTGCCGGGGCGGCCTGCCCTCTATGCAAGCACCAAGTCGTTTCTCGATTATTTCGGTCTAAAGAGCCTGTCGGACCTGCCAAGCCTGGCGGAGATCAAGGGATTGAGCGAGCCGGGTCTCGCCGAGGGCACGCCTTTCGGGCAGGAGGCGGAGATACCTGCGGTCCCGCATCAGGCGCAGGAGGACTCTGGTGAAGCGACCCTACAAGGCGGGTAATCGGCGTTCGGATTCGCGATCAGCGGTCCACACGACGCCAGCGCCTGAACCGCAGCGGATACAGAAAATTCTGGCGGCCTGGGGCGTGGGGTCCCGGCGGGACGTTGAGGGCTGGATCGCGGAGGGGCGAATTGAGATCGATGGTCAAGCCGCAGCGCCCGGGCAGCAGATTACCGGGCTCGAACGCATCGAGTTGGATGGGCGACGCTTGAAAAGGCCGCAAAGAGTGGTTGCGTCAAGGGTTTTGGCCTATTACAAACCGGAAGGTCAGATCACGACCCGACACGATCCAGACGGCCGCCCAACCGTGTTTGATAAGCTGCCCAATCGCGGGCGGGAAAGGTGGATCGCTGTCGGTCGCCTGGATGTCAACACGCTGGGTTTGCTGCTGCTGACCAATGACGGCGAGTTGGCCAATCGATTAATGCATCCACGCTACCAGGTGGAACGTGAGTACGCAGTCCGTATCCTGGGCGTGGTCACGCCCACGGTGCTGGAACAGCTCATCGAGGGCGTGGAACTGGATGACGGGCGTGCGCGTTTCCAGAAAGTCGAGAATCGGGGTGGCGAAGGGGCCAACCACTGGTATCACGTCACTTTGACCGAAGGCCGCAACCGCGCAGTTCGGAGGATATGGGAGGCGGTGGGATGCCGGGTAAGCCGCCTGATCCGGGTGCGCTACGGCAGTGTCAGCCTCAGACGGGGACTGAAACCTGGTAAATTCGACGAGTTGGAGGCGACAGCAGTCAAAGGTCTGCGCGCATCCGTCGGGCTGGCTGATACGGCCATAGCGGATGGCACGGGACAGCCAAAGCGCCGCTCGCTCGGCCGAAGGTCCGGTTCGGCTTTTAAGTCCAGACGGGGTAAGAATGGTTACTGAGAGCAATACGGCGAACGCCATAGTCGAGTGGCAGGGCAGTCCGATTTTTTCCCTCAAGCTGTGGGCCGGCTGGGCGACGCCGCTGGCCATCACCTTTTCCCCGGAGTGATCGGTTCCTCTTTGGGGTGTTGTTCTGGTTGCGCGGTGCGGAGTCCTACGGAGGGATCGGCTGACAGCCTTTCAAAACAAAGGGCAGTGGCAAGGGTGCAGGATCAGGAGGTAGCGATATGCGAGTTTGCCTTTGTTTTGCGCTTCTGTTCGCATGGTTTTCGACCGCAGCGGCCGAGGAGCCGCCGTCCGGGCACACCGACGCTCTGCCCTGGTTTAAGGATTCGTTCCTTGACCTACCCGAGGATGTCGCCGATGCGGAGAAGCGCGGCAAGCGGCTGATTCTCTATTTCCATCAGGACGGTTGCCCCTATTGCGCCAAGTTGCTGCGGGACAATTTCGGTCAGCGTGAGATCGTCCTGGCCACCCAGCGCGACTTTGATGTCATTGAAATCAACCTTTGGGGCGACCGGTCTGTCATCGATTTTTCCGGTCACGAGGTAACCGAGAAAGAATTTGCCGCGAACCTCAAGGTGATGTTCACCCCGACCTTGCTGTTTCTCAACGCCGCCGCCGAAGTTGTGATGAGAATCAACGGTTATTACCCACCCCATCGATTCACGATGGCGCTGGCGTTTGCCTCCGATCCGGACCAGGACGGCCAATCGTTCAAGTCGTTTCTGGCTCAGAACGAACCGCCGCCGGCGTCCGGTCGATTGCACAGTGAGCCAGGGTCCGTTTCGGCGCCGTTCAAACTGGATCACCTGGGTTCGGACTCGCGCCCCTTGCTGGTGATGTTCGAACAACGGGAATGCGGCGCCTGCGATGAGCTTCACCTGGATGTGCTTAAACGCCCCGAGAGCCGGACGCTGTTGCAGGGTTTCGACCTTGTCGTGGTGGACATGTGGTCGACGGAGGAGGTGGTTACCCCCACCGGTGACCGAATCCTGGCTCGGGACTGGGCCAGGGACCTGGGCATTCAGTATGCGCCAAGCCTTGTTTTCTTTGGCTCGGGTGGCCGGGAACTGTTTCGCAGTGAGGCATACCTGCGTGCGTTTCATGTGCAAAGCGTGCTGGACTATGTGTCCAGCGGCGCGTGGCGGACCGAGCCCGAATTTCAGCGCTACGTTCAGGCCCGGGCCGATGCGTTGCGGGAGCAGGGGGTCGAAGTGAGGCTCTGGGACTAGCACTCCGTCCATCTAATAATGACGGATGCAGAGCGATTCAGATGATTCAAGCCAAGGCGCAGTCCACAGGCAATGGCCATCGCCCTTGTCAAGGACGGCAACGCCGGATTGGATCATCTGAG
>JAHEDQ010000204.1 GCA_024641125.1 Candidatus Competibacteraceae bacterium | reverse complement strand
GCTGGTGTATCGAATCAGGAATGCAGCCGAAGAAAGCTCCAGGTAGACGGCTGCCAGAGCGGAGCAGAAAAGCCAGGCCACTGCCAGCCACCACCGTCGGACCGTCACCAGCATAAACACATAGAAAACCAGCTCGACGCGCAGACTCCAAGCCTGTGAAACCGCCAACGACTGATCCTGCCAAGGATAGACCAGCGTAATGTTGGCGAGCCAATTGACCATGGAGGACGGGATGCGCATGACATCACGTAACAGAAACCCATGGCCCACCGGTTCATCACGCAGTTCCGGGAGGGCGAATGCCAGCCCGACGGACAGGACCAATGCCACCAGGTAGATGGGATAAATCCGTAGAATCCGGTTCAGCGCATACCGGACGATGCCGTGGTGCGAGACATAGACCTCATTGATCACCAGGCTCATCAGGTAGCCACTGATCAGATAAAACGCGAACACCGCATAGGTACCCTGCCACCATAGAAGACTGCTCCATAGGTGTGAACAGGCCACCATCATCGCCAGACAGTATCTCAACGCGCCCAGCATGCCGGCTCAGCGACGCGGGCGCATCGAGCCACAAGCGGGCACAGACCGAAAGGTTACCTTTGCGACAATAATCCACATTCTTTCATCAATGCGCACTATGTGTGCCCGAACCACCGCATCAGGTCCGGTGCGGCATCGCCTTCCGGTAGCGCCAGGACAGAATCGATGATTCCTTGGGCGTCGTTGTCGGATACGCCTCCGTGGGACAGCAGGAACCGGGCTTTGGCGATCATCTCGTCGGCCGTCAAAGGCGATTCGGGATCGCCCTTGCAATCAGAACGCCGCGCGGCCACAACACGCCCGTCATCCAGCGTCACCGTAACCGATGCCCCCCAGTGCCCCGGGTAGGCGGAGATGTAGGGTTCGACGGCGCTGAGCATAACCCGTTCACGCACCGCCGCCAGCCGGGCGCGGCCCACCTCATCAAAGGAATCGAACACGACCCGGCCGTCGTTGAGGGCCGCGGCGACGCAGTGCTGCAGTGAGAACTTGGCCTCGTACTCGCTGCTGGGCAACGGGCGGTCGCACACGTCCAGGGCAGGCCGGTAGGTTTCCACGGCGACTTTGACGACCCCGGCCAGGTCAACGATTTTCGACAGTTCCAGAGCCGCGTCGATGGCCGGATGGGTGTGGCGGCAGCAGGGCCAGGGTTTGATTGAGGTTTTGCGCAACTGCCAGGCCGCGTCCGGCGCTGCCAGAACCATCTCCGGTTCGGGATCGGGACAGGTCGCCTGGAAAAAACCCCGCGCCCCCTCAAGAATTGCCGGCGGACCGGTAAACCCGTGCCGGGCCAGACCCGCGGCCACTACGCCGGCCTCGGCGGCCCGGCCGGCATGCAGATGCTTACTCATGGCGCCGGTATCCAGAAACTGCCAGAGTCCGCTTGACTGGGTCCCGGCGTTACCCAGCGCATCGGTTGCCTGCGCAGCCGACAGATTCATCAGGCTCGCCGCCGCCATGGCCGAACCAAACGGTCCGCAGGTGGCTGTGTTGTGCCAGATGCGGTAGTGGCCCGGTCCGACCGCCATTCCGATGCGGCAGCAGGCTTCGAAACCCTGCAGGACGCTGACCAGCAGATCCAGCCCCGATGCCCTTAGGCGGGGGGCCAACGCCAAACTGGCCGGCACCACCACGCAGCCCGGATGCACCACCGACGTACGGTGCAGATCGTCCACCTCCAGAATGTGGGTGAGCCCACCGATGAGCAGAGCCCGGCGCCCCGGGTCATCGCCCTGCTCAGCGGCCCAGTCCAGCAGTATCCGGCCCGGAACGGAATTTCGGCCCGCCAGCGCATTGGCCGCGGCGTCCAGCACGAACAGCGCGGCGTGGTGAAGATCCGCCTCGGTATAGGCTTTGCCGCGGATCAGATCCACCAGCTCCCGGGTCTGGCTCATGGTCGTTCGCTGGCAGGGTTCATGAAGCGTTGGCGTCTCATGCACATTGGGCTTCAGCCTGCATGGCCAGAGCCCCGTCCATGCTCGAAGCCCAGAGCTTGAGCTGGTCGCCGTCGCGCGCACCGCTGACCTGGAACGGACGGGTATCCAGGGTCGGGCTCACGGCGCGAAAGCTGAACCGGCTGAGATTCAGGACCGGATACTGGCGAGCGGCGTGTTCCAGCAGCAGGGTGGCGATCAGCGGCCCATGCACAACCAGACCGTCGTAACCCTCCACCCGCCGACAGTAGTCACGATCATAGTGGATACGGTGACCGTTGAAGGTCACCGCGGAATAGCGAAACAACAGCACCGGATCGGGATGTATGGTCACCGTCCATCCGGCCCCATCCGGGGCCGGGGCGGTGGGCCGGGCCGAGGCGCCGGGCGGGCTGGGTTCGCGATAAACGATGTCGTGCTGCTCCACAATCCCGCCGCCCCGATCGCCTGTGATCGTATGTTCGACTTCCACAAATCCAAGGGTGCCGGTGCGGCCCTGTTTGATGTTGATGCTTTTGATGCGGGACTGGCGCTGGATCGCCTCCCCGATCTGCAGGGGTTGACCGAACTCAAAACGGGACCCCGCCCACATGCGCCGTGGCAGCGGCACCGGCGGCAGGAAACCGCCCAGTTTCGCGTGGCCGTCCTCACCCAGCTCCGACGCGTCGTGGCAGGACAGAAAATACAGCCAGTGCCACAGATAGGGCAGCCGGTCCCCATTCTTCGGATAGCCGTCGTGCCGGTCCAGGGTTGCCGCCAGCGCCGCCGCCGGGCGTGCGGCCACCCGATCCTCGGCCCGCTCGGTGTTGCCGATCCATTGGTTCAGATGCTCGATATCGACCTCGATGCTCATCGCTCGACCTCGGATGCTGCACCGGCAAACTCACGGCGTATGGCGTCACTGTGCTCACCCAATGCGGGGCAGCGTCCGAGTTCGGGTCCGTGCCAGTCACACCGGGCGGCGGGTGCGGGTACATCGACGGCTTCACCGCTGGGCAACGCAACCGAGGCGCTGCGATAGGCCGGGTGCGCCAACACCTCCTGCACGCTGTTCAGTACGCCGCAGGCGATACGCGCACGGCGCAAATGGTCGATCAAGGTCTGCTGCGAAAAACCACGGGTGATGGCGCTGATCGCCGCCTCCACCGCCTCACGGTTTTCGGTGCGCGCCTTGTTCGACTCAAAGCCCGGGCGCATCGCCATATCCGGGGCTTGCAGCACATCGGTACAGAGCCGCACCCATTCCCGTTCGTTCTGGATCGACAGCACCACGTCGCTGCCGGTGGTGGGAAAACTGCCGTAGGGCACGATCGACGGATGGCGCATGCCCACGTATTCCGGCGCCTTGCCCGAGTACGCGGTTTGCAGCAGAGGCACGGCCATAAGGTCGGCCATGCTGTCGAACAGCGACAGCCTGAGATCGCTGCCCTGCCCGGTACGGCCGCGCAGCAAAAGCGCCTCGACAATGGCGCCGTGGGCATTGATGCCGGTTACGATGTCGGCGATCGACACACCGACCCGGCCGTTGCCGCTGATGGAGGACAAACCGCTCTCGGCCTGCACCAGCATGTCGTAGGCGCGCATGCCCCGGTAGGCATTGTCCTGGCCGTAGCCGGATATGGAACAGGTAATAAGACGTGGGTGCCGTGCCCGCAAGGCCGCCGGGCCAAAACCCAGCCGGTCCACCGCGCCGGTCGACAGATTCTGAACAAACACGTCGGCCCGGGCCAGCAGCGCGGTCAACACGGCCCGATCCTCGTCCAGTTTCAAATCCAGACAGACCGACTCCTTGCCGTGATTGGCCCAGACAAAATAAGTCGCTTCCCCTTTGACATAATCATCGTAGCCGCGGGCGAAGTCGCCTTCCGGGCGCTCCACCTTGATCACCCGCGCACCGGCGTCCCCGAGCCGCGCCGTACAGACCGGCGCGGCCACGGCCTGCTCGATGGAAACCACCAGCACACCGTCCAGGGGTTTGGCAGTCGTGTCGTTCATATTTCGGGCCCCTTGCATGGCTCGGTCATCGGGGAGGCTCAAAACGAGCGCGGCATCTTCAGCACATGCTCACCCACATAGGACAGGATCAGGTTGGTGGAGATGGGGGCGACCTGGTAAAGGCGGGTCTCCCGCAGCTTGCGCTCGATGTCGTACTCTTTGGCGAATCCGTAGCCGCCGTGTGTCTGGACACAGGTGTCGCCGGCGCGCCAGGACGCCTCCGAGGCCAACAGTTTGGCCAGATTGGCCTCGGTGCCGCAGGCTTCGCCCGCATCGAATAGACGCGCCGCCTCCCGGGTCATGAGTTCCGCCGCGCGCATGTCCGCGTAGGACCGGGCGATGGGAAACTGCACACCCTGATTCTGACCGATGGGACGGCCGAACACAGTGCGCTCGCTGGCGTAGGCGGTGGCCCGGTCGATGAAGAACTTGCAGTCGCCGATGCATTCATACGCGATCAGGATGCGCTCGGCGTTCATGCCGTCCAGGATATAGCGGAACCCCCGCCCCTCCTCACCCACCAGGGCATCGGCCGGGATATCCAGATCATCGAAAAACAGTTCGGTCGTATGGTGGTTCATCATGGTTTCGATGGGGCGGATGGTGAGTCCGTTACCCACCGCCTCACGAATATCCACCAGAAACACGCTCAGACCCTCGGTCTTGCGCGCGACCTGGTCGCGGGGTGTGGTTCGCGCCAAGAGCAGCAACAGATCGGAATACTGGGCTCGGCTGATCCAAACCTTCTGGCCGTTGACCCGATAGTGATCACCCCGCCTTTCGGCGAAGGTACGGATCGAGGTGGTATCGGTACCGGCCACTGGCTCGGTCACACCAAAGGCCTGTAAACGCAGCTCGCCGGCAGCGATCTTTGGGAGATAGTTCTGCTTCTGCGCCTGGGAACCGTGCCGCAACACCGTACCCATGGTGTACATCTGGGCATGAAAGGCGCCGGGGTGGCCTCCGGAACGAGAGATTTCCTCCAGAATGACCCCGGCCGCTTCCACGCCGAGACCCACGCCCCCGTACTCCTCGGGGATCAGAACCGATAAAAATCCCTCGTCGGTCAGCACCCGAATGAACTCGTCCGGGTAGGCGGTATTCGCCTCCAGCTTGCGCCAGTATTCGTTTGGAAAACGTTGGCACAGGCGCACCACGCTGTCGCGAATGTCTTGATAGTCGGTCACCGGGGCTCCACTGGGCAAAGCAGGAGGACGGGGCACAGTATACCCGAGCGCGTCGGATCCAACTGATCAGGCGTTTCGAGCCAACGCATTATGCGACCCTGGGAGGGGGAGCCTGGTGCACTCGTGCCGGAGATGGTTCAGCAGGGCTGATGTCAGGCGTGGATCGTCCTCACGAGTCAAGGCGCTGGTCGTACTCCCGGCCCAGGTGTGGTCCGCCGATTGACCAGCACAATGCCGGTACCCACCAGCAACAGAGCACCGATGATGGATGGGGATATGGTCTCGTCCAGCAGCAACCAGCCGAACAGTACCCCAAACAGCGGCGCGAGAAATCCGAATGAGGCCATGTCCGATGCCGGGTAGATGGACAGAATCCAGAACCAGGTCAGAAAGCCGACACAGACCACCAGCAGCACCTGAACAGCGAAAATAGCCCAGATGCGCAGCGTCGGCTCGCGGACCAGATCGCCAAACAGCGGTGCCAGTGCGATGAGCACCACCGACGACACGGCGAGCTGGTAGAGCAGCTGCATTTCGGGTGAGGACCTGGACAGGGCGCTCGCCCGCGCCAGCAAGGCGATCGCTGCCCAGCACATGGCCCCCAGCAGACAGAACACGTCACCCACCAGGGCGCGATCCGAGCTGGGCGCCGACCCGTCGGTGAAAGCCATCACAACGCCGGCAATGGCCAGCACCAGACCAAGCACCCGGCGCGGAGTCAGGCGCTCACCGGGTATCAAAAAATGCGCACCCAATGCGACCCAGAACGGCATCGTATAAAACAGAACGGAAACCCGAGAAACTGACGTGTAATCCAACGCTTGAAACAAAAACATAAACTCAACACTGAATATGAGACCGCAAGCCAGACCGGGCCAGAGGCTGCCGTCGCTCAGGGAGAGCCGGCGGCGCATGACGATGGCAAACAACAGTACCGGGACAAAGGCGCAGGCCGACCGCAGACCGGCCTGGAACACGGGCTGCAAACCAGCATTGACCCATTTGACCATCACCTGATTGAGACCCAACAACATGGAGAAGGCCACTAAGACTGAGGCGCCAAACACATCGACCTGAGCTTTACGGTGCATGCAAACCTGCAATCGCAATGTTCAAAGATCTTTCGAGCAAACCCTGATTTATCCGCGCGGATCCCGTTTCGGCTCAAAAGTGCACAGATGCAGGGCGCCCGGCTCATATCCTGGAGGTGATGGCAAGTCGATGCTATCTTTTTCTCGACATGGATACCGGGTTTGAGTGTGGTGCTCCCCCACGCTGATCGCGATCGGGGTTGATTCGGAGAAACGGCAAGGACAGTGCGGCACTCACTCGCTGATCATGGGCAGGTGCAACGCAGATGGGCGCATCCGAGCAAACACACAGCTTCGTAAATTCGAACCAGACCGGCAACGACACGGCCCCGAAGGCGATTGAACGCTGGCTGGTCGAGCAACTTTTGAATCTCGCCGGGCGGCCACCTCTGACGGTCGAGCTCTGGGACGGCACCAAGATCAAACCGTATCAGACCGATCTGACCGCACGTCTCCATCGGCGCAGAGTGCTGTATCGCATGCTGCGCAATCCCAGTATCGGATTTGGCGATTCCTACGCCGACGGCAGCCTCTCCATCAAAGGCGACCTACTGACGTTCCTGGAGGGCCTCTACCGCAGCGTGCGGGACGCGCGGCGCAGAGGCGGCGTGCAAAGATTGTTGAGACATCTTCAGGCCAAGCGACCACGGCCCAACTCCCTGAGCGCCGCCCGCGAAAACATCCACAGCCACTATGATCTCGGCAACGATTTCTATCGGCTATGGCTGGATGACGGCTACATGCAGTACACCTGCGCCTACTACCCGGATCCGGGCGCCACATTGGAGCAGGCTCAAATCGCGAAAATGAACCTGGTATGCCGAAAATTGAACCTCAAACCCGGCGAGCGGGTGGCGGAGGCGGGAAGCGGCTGGGGGGGGCTGGCCAGATACATGGCGCGACAGCACGGCGTGCGGGTCCGCTCGTACAACATTTCGGCTGCACAGATTGCGTATGCGAGACATCGTGCCAGACAAGACGGCCTCGATGGCATGATCGAGTACATAGAGGACGACTATCGCAACCTGACCGGTGAGTACGACGCCTTTGTTTCGGTGGGCATGCTGGAACACGTCGGTGTCGAGCACTACGCTGCGCTCGGGAAAGTGGTGGACGGCTGCCTCAAGGACGGCGGACGGGGACTGATCCACACCATTGGCCGCAATCAGCCCCGCAGAATGGACGACTGGATCGAGAGCCGCGTTTTTCCCGGCGCCTACCCGCCCACCCTTGGCGAGATGATGCCGATATTCGAGCCCAACGACTTCAGCATTGTGGACGTCGAGAATCTGGGTCTGCACTACGCAAGGACCCTGACCCACTGGTTGCAGCGCTATGAGCTGAACTTCGACACCGTGCGGGAGATGTTCGATCCGGCCTTCGCCCGCGCCTGGCGTTTGTACCTGGCCGGATCCATTGCCGCATTCACCACCGGTGGGCTGCAACTGTTCCAGGTCCTGTTCCAACGGCCGGAATCAAACGCCCTGCCGCAGACCCGGAATCATCTGTATGCGGACGCCCAATGATCGAACACGAGATCATTGTCGTGGGCGGTGGCCCGGCCGGCGCCGCGGCAGCATGGGCGCTAACGCGGCGCGGATTCGACTGTCGGGTGCTGGACCGCGCCACGTTTCCGCGGGAGAAGCTTTGCGCGGGTTGGATCACACCGGAGGTGGTGGCCGATCTCGAGTTCGATCCGGCTGAGTATCCGCATCGTTTCCACACTTTCCAGGCTCTGCGCATCGCGCTGAAAGGCTTGCCGCTGACTCTACGCTCGACACAACATTCCATCCGCCGTTACGAATTCGATGCCTGGCTGCTGCGACGGACCGGCGCGCCCTGCGACGTCCATGAAGTCCGCCGCATTCAACGAGAGGGGGAAACCTATGTGCTGGACGCCCGCTACCGCTGCCGCTACCTGATCGGCGCCGGCGGTACGCGCTGCCCTGTCTATCGAACCCTGTTTCGGGAACGGCAGCCCCGTGACC
>JAHEDQ010000203.1 GCA_024641125.1 Candidatus Competibacteraceae bacterium | reverse complement strand
ATGATCTGGGCGAAGTCCAGAAAAACGTGCAGGTGCAGGTGGTCAAGGACGGCGACTGGCACAGGCACTCGGTGATTTCGGACGCCGAACTGCTGGCGCCGCCAGCCGAGTAAGTGCATCCGCATGATGTCCCGGGCGAGCACTGCCCCGGGGCGTCAAGGTTTCGCACCCGATGCTGTACCTCGAACTCCTGATCCAGGGTTTGGTGCAGGGTGGCATCTACACCCTCATCGCCCTGGGTCTGACCCTGGTTTACGGACTGCTGCGCATACTCCACGTGGCGCACGCGGCGCTGTTCACCCTGGGCGGCTATCTGGGGGTCATTCTCACCAACGCAACCGGCTCCCTGGCCCTGGCCATGGTGGTCACCATGCTGGTGACCGGCATGGTGGGCATGGGCGTCTACCGGGTGGCGTATCAACCGATACTGGACAAACCGCCGTATGTGGCGCTGATCGCCTCCATTGCCCTGTTCATCGCCTCCGAGGAGATCTACCGTCTGATATTCGGTCCCTATGGACTGTCCTACGACGCCCCCCCGCTACAGGGTGTGATCGACCTGCTCGGCAGCGGCATGTATCTGAAACAGGCCGAACTGCTGGTTCTGCTGGGCACCGGCGCCGCCCTGGTCGGATTGCATCTGCTGTCGACCCGCACCCGGATCGGGATCGCCTGGCGGGCGACGGTGACCGATCCGGAGATGGCCGCCTCTTTTGGCATCCGCACCCAGCGGGTGCGCTATCTGAATTTCTTCATCGGCTCGGCGCTCGCGGCGGCGGCCGGGGTCATGGTGGCGCTGCTCAACAACCTGGTGGAGCCCACCATGGGTAGCGTGCCCTCCTACAAAGCGCTGGCGATCATTGTTCTTGGCGGCATAGGCAGCATTCGCGGCACACTGATCGCATCCCTCGCGCTGGGCGTGATCGAATCCTTCGGCACCATTTATCTGGGCAGTCTGCTGGACCGGGACGCCATCGCCTTCGCGTTTCTCATTCTGGTGCTCATGTGGCGCCCCCAGGGCCTGCTGGGGAGGGCCTGAAAAATGGGCTATGAGATCACCCTGGCCACCAGCATGTGCATCAGCGTGGTGTTCGCCCTGAGCCTGAACCTGATCACCGGATTTTGTGGTCAGATCAGCCTAGGGCACGCGGCCTTTTTCGGGGTCGGCGCCTATACCGCCGCCCTGTCCAGCAAAGCCGGTCTCGCGTTTCCATTGGACCTGCTGGCGGCGGCGGCCGCCGCCGCGGTGTTCGGCTTTGTTGTCGGTCTCAGCAGCCTGCGGGTTCGGCACGATTTTCTCGCCATCACCACCATGGGATTTGGATTTCTGTTCCTGGGTGTAGTGCGGCAGCAGGACTGGCTGGGCGGTGAGATGGGCATTTCGGCAATCCCCGGATCGGGTCTGAGCAAGCTGGGTTACCTGGGCTTTGCCGCCGCGGTGGCGGTGGCGGTGGCGCTGTTCAGCGCCTACCTCAAGCGTTCCTGGCTGGGCTTTTCCTTCGCCGCCATCGCCGACGACGAAGACACCGCCCGGGTGGTGGCCCTGGATGTGGCCCGCTACAAGTTGCTCGCCTTCGTGCTGGGCACCGCCATCGCCGGCATCGCCGGTGGGCTCTATGCACATCATGTGCGCTTCATCTCGCCGGACAGTTTTGGATTCGTCGAGTCCATCGCGGTACTCAGCATGGTCATCGTCGGGGGCATCGGCTCGGTGCCCGGCGTTGTTTTCGCCGCCCTGGTGCTCACCGCCCTGCCCCTCTGGTTTCAGGTGATCGAGGACTACAAGCTGCTGCTCTACAGCGCCTTGTTGTTCATCATGATGCAACTCTGCGAAGACGGTATTGGCGGCCTCATGCGTCGCCTGACCCAGGGCCGGCGGCGGACGACATGAGCGCCCTGCTGTCAGTGGCCGACATCACGGTACGCTTCGGTGGGGTCGAGGCGGTCAGCAATGTGTCCTTCGATGTGCAGGACGGCGAGTTGCTCGGGTTCATCGGCCCGAACGGGGCCGGCAAGACCACCATGATGCGGGTCATTACCGGCCTGGTCACGCCGACCCTGGGATCGGTGTGCCTGGAGGATTGGGATCTGGGTGGCCTGCCGGTGTTCCGGCGCGTGCAGCGGGGTCTAGGCCTTGCCCAGCAGATCGTGCGCCCGTTCAATTCATTCAGCGCCCTGGACAACGTCGCCCTGGCCGCGGGCCAGCACCATACCGCTCGCCCGATGCGGGCCTTGTTCAGTTTCCGTCGGGCGCGCGAACGGGCAAAGGCCCGTGAACTGCTCAAACTGGTGGGTATCGACCATGTGGCGGATTCGATGCCGCCGTCGCTGCCCCTGGGCTATCGCAAGCGCCTGGAGCTGGCCCGCGCCCTGGCCCTCGAACCGCGACTGCTGCTGCTGGACGAGCCACTGGCCGGACTCAACCAAACCGAGGCCACCGCGCTGGCCGACACCATCGCCGATCTCAATAGACGGGGACTGGCCATGATCCTGATCGAACACAATCTGAGCGAAGTGATGCGCATCTGCCCCCGCCTGCTGGTGCAAGACAACGGCCGCAAGATCGGCGATGGACCGGCCGAATCGGTAATGAGCGATCCATTGGTCCGTTCGGCCTATCTCGGGACCGGAGAACCGGGCTGATGGAGTCCATCCCACGGATGCGAGAACCATGCTCGAGCTGACCGGTTTGCGCTGCGGCTATGCCGGCGACATCATCGCCGTGCAGGACCTGGATCTCACGGTGGGGGAAGGCGAGACCTTCGCCCTGATCGGTCCCAACGGCGCGGGCAAGTCGTCCACCATCATGGCCATTGCCGGACATGTGTCGGTCATGGCCGGCGACATCCGCTTTCGCGGCGACAGCCTGCTCGGCGTTCCGGTGGAACAACGGGTCCGGCGGGGCCTGGCCCTGGTGCCGGAGGGGCGACGGCTGTTTCCGGATCTGACCGTGGTTGAGAACCTGCAGGTGGGCGGCTACACGATTCCAGTCGGCCGCCAGAGCGCCCTGCAGGAGCGGGTGTTCGAATACTTTCCCCGGCTGGCGCAACGGCGCACTCAGTCCGCCGGTTCCCTGTCCGGGGGCGAGCAGCAGATGCTGGCCATCGGCCGCGCCATCATGGCTGAACCCAGGCTGCTGATGATCGACGAGCTGTCCCTGGGGCTGATGCCCAAGGTGGTGGACATGTGCTACAGCGCGTTGGCCCAATTGCGCACCGAGGGCCTCACCCTGCTGCTGGTTGAACAAAACACCGATCGCGTGCTGAAATTCGCCGACCGGGTCTGCGTGCTGGAGTCCGGCCGTGTGACCTGGGCCGGCATCGCTCAAGCGGCCCGGAACGATCCGACTTTCAGCAGCCGTTATCTCGGCATTGGCGATCCCGCTGGAAGCGAACCATGAACTCGACCCAGGTGGGCTCGTACCAGATGACCGATCACCGCGACGGGTTTGTTTCGGCCGTACCGATTTTGAGCGCCGATGAGGCTGCGGTTCATCGGGCGCATATGGAGGCTGCAGAAGCCGGGTACGGCCAACTGCACTATCCGCCGAAAATCCACACGCTGTTCCGGGACGCCGCCGAAATCGTCATGGATGAACGCCTGCTGAACCATGGTGCGTATTCCGAAATCGCTTCCGAACAGCGTTGAGCATTGCCTGAATCGGAACGCCGGTCAACGGGCTGTCGTAGCCGTCGCAGCTTCGGCTACGCGCCGGAACCACCAGAGTGCGGCAAGACAGCTCAGAAGCATGAGCATACCCAACATGAACGGCATCGCCGCGTCGCCGACCAGGTCAGCGAGCCAACCCGCGAACATCGGCGCCACCATAAACACGGCGTAGTAGATCGTGACGAATACACCCATCCCGTAGGCGCGCGCTTCCGGCGACAGCACCAGTGAGGGCAGGCCCATGACCGGCCCGGCAGCGAGACCGGAGATCAACCCCATAACGACGAAGGTCGCCGGAACCCACCCAACCGGCGCCCAGACTATGGCGGCTAGCAGAATCGCGAAGCCCGCCAGGCTCGCGGCGATTACGGCATCACGGCGGCCTGTGCGGTCGGCGATGATGCCACCAAGCGGAACCGAAATGGCCATCAGTACGAGGTAGAGGCTGGTCGCCGAGCTGGCAGCGGCAAGGGTCCGGCCCCGCGCGACCAGCAGGACAGGCCCGAAGCTGAAGACCATACCAATCGCGGCGTTATAGAACGCCCAGACCCAGCCCGCCAGTACGACGGCGCCGAGCGGGAGCCTGTGGGTTCCGACGACGTGGGCGACACTTGCGCCCCTGTCCGGCGGACGATGGCCGAGAATAAACAGCACGAGCGCGGCGGCGATCAGGAGCAGGACGGTGCCCCAGGCTGGCGCAAGGCCGCCGGTCGCGGCATGGGGCATTACCAGCAGGGCAAGCGCGATGCCGACAGGCCAGGAGTTGACAAAAACCGCCATGGCCGTCGATATCTCACGGCCCACGAACCAGTCCGCCAGCAGTTTGGTCAGCAACACGTTGATGATGGCGCCGCCGATCCCGGCGACGAGCCTGCCGGAGACCAGCGCGGCCCAGCCGGTCCCGGTCCACATCAGCGCGCCGCCCAGAAGCATCAGGATCATGGCGGCGACAACGACGCGGCGTTCGCCGAGGCGCGTGGCCAGGGCGCTGCCGGGGATGGCGAAGGCGATGCCCGGCGCAAAATACAGCCCGATCAGGAGACCAATGTCCGCGAGGCTGGCACCATAGGAATCTTCGATCAACGGGGCGAGCGCCGCGACGGCCTGGAACTGAAAGGCCATGGCCATGCGGCCGAAGAAGAGCACGGCCAGAATCGACCAGCGGTTTGCCATAGGAAGCTCCCGATATCGGAACAGTGTTCAGCAATCCGATCCGGGAAAGCGACGGCGATCGCTGGGAACGGGATTTCGCGGCAAACCGGGAATGCTTGTTCGGGCGAAACGAATGCCCTTTTTCCACAATCCCGTCGAGTATCGCTAGGCTATCGAAGCCTAGTGTAGTGTCTTCCAAATAACTTGACGGTTGAGGTTAGGCATCGTGGTTACTGACAAGGCGCGGTGAGGAGGAATAGCCAGCGCTATTGCGACGATCCGCAACGCCGTCAGGGACCGCGAGGGCCAGCGCAGGTGTTAAGTTATTTGGGAGACACTACACTAGTCAACTTAAACAACGGCCAGGGCGGATCGCAATGGTAGAGATCCCGCGGGAAGGCACCTATCCTGATTTGGAGCTGAACAAACTAAGGCGATTTGCCTCGGGGAGTAGTTGATGGACGGCAACAAAACACCGCTCGCGCCGGTCACGCTCAGATCCGGCGTCGAGATGCCGGCCTTGGGATTCGGCACCTGGCATCTGGGCGAAAATCGGGCTCATTGGCAAGACGAAGCCGCGGCCCTGCTCCACGCGATCGATGTGGGCTTCACCCATTTCGACACGGCGGAGATGTATGGCGAAGGCGCAACCGAGCGCCTGCTCGGCGAAGTGATACAGCAACGTCAGCGGGAGGGACTGTTCCTGACTTCAAAGGTCTATCCCTGGAACGCCGATGGCGCCCACATGGTCGAGGCGTGCGACGCCTCGCTCAAGCGTCTGCAAACTGATTATCTCGATCTCTATCTGTTGCACTGGCCTGGCGGCGTGCCGTTCGAGAAGACGCTTGAGGGCGCCGAAGCACTGCTGGCCGCTGGCAAAATACGGGCGTTCGGCGTGAGTAATTTCGACGCGGTTGAACTGCAAAGTATGGCGGCGGCCGGCCTCGTTGGACGGGTCGATGTCAATCAGGTGATGTACAACCCGGCCCGCCGCGGGATCGAGTTCGATCTGCTGCCGGCCCTGCAAGCCAACAATATTGCCTGCGTCGCATACACGCCTTTGGAACCCAACCGTATCGATCGCAGTTCCGGTTTCAAGGCCGTTGCCTCCGAAGCTGGCCTGAGCCCGGCCCAGCTCGCGCTGGCCTGGCACATGACCCGCGGCGCCGCCGTACCGATTCCAAAGGCGTCTCGAGTCGATCATGTGGACGCGCTGTTGGACGCGTCGAGCATCCGCCTTTCCACCGACCAGCTCGACGCCATCGACACCGCATTCCCACCGCCTCGATCGGCCCAGCCGCTGGACATCATCTGACAAGAGCAGGCGTATCCGCTGAGTTAAGAATCCGTGGCAATTGCGCAATGCATTGGATCCAGAGTCTCGGCGAAATCGATACATACTTCCTCGACAGAATCAGACTGGAGTTCTCACGCGATGCCCATGGAGCCCTGCCCAACGAGGCTTTTTTGGAATCGAGCTTCGCCGCAGCCTCATTCTCGGCTCGCCGAAAGACTGTCGCGAAAGCAGGGACCCTGTTAGCGATACAGATCAATCGTCCGTTGTGGCGGCCAACACATGCAGCACTTCAAGAACGATGGTCGCGGCTGCGAGCGAGGTGATGTCCGCATGATCATAGGCGGGCGCAACCTCCACCAGGTCCATGCCCACGATATTCACCCCAACCAAACCCCGCAGGATATTCAGGATCTGCACAGTGGTCATTCCACCGGCCACCGGTGTGCCGGTACCTGGTGCGTAGGCGGGATCAAGACAGTCAATATCGAATGAAATATATGCAGGTCCGCCGTTCAAGCGATTCTTGATCGCCTGAACTATTTCATTCGTGCTCGCTTCGCTCACAAATCGGGCATCCAGCACCTCAAATGGATGTGACGCTTGCTCGTACTCGGTTCTTATCCCGATCTGGATGGAGGTCGTCGGGTCGACTATCCCTTCTTTCACCGCATGATAAAACATGCTTCCGTGGTTGTACTTGACGTCAGACGCTTCGGTGTCGGTGTGAGCATCGAAGTGTATCAGCGACAGCTTGCCGTACTTCTTTTCGTGTGAGCGCAGCAGCGGTAACGCAATAAAATGATCGCCACCCAGCGATATCAGTGTCTTTCCAGCATCAATTACCGGTTCCGCATGGGATTGCAAGGAAGCAATCATGCCTTCGCTATCGCCAGTATCGAAGCAAACATCGCCGTAGTCGATCACTTTCAATCGGTCGAACACATCGAAACGCCATGGCCAGCGCTTTTCTTCCCAGGACAGATTGATAGACGCCTGCCGTATTCCGTTGGGCCCTAGACGCGCACCCGAGCGCCCCGACGTGGCGAGGTCATAGGGCACACCCATGATCACCACATCCGCAGCGTCAATATCCCGACTGAGTGGCCGGCTCAGAAAGCTAAAAATATTCGCGAACATGGAACCGAGGTTTGGTTCGCCGAGAATCCGGTCAGATGTGTCAGGCATGATGTATTTCGTCACCCGTGGCTGATGCAATGGATTGGGACGGCGGTTCTACTGTGGGTAAACGTTCATATCGAACACTGTTCACGGCCGCTTTGTACTCAAGGTTCAATGCATTGTCGAACGTGAGGGATCCACTGATCTATTCGTGAATGAGCATTTTCAGGGCGTTTCCGACGCCGTATCGTGCCGAGTGAGGCTTTCTCAACACGCTGCTAGCCGAAGAAACAGGCATGTTGGTCGCGATCCACTACGGCCAGGAACGCCGGCACCGAAGAGACTTCGGGATCTGGGTCGTAGGGATGCCATTTGAGATCAGCTCTTTGCCAATAGACCTTCCAGACTCCCCGTGCTTTCACATAGGTAGCTTTCGCAACGGCATGTTCGACCTTCTTGTCGGGATCACGCCATAGGGGACGCACCTCGTATATCTCGACGCTTTGGCCAGTGACTCGGAATCCGAGATCAAGTTCGTTCCGAACATGAGGTGGTGGTCGGCGCCGTTCAATGAACGCCCGAACCTCCTTTTCGCACTTCTTGCGCTCGAACTCGCTTAGGGCCATTTTTGCCCACTCAAATCTCGACCTATGCGGGCGACACGAAAACGCCGTCGATTTGCCGCATCACGCGCCCATGCTGGACGGTTCCCAAAGTTCGACACGATTGCCCTCCGGGTCCATGACCCAACCAAATTTCCCGTGCTCCGATTGTTCTGTTTTCGCGTCAACATCACAGCCTTCGCTGCGCAGCGCCGTCAGCACTGCATTGAGGTCTTTGACGATGCAGTTGACCATGAAGCGCGCCTGGCTGGGCGCGAAATAGTCCGCCCCTCCTCGAACACGCTCCATATGGTTGCCCCATGCTCACCCGGACCATCCGGGTGGGACCAGGTAAACGCCGTGCCGCCCCACTGCTCAACGTTGATGCCTAGTGTAGTGTCTTCCAAATAACTTGACGGTTGAGGTTAGGCATCGTGGTTACTGACAAGGCGCGGTGAGGAGG
>JAHEDQ010000202.1 GCA_024641125.1 Candidatus Competibacteraceae bacterium | reverse complement strand
GTGATCGCGGTCCTGGATGATGTAGGGCATTTCAAACACGCCGAACTCGTCAGCTACGGAAGACATCACTGAGGACGGCAGGGCGAATGTGACCTGATTGAGCTTGAGCTTTTGCAGCAGTTCCTTGTCCTTGCCCAGCTGCGAAGAGCCAAAGGCCTGCACTTCCGCCTGGCCCTCGAGTGCGGCGTTGGAGCAGCGCGCAAACTCATTCACACTGAGCTCAAACAAGGATCCGGGCGCGCCCACGTGCCCGAACTTGAGCACCAATTCATCCGCCGCGGCAGGACCGGCGACAGCCATCGACAGGGCCAAACCCGCCAGCACATTTCTGATCTTCATGAAATTCTCCTCCTCAGTGGAAATTCGGGCTCATACACGTCCCGATTCGATATTAAGCCGTTGCCCGCCTCTGGGCCCGCTCCTCACGACCCGCAAGGAAATCCAGCGCGGCTTGCACACCACCGTGCCGGTGAGGCACGCCGGCCGCCTGTAAACCCATTTCAACGCCGCACAGGGTACCCATCAGCATCAGGTCGTTGAAATCCCCCAGATGCCCGATGCGAAACACCCGGTCCACCAGCTTGGACAAGCCGTTGCCCAGGGACATATTGAAATTCTCCAGCGTCACCTGGCGAAACGCGTCGGCGCTGTGCCCCTCGGGCATCAATACGGCGGTCAGGGCACCGGAATAGTGCCGCGGGTTGGTGCACAACACTTCGAGACCCCAACCGCGCACGGCACGCCGGGTGGCTTCAGCATGGCGGGCATGGCGGGCGAAGACCTGGTCCAGACCCAGTTCGTGCAGCATATCTATGGCCTCGGCCAGTCCGTAGAGCAGATTGGTCGCGGGGGTGTAGGGAAAATAACCCTTGGCATTGGGGCCGCGCATCTCCTCCCAGGCCCAGTAAGCCTTTTGCAGGCCCGCGCCCTTAGCAGCGGCCAGCGCCTTGTCACTGATGGCATTGAAAGACAGGCCGGGTGGCAGCATCAACCCCTTCTGGGATCCCGCCACGGTTACATCCACACCCCATTCGTCGTGACGGTAGTCGATCGATGCCAGGGATGAGATGGTGTCCACCATCAACAACGCGGGATGCTGGGCGGCGTCCAGCGCGCCGCGCACGTCGTCGACCCGTGCGGTGCAGCCCGTGGAGGTTTCGTTGTGGACCACGCAGACCGCCTTGATGGTGTGAGAGCCATCCGCGCGCAGGCGCGCTTCCACCACCTCCGGATCCACTCCGTTGCGCCAGTCTCCTTCGACCAGCTCCACATCCAGGCCCAAGCGCTCCGCCATGCGCCGCCACAGACTGGCAAAATGACCCGCTTCATACATCAACACACGATCACCCGGTGAAAGCGTATTCACCAATGCCGCTTCCCAGGCGCCGGTGCCGGAGGCCGGAAAAATCACCACCGTGCCTTCGGTCTTGAATATGGATTTCATTCCCATCAGCACTTTGTGGCCCAGATCGGCGAACGCCGGGCCCCGGTGGTCCATGGTGGGAAAATCCATCGCCCTAAGGACCCGATCCGGCACATTGGTGGGCCCGGGAATCTGAAGAAAGTGCCGCCCGGACATGACCATGGTGGATTTGCCTCCGCTGTCTGTGACGAACGGGTGCCCAACGATTGGGCTTCCGTCCAGTGAATTTTGAATACAAAATACGAATGTAGCAGATATGTCAACTCACGACGCAACACGGGAATGGGCATGGAGGTATTGGCGGCACGGTTGAGCGACGCGATCGAGGGGGAGGTTCTGTTCGATCTCTACAGCCGTGGGCGGTACGCGACGGATGCGTCGATTTACCAAATTCTGCCCCGAGGCGTGGTGGTGCCCGCCTGCGCCGCGGATGTTGAAGCGACCCTGAGCCTTGCCCGTGAATCCGGGATCGCGGTTCTGCCCAGAGGTGGTGGCACCTCGCAATGTGGTCAGACCGTGAACGACGCCATCGTCATCGACACCTCCAAGCACCTCAACCGGCTGCTGGAGCTGGATCTGGAAACCAACACCGCAGTGGTGGAACCCGGCCTGGTTTTGGATCAACTGAATGCGGCGCTGAAGCCGCACGGGGTTTGGTTTCCAGTCGATGTCTCCACCGCGTCCCGCGCCACCATAGGCGGCATGACGGCCAACAACTCCTGTGGCTCCCGATCGATTCGTTACGGCACCATGCGGCACAACGTTCAGGCCGTAGACGCGTTGCTGGCCGACGGCAGCAGAACACGATTTGGCCAGGTGCGGGCGGATCTCGACAGGATGAATCTGGATCCCGGGATACATGGTCTGTTCGCCGAATTGCTGGATCTGGGGCGGCGGGAGGCCGACGAGATTCGGGCCCGCTTCCCGGATCTGATGCGCCGGGTCGGCGGATACAACATAGATGCTCTGCTGCCGGACGAGGCCGGGAACAACCTGTCGCACCTGCTGGTGGGCTCGGAAGGCACCCTGGCTTACTCGGAACGGGTCCATCTGAAATTGTCGCCGTTGCCGGCCCACAAAACCCTGGGGGTTTGCCATTTTCCCAGCTTCCACGACGCCATGGATGCGGCGCAGCACCTGGTCACGCTCGACCCCACCGCGGTGGAACTGGTGGACAAGACGATGATCGGCCTGAGCCGGGATATCCCCATGTTCCGCCCGGTGGTCGATCGGTTCGTGCGCGGCGATCCGGAGGCCCTGCTGCTGGTGGAGTTCGCGGAGCCCGATCCGAACGAGAATCTGCGTCGGCTCAAGGCGCTGGGTGATCTGATGGCGGAGCTTGGATTTCTCTGGGGGGATCCGGGCAAACGCGAGGGCGGCGTTGTGGAGGCGGTCGACCCGGCATTCCAGCGGGAGATCTGGGAGGTCCGCAAACAGGGCCTGAACATCATGATGTCGATGAAATCCGAGGGCAAACCGGTGTCCTTTGTGGAGGACTGCGCGGTTCGGCTGGAGGATCTTGCGGAGTACACCCAGCGGCTGACCGAGATCTTTCACAAACATGACACCAACGGCACCTGGTACGCCCATGCGTCGGTGGGCACTTTGCATGTCCGACCGGTGCTGAACCTCAAGCTCGACACCGACGTCAAGGCGATGCGAGCCATTGCCGAGGAAGCCTTCGAGATGGTGCGTGAGTATCGGGGATCACACTCCGGAGAGCACGGCGATGGCATCGTGCGTTCGGAATTTCACGGCGACATGTTCGGCGAACGCCTGGTGCGTGATTTCGAGTGGGTCAAGGACCGGCTGGACCCGGACGGGCTGCTGAACCCCGGCAAGATCGTGCGGGCGCCCAAGATGGACGACCGCAACCTGTTCCGTTACAGCCCGGGCTACAGCGTGCCGGAAATGAATACGGTGTTCGACTGGGCGGGCTACAGCGGGGCCGGGCGCGGTTTTCAGGGCGCCGTGGAGATGTGCAACAACAATGGCGCGTGCCGCAAGAACGAGGGCGGCGTCATGTGCCCAAGCTACCGGGTCACGCGGAATGAACGCGATCTGGTGCGGGGGCGCGCCAACACCCTGCGCCTGGCCATTTCCGGTCAACTCGGCGCCGATGCGCTGGCATCGCCGGAAATGGCCGAGACCATGGCACTGTGCGTATCCTGCAAGGCCTGCCGGCGCGAATGCCCCACCGGCGTCGACATGGCCAAGATGAAAATCGAGGTTCTGGCGGCAAGGGCCCGCATCAATGCGCCGCCGATGCGCGACCGGCTGGTGGCCTATCTGCCCCGCTACGGCCCATGGGCCGCACGGGTTCCCGGGCTGATGAATCTGCGCGACCGGATCCCGGGTTTGGCCGCCCTGTCCGAACACGCCCTGGGATTCAGCCGTCACAGACGTTTGCCCCAATGGCGCCGGCCCTGGAACCCGATCCGAAACGGAGCCGCGAACCCGGGCGGCGGGGACGCTGAAATTCTTTTGTTCGGCGATACCTTCAATCGCTACTTCGAGCCGGAAAACCTGGAGGCGGCGCACACCGTGCTGAGCCGGGCGGGGCTTCGTGTGGACCCGGCAATACCCACCGACGCGGGCCGCCCCCTGTGCTGCGGCAGAACCTTTCTGTCGGCGGGGCTGACCCGGGAGGCCGAGGCCGAGATGCGCCGCACGCTCCGAGCCCTGCGACCAGCATTGGATCGAGGGGCCCGGATCGTTGGACTGGAGCCGTCCTGTTTGCTCACCTTTCGGGACGAAGCACCGGCACTGCTGGGTGAGGACTGGCATCCCGACTGGTCCGGGCAGTTCCTGCTGTTCGAAGAGCTGATCGTGGACGAACTGAATCAGGGTGGATTCCAACTGCCCCTGGCACGGATTTCCGAGACCAAAGCCCTGCTTCACGGCCACTGCCACCAAAAGGCATTCGACGCCCTGCGGCCGGCGCAACGCGTGCTGGGGCTGATCCCCGGGCTTGAGGTGGACACCATCGAGTCATCCTGCTGCGGCATGGCGGGCAGCTTCGGCTACCAGGTGGAGACCCTGGCGGCCTCCAAGGCGATGGCGGAACTCAGCCTGCTGCCCAAAATCCGCGCCGATGGGGAACATGCTGTGCTGGTGGCCGACGGCACCTCCTGCCGGCACCAGATCGCCGACGGCGTCAATCGGCCGGCGCTGCACGTAGCCCGAATCCTATGTGACGCATCCGACCGTGCGCTCGGGACGAAATGATGTCGATAAAGCCCGCCGCGCCCATCGAACGCCGGACCCTGCACGACGAACTCGCCGAGCGCTTGCGCGACCTGATCATCGAAGGGCATCTCGCACCGGGTGAGAAACTCTCGGAAAAGGATTTGTGCGAACAGTTCGGCGTGTCGCGCACACCGTTGCGGGAAGCGCTGAAAGTGCTGTCCACCGAGGGCCTGGTGCTGCTTACTCCTCATCGGGGCGCGGCTGTATCAAAATTGACCCTGGCCGACCTGGAGGAAGCCTTTCCTATCATGGGGGCGCTGGAAGCGGTATCGGGCGAATTGGCCTGTGCACGCATCACCGACCGGGAAGTATCCCATTTGCGGGCACTGCACGATGCGATGGTCACCCGCCATCAGAACGGGGATCTGGCCGGTTACTTCGAACTCAACCAGCGCATACATCAGGGCATTCTGGATGCTGCAGGCAACCCAACGCTTTCCCACATGCAGCGCGCCCTGGCCGGTCGCGTGCGCCGAGCACGGTATATGGCAAACATGACAGCGGAGCGATGGGCCAAGGCGGTCGCGGAGCATGAGGACATCATACGGGCCATCGAAGCTCGGCAGGCCGAACGGCTCGGGCTGCTGCTGAAGACCCATCTGGCCAACAAATTGAACACGGTGCGCGAAGCGCTGACCGGCGAGGCCGTAGGCGACAACTCGACCTACGTAAACCTATGAGCCGCGGTCAGAACCCGGATTGTCATCGAACCCAAGCATTTCGGTGACGTCCAACTGAGTGGTTGCCATTCGAAACGGAGCGGGCAGACTGCGCGCACCGCATGTCCATACGCTTCGAAGCTGCGAAGCTCGGCCTTCGATCTGGTGGCAACCCTGGGATAAGGCTTGGGAGAAACAGAGATGGTGAAACCCGAATTTAGGTACTTTTACGCGGCCGTGACCGGGATTTGTCTATTGATCCTGGCGGCCTGCGCGACACCGCCCCTCAACCGCAACGACCCGGCTTTCCCTGCCGGAACTGTGATGTCTTTGAACCAGCCGGTGAACATTTCGGCCGGCCAGGTGGGTGGCTACATTCGTGGAGGGGGATCCACGGAAACCCGGCAACAGTATGAAACCACCTGTCGCCTGGAAACCCGCACGGTGCAAAAAGCGACCGCCACCATCGATCCCGATCAGTTTGAGGTGCTGGGCACCAGTCACGACCGGGATGGATTGAGCGGTTCAGGCTACAGCGGTGGCTTCGGCGGCGGATTCTATTCCATCGGGGACGGGCCGGGTCTGGTCTATGTCAATTTCTACATCTACCTGCAATCGGTGCGGCAGCCCGACGTTTTTCGCCTCAAATGCAGCCAGCTTCAGGACGACTACCGGCTAGGAACCCTGTCACCACAGCAGATCGAGTATGTTCTGGGTAACGCGATGACGGTGCAGCGCTGATCCGAGTATCGGCTCCAGAAAACACAGAAAGGACCCGACCGGATCCTTTTGTGATTTTGGCTGGCCTTCCTGAGTATGTCCCCAGTGGGCCGCGCGGGAAGTTCGGTAACCCACAGCCAGTCCACAAGCCGGGCTGGCGAGACACGCGAGGCAGGACTGCGTCGCCAATTCCAGCGAGAGTAACGCGGTCAACGTGGCTTGTGGACTGGCCAAGAGGGAGCGGCGCTAGGCGGGCAGGCGCAGGACTAAGCTGCGGTCATTCAAGCGTGCCGGACACAGCGAATGGGCGCTCCTCACACCACCCGAAGGGAGCGTCCCACATTCGCCAACTGCGGCGTTGTCGCTGCTCGACAGAGCCCGCTACGCATTTGGGCTTTCCTCAAGGCTTGCACTCGACGGCGCGGATAGTATCCTCTCGCTGCAACAGCGACACGCCGAATGGCTAGAGTCAAATTTCGGCATAGACGCAGCGCAAAAGATTATTCATTGAAGATTTTGCCTCACCTTGCCGTGCTCACCCCATAGCGGGAGAGTCCATGCTCACTGCGCCTGAATGCGATTGAACTCATGAGATCTGTCTTACTTCACGGTCATATTTTCAAGAACGCCGGAACCACGCTCGACTGGTCATTGGAGCGCAACTTCGGTGGCGGATTCGTCGATCATCGCCGCGACGATGTGATGCGCTCGCAGGGCGGGAAGCACATCGCATCCCTGCTGCTTGAAGATCCTTCAATCATGGCTATTTCAAGCCACCACATGCCCGGTAATGTTCCCGAAATAAAGGGGGTTCGGATTCAACGAATTTATCTCTTACGTCATCCGATACGCCGGATCAGGTCGGTCTATGATTTCGAGCGCAAGCAAAAGGCCCAGACACCCGGCGCGGTCGCGGCCAAGAAAATGGATTTCCAACACTATGTCGAATGGCGTATGCAGGGCAATGTGGCCCCGACCATCCGAAATTTTCAGTCTCGCTATCTAGCGGGAGTTGTTCTGCCGCTGAGTGAGAAGACATCCGAGCTGGCGTACTTCGAACTTGCATTCCAAGCGCTGGAGAATATCCCTTCTATCGGAATCGTTGAGCACTACGATGAGTCTATGGTCATGCTTGAAGTTATGCTGCAACCATTCTTTCCCGACCTCGATCTCTCCCACGTTCCACAGAATGTGAGCCGCAAAGGACTTGGCCTTGGAAGGGCCTCCCGTAATGTGTCTGGTATCCTCAACGACCTGGGAGATTTACAGGAACGCGTTATCCAGTTCAACAGCTTTGACCTGGCCCTTTATGAAGCGGCCAAGGAGCGGTTTAAGGCTCGAACAGAGAGTATCGGTGGGTTTCCCGATAGATTGAAGGAGTTTCGCGAACGATGCCGACTCGTTTCGGGAAGGAAGTAGAATTTGCCGAAACCTAACTTTTCTTGGTGTCCATCATATACTCCTTTGATGTTACAGCATGAATTCGTTACCACGCGTTGCATGCAGGATAGCCCCTGCTATATTCGTAAACTTGCATATTAGTTCTCAGACGATATCGAGCTTTTGCAAAGGATTATCGGAAAAAGGTCGCCTTATTTCGAAGTCGGCTGTAGTGACGGCATTACTGAATTCGACTCGCATGGACCAGGGTGACCATTGATCCAGTTTTTCACACAATTCGGCTTCGTTAATCGCTGTATCAAGCTTCAGGGAGAAGGGATACGCTGTTTTGGTCATAGTGTGGTGGGGCCCCCGAGTTCGACAGTTGGAACCGGAAATTGCCGGATTCTGTGCTCTTGGGTCAGTGGGAATGCGGGCTGCAGAGGGAAAATGCGCAAACGGCTATGGTGGCACGTTTGTGGAATTTTGCGTAAATCCTAGTCAGGCCCGTGGGCGCCCAGGGTCGTGCGCTTTTTGTCGCTCTGCGACACACCGAAGTGGGCGTAACGGTCCTCAGCTTGGGAGATGTACCGAACAGCGGCTCGCCTGATTGATTGCTGATATCCGGTCCCGACATGCGCTTGTCGGGATTCCATAACCTGTCGAGAGGAATGAAACTACCGCCCCCGTAGATCCCCAGTTCCAGAACAGATCGTGGCCGTATCTCATCGGCACTCGAGTCACAGATGTGGAGATAATTCCAAACCTTTACAATCGTGAATGCCTTGTCAGCCGAAGCCCAGCCGCCGCCCGCGGTCGTACCGACACTAAAAGGGCACACCACCGTACTCGAACTGCTTGTCCTTACTTAAATCGAACCGGCACATCTTTGAGCTCGAAGCTAGAATTGGGTCGCCATCCAAGCAGCATCCCTCTGATGCACCCGCCTT
>JAHEDQ010000201.1 GCA_024641125.1 Candidatus Competibacteraceae bacterium | reverse complement strand
CTGAGCTATCACCTGCGCGACCAGGGGGTCACGATTCGGCATAACGAAGAGTACGAGACGGTGGAGACTACCGCCGACAGTGTCACACTGCACCTGAAATCAGGTAAACGCATCAAGAGCGACGTGCTGTTGTGGGCTAATGGTCGAAGCGGCAACACGCAGGACATGGGGCTGGACAAACTGGGGCTATCGGCCGACGCCCGCGGGCTGCTGAAAATCAACGAAAATTATCAGACCGAACTGCCGCATGTTTATGCGGTAGGCGATGTGATCGGCTACCCCTCTCTGGCCAGTGCGGCCTACGACCAAGGACGTTTCGCCGCAACGCATCTTGTGGCCGGTCAATGCGACCATAGCCTGGTGGAGAATATCCCAACCGGCATCTACACCTCCCCGGAAATCAGTTCCGTGGGGCGTACCGAACGAGAACTGACCGAGGAACGAATACCCTATGAAGTGGGTTATGCCTGGTTCAAGAACCTCGCCCGGGCACAAATCACGGGTAATACCGTTGGCATGCTCAAGGTTTTGTTTCATCGGGATACCCTAGAACTCCTGGGCATCCACTGCTTTGGAGACCAGGCATCGGAGATCATCCACATCGGCCAGGCTGTCATGGCCCAGAGCGGCGGGGCCAACTCGCTGATGTACTTTGTTAACACCACGTTTAACTACCCCACCATGGCGGAGGCGTATCGGGTGGCAGCCCTGAATGGGCTCAACCGGCTGGACTGAGCCGCAATGTCGATACTGTTCGTTCTGCATGGCTTCAACAGCGCGGGCAACACAGATAAGGCCGCATTCCTGAAGCGCCATCTGAAAGGCGTCAAGGTGTTGTCACCCAGCTACTCACACGATCCGGACCGCGCCATATCCGATCTGCAACACCAGATCGAGGAGAAGGCTTCGCTGGGCGGCCCACTGGCGCTGCTGGGAACATCTCTCGGCGCTTACTACGCACGGCATCTCGGTCGGCGCCATGGACTTCCAACAGTTTTACTCAACCCATCACTCAATCCCACTTCCACCTTGCGCCCCGCCCTTGGATGGAACCGGAATTTCAAAACCGGCGAGTGTTATGTGTTCCGCGAATCGCATCTCGCCGCCCTCGGACGCTATGCTTGTGACGATCGACATGCCGATCCGCCAACCCTGGTACTGCTGGACATGGGGGATGAGTTGTTGAATTCAGCAGACACGGCGCGGCGGTTTCAAGACCAATCGAATGTTCGGGTCGTCTGCTTTGAAGGGGGTAACCATCGCTTTGCGCACATCGGCGAGGCGCTGCCCTACATCGCCGACCATCTAGGGAGTCTCTGATCTATTCGTGAACGTACATCTCGGGACCGAAAGGCACAGCTTCATCTTCGAAAAACTTGGCAATAGGACAACCATGACCCGCAAGCTGCGCCTTGAATCTGCGCATTTTATCCTCCAATCTTCTTCGTCCAGCATAAGTCCGGAGACTCCCTAGCGCGCAACCTGGCGGAGTGAGCGTCGGTCGATGGGCACAGAGTCAGACCGTTGGCACCGGCCTGGTCGCAAGCACCCCACCGGGGAAGGGCTTGAGTGGGGTGCGCTGACTCAGGGCAAATAAGCAAGCGGGCGAGGACGGATATGAAATGGAAGATTGCCATTTTGAAAACTGATGGAGCACGTTGGCCGCCATGGTCATAGCCGGTAGGTATCTTGCTTCCCAGTTGGGACAGATCCAAGGCAAAGTACAAACTTCCCGTGTGTAGAACAAAACTCCTGAGCGCAGCTGGCTGTGCCCGCGTCCTATCACTGAACCTGCTGTGCGTCGCGGGCGCGATGGTATTGACTCCGGCGACGGTCGGCGCCCAGCACCCGGACCATCAAGCGATCGTGGCAGCCATCACGGAGAGCATCCCCGGGGACTCCCTGGTCGGAGCCGATGCCGGAATCTCGCTGAACCTTGATATCTCCCAGAGACTGTTCCGTCGGCTACGCCCTGGCGACCGATTCACCCTGCCACTCCCGGGTGGCCGCGCAACGCAGCTCCTTGTTCGCTCCCGGCATCGTGAAGCTCGGGCTGGTCTGAGCCTACGCGTCCAGGTAGCGGACGCTGGCGAGGCCTATACGGGGCTTTTGACCATTGGCCCCCAGGGAATGGTAGGGCGGGTGCGCACACCTGACGGAATCATGCGGATCCGGCACACTGGCGATCGAAGTTGGGTCGTTGACAACGAGCGCGCGGGATGGCGGATGGCGCAGCAGATCGACGCGCATGTGCCGCGTCCGCCAAGGGCCCGAGCCGATGTCGAAGCCACATTTCCAAATCAGATTCAGTTCACCCCGGAGCCGCCCGGCAGCGCTGATGATCAAAATGTGCCATCGGTGTTGGACCTGATGATTGTCTATACCGCGGGCATGCGGGCTCAGTATCCGGGCAGTGCGTTTGACACCCGCCTGCAGTTTCTGGTGGCCCTGAGCAATCAAGCCCTGGCAGACAGTGGCATCGGGATTCGAATTCGACTGGTCCACACCGCGATGGTTGCCTACCCGGATACCGGGAGTAACAGTGCTGCTCTCGAAGACCTGACCTTCGGTCGTAGCGGACTAGGAGATATCGACGACCTGCGTAAGGAGTACGGCGCAGATCTCGTGACGCTCATCCGCCCCTATCAACGCGCTAGCCATGGCAGTTGCGGCATCGCCTGGCTACTGGGCTCAGGTGGGCGCATCCTCCGATCAGACGCGTCCTATGGATTCTCCGTCGTGAGCGACGGCCGAGATCCGAACAGTTTCTACTTCTGCTCAGATCTCGCCCTACCCCATGAGCTCGGCCACAACATGGGCAGTGCCCACGACCGGGCCAATGCCAGCGGACCTGGCGTCCTGCCTTATTCTTACGGCTATGGCATTCCCAGCGTGTTCGGGACCGTCATGAGTTACATCGATCCTGAATTGGCCCGCTTCTCCGATCCCAAGGAGGCCTGTTTCGGCCGACCCTGTGGAATCGATCAAACCCAGCCCAATTCGGCGGACAACGTACTGTCCATGAACACCGTACGCTTCGACCTGGCCGCTCTGGTACCCGAATCGCCCAATGCACCAGAACTCGACAGCGATCTGGATGGCTTGCCCGACAGCTATGAGGATGCGCGGTCCGGCCTCGACTCCACCGATCCCGAGGACGCGGACTGGGACCCCGACGACGATGGGCGAACGACCATTATGGAGTACCGTGCAGGCAGCGACCCGGGGATCCCGGAGACGGACGCGACGGTTGCAGCCCACCACTTCGAACAGGCACGGTTCCAAATCCGCCGCCTGAATCAGTCCAACAGCCCGAGCGTGGAATTCCTTTTCGGCCAGCCCGGATGGCTGGCAATGGTGGGGAACTGGAACCGGGACGGCCGAGACAGTGTGGCCGTCTACAACCCGGGGACAAGTCGATTCTTCCTCAAGTTCAACAATGTCGGCGGCGGTGGCGCGGACTTGGTGTTCAGATTCGGGCAAGCAGGTTGGCGCCCTATCGCCGGAGACTGGAACGGTGACGGCGTGGACACCATGGGTCTTTACAACCCGCTCAACAGTCGGTTCTTCCTGCGCAACAGCAATACGACCGGACCCCACGACCTGACTTTTGTCTATGGTCAAGCCGGTTGGGTACCGCTGGCTGGCGACTGGGATGGCGATGGGATCGACACCGTTGGCCTGTTCAACCCAAACAGCGCGCGCTTTTTCCTGCGTAATACCAACAGCAAGGGCCCAGGCGAGACTACGTTCGTCTTCGGACAGCGTGGATGGCACCCGCTGGTCGGCGACTGGAACAGCGACGGAAGGGATAGCGTTGGAGTCTACAACCCAACGACCGGACGATTTTTCTTGCGCAACCAGAATGAGAGCGGCCCGGCGGACATGGTATTTCGACACGGGCGTGCCGACGCCATCCCGTTGGGGGGCATCTGGAAACTGCCCTAAAAGCGGATGACAATTCGGTAAGGTGGGTTGGGTGGAAATCCGCAGATGGGGTCGCCGAATCGACCTCGCGGAAAGCCGGTGCCGGCGGCGCGGGCAGACGGAAATCTAACGCTCAACATGATATTATCGCCGTAAGTCTCTGATTGGCGGAGAGGGAGGGATTCGAACCCCCGGAAGGTTGCCCTTCAACGGTTTTCAAGACCGCCGCTTTCGACCACTCAGCCACCTCTCCGCGGAGGCCGACTGTACCGCAATCCCCGGAACCACTCCAAGATAAACGGACGTTTACCATAACCGAGCAAAACAGTTAGGATTTGGGAACCTTGGTCGGCGAGCGCCGTCTTAAGGAAGTGAATCATCCACAGCAAGGAGAACCGAAACTCATGGCAACCAACCAGCAAGTGCTGACTCGGCCGTCAGAGAGTGAGTTGGCGACCAACAAGGTTTTGCGAAACACGTATGCGTTGCTGTCAATGACGCTGCTGTTCAGCGCTGCGGCGGCTGCGTTTGCCATAGTGTCCAACGCGCCACCGCTGCATTGGCTGGCGGTGATCGGGGGCTACTTCGGATTACTGTTTTTGACCCAGGCGACACGCAACAGCGGATGGGGAATTCTGAGCGTTTTTGCGCTGACCGGATTCATGGGCTATACGCTGGGCCCCATACTCAGCCTATACCTGAGCGTACCGGGCGGCAGCGAGATAGTGATGACTTCGCTCGCCGGCACGGGCGCGATCTTCCTAGGACTGTCCGCATATGTGCTTACCACCCGTAAAGACTTCAGCTTTATGGGCGGCATGCTCATGGCCGGAATGTTGGTTATTTTCCTCGCCATGCTGGGCAATCTGTTCTTCCAGATTCCGGCGCTCAGCCTAGCCCTGTCGGCAGCCGTCATTCTGCTGATGGCCGGCTTCATCCTGTTTCAGACCAGTGCTATCGTCCACGGGGGCGAAACCAACTACATAACGGCGACGGTCACTCTATACGTGGCGATCTACAACATTTTTACCAGTCTTCTGCAGATTCTGGGGATCTTCGGCGGAGACGAGTAAACCTCGCCTGATGATTCAGTAAGCGAGTGGCCCGGCTTGAAAAGCCGGGCCATTGATTACCTCACCAGACTGACTGTCCTTCACTCATCCGACGGCCGATTGAGTTCAAACTGCGCAAGTTTTTCCGCCGAAGCGCTCGCCTGGTAACGCGCTTTCCATTCCGCATAGGTCATTCCGTACACGACTTCCCTTGCCTGTTCGTAGTCCAGCGTGGCACCCCGCTCTTCTGCCGCCGCCCGATACCACTTGGACAGGCAGTTCCGGCAAAAACCCGATAAATTCATTAAATCGATGTTTTGTACATCGCTTCGCTCGCGCAAGTGATTCACCAAGCGACGGAATACCGCGGCTTCCACCTCGAGCTGTGTCTGTTGATCCATCTCCACTCCTTATGTCGATCCCATGTCACCGTTACAGCACGTCCAGACGCCTGACATTGGCATCCGAAATGTATACATTCGCGGCTGCACCCATGGCGGCCACCCAATGCCGCGATGGTCAGAAGCGGGCCCGCCCTGCGATACGGAGTTTACGACATGTTCGATTTTGAGAAGGCCCAGATTGCCGTGATCGGCTTGGGATATGTGGGCTTGCCGTTGGCGGTCGAACTGGGCAAATATTTGCCGACGCTGGGATTTGACGTCAGTTCCGGCAGAATCCACGCCCTGCGCCAGGGCATCGACTCGACGTTGGAAGTGAGCAAGGAGGAGTTGGCTGACAGCCCGCAGCTCAAATTCAGCGACAGGGCATCTGACCTTGCCGACTGCACCGTGTACATCGTGGCCGTGCCCACCCCGATAGACGATTACAAGCGCCCGGACCTAAAACCGCTGGAGGGTGCGACACGGGCGGTTGCGCCACACTTGAGGGATGGCGACGTGGTGGTGTACGAATCGACGGTTTACCCAGGCGCCACCGAAGAATTTTGTGTACCCCTGTTGGAGTCCATTTCCGGGCTGAAACTCAACCAGAATTTTTTTGTCGGTTACAGCCCGGAGAGAATCAATCCCGGGGACAAGACCCATAGATTGCCCGACATCCGCAAGGTGACATCGGGATCCACGCCTGAAGCGGCTGCGTTCATCGATGCCCTGTATGCCCGAGTCGTCAAGGCTGGAACCCATCTGGCGCCCAGCATCAGAGTGGCCGAAGCGGCCAAGGTGATCGAAAACACCCAGCGGGACGTAAACATCGCACTGATCAACGAACTGGCGCTTATCTTCAAGCGGCTGGGCATCGATACCCAGGCGGTTCTGGAGGCAGCGGGCACGAAATGGAATTTCCTGCCCTTTCGGCCAGGACTTGTGGGTGGCCACTGCATTGGGGTCGATCCGTACTATCTCACCCACAAGGCTCAGCAGATCGGCTACCACCCGGAAATGATACTCGCAGGTCGTCGGATCAACGATCAGATGGGGAACCGGGTGGCTGGGGACGTGACGCGCTTGATGACTCAACGCCGCATACACGTGGTGGGCTCAAGAATCCTGATCATGGGCCTTACCTTCAAGGAAAACTGCCCGGATCTGCGCAACAGCCGTGTGGTGGATGTGTATCGCCAACTGACCGCCCTCAATGCCGAAGTGGACGTGTATGATCCATGGGTCGATCCTGGCGAGGCCAAAGGTGTTTATGACATCGATCCGATCTCAGAGCCGCAGGCCAACAGCTACGACGCAATCATCGTGGCCGTTGCCCATGCGCAGTTCCGCGACTTGGGGCTGGCTCGCATCAAGGCGCTGGGACGCGATCCCAGTGTCGTTTACGACCTCAAGTATCTGTTCCCAGCGGATCAGGTAGACGGCCGACTTTAGGGACGATTCGATAGGAGGACGATGCTGTACGGGGACGGTCCGACACAGCAATCAGGCGAATCCGCCCAGCCCGCTGCCAGGCGCGATACTCCATCACACACAACGCACATCTTGAAATGAATCAATCAGGAACGCTTTCGATATGAAAGTCTTGGTAACCGGCGCGGCCGGCTTCATCGGTCACAACCTGTCTCAGGTCTTGCTTGGACGGGGCGATCAAGTCGTCGGGCTGGACAATCTCAACGATTACTACGATGTCGAACTCAAAAAGGCCCGACTTGCCAGCCTGACCCAGCAGGGTGGATTCCACTTCGCCAAGCTGGATCTGGCGGACCGGGCGGGCATGGAGCAACTATTCGCCCGGCACGGCTTCGACCGTGTCGTGAATCTGGCCGCGCAGGCCGGTGTGCGCTACTCAATCGAAAACCCTCGAGCGTATGTGGACAGCAACCTGGTTGGGTTTATCAACATACTGGAAGGGTGCCGCCATCACGGGATCGAACACCTGGTGTATGCCTCCTCGAGTTCGGTGTACGGCGCCAATAAACACATGCCTTTTTCCATCCACCACAACGTGGACCATCCCCTTTCTCTCTATGCCGCCTCCAAGAAGGCCAACGAACTGATGGCCCACACCTATTCCAACCTCTACGGACTGCCCACAACCGGTCTGCGGTTTTTCACTGTTTACGGTCCCTGGGGCAGACCAGATATGGCGCTGTTCCTATTTACCCAGAAAATCCTCAAGGGCGAACCCATCGACGTGTTCAACTACGGCGCCCATCGACGGGACTTTACCTATGTGGACGACATCGTCCAGGGTGTGGTCCGGGTACTGGATTCGGCGGCCACTGCCAACCCGGCCTGGAGCGGGGAAACACCCGACCCGGGCACCAG
This sequence comes from Candidatus Competibacteraceae bacterium, assembly GCA_024641125.1. Classification (GTDB taxonomy): domain Bacteria; phylum Pseudomonadota; class Gammaproteobacteria; order Competibacterales; family JAHEDQ01; genus JAHEDQ01. Next base: position 695 of record JAHEDQ010000201.1, on the reverse strand, counting down.
CAACGCCCCCTATCGCATCTACAATATCGGCAACAACGAGCCGGTGGAACTGATGCGCTACATCGAAGTGCTGGAAAACTGCCTGGGTCGGACAGCGGAGAAGAACCTGCTGCCTCTGCAGCCCGGAGACGTGCCTGATACCTATGCCGATGTGGGCGATCTGATGCGCGACGTGGGCTACGCGCCGTCAACGCCGGTGGAGATCGGGGTGCACCGATTTGTCGAGTGGTATCGCGAATACTACCGGGTTTGATGCCGCACTCGGTCTTGGGAGACACTAGTGGGCCATGCGGGAAGTTCGGTAAACTGCAGCCAATCAACAAACCGGGTCGGCAAGGCACGCAAGCGCAGAACTGGCCGTCGCCAATTCCAGCGAGTGTAACGCGGTCAACAGGGCTTGTGGACTGGCCCAGAGGGCGCGTCGCTGATGAGCCAATGTTGCGTTGCACCCTTGGCAAGGATCTACCATCACCTGCAGTGTGCGCCTCACTTGGGTTCCTCGGCGGCGCTCTGTGAATAACCGAACTTCCCGCATGGCCCACTAGGGTATGGACGTTGAACGAGTCTACGTGCTTGGGGCCGGCGCCATCGGCGCTCGCATGGCGGTGGCGGCGCTCGATGCCGGGTGGCCGGTCACCCTCCTGCTCAAGAGCGCGGAGTCGCTTCGCACTTTTGAGCGCAGCAACGGCATTGAG
>JAHEDQ010000032.1 GCA_024641125.1 Candidatus Competibacteraceae bacterium | reverse complement strand
CGGATGCCGTAGCGGTTTCGTTCGACTTGACCTGCAGCCCTCCCTGTGAACCCGACGCTTCGGACTCGGCGCTGCCCGAAGCCTTCTCCGAGGAGTCGGTCTGACCGGATTGTTCCGCCTGCGACTCAGGCGCTTCGGCACCGGAGGGCGAACTGGAACCGGTCGCCTCACTCGAAGGCGGGGGCGGTTCTACGGGCGACGGTGCGCTGCTGGGCATGCTGGCGCAGCCGGCCAAGGCCAGCAGGACCGCCGCAAGGCCACAGTACCCCAGGCCCCGCTGCACAAGCGCCACTTTTCCCATCGTATTCACCCCGCGATAACGCGCTTGCCTCTATTCTAAACCGAGCAGGGCATTGACGTAGACTGTAATGACGCACTGTAACGTAACGATTAAGACCCGTGAAAAACCCGCGTGTTCAGAAATGGACGAGTCCGTTCACGACGGAGCGAATTGATCAAACCAGTGAATGGTAATGGGGTTGAGCAGACCACATCACAAGTGTGGCCAGACGCTCTCGCGCGCGCGATTCGCTGGAACAGGGTTTCGTTGGGTGAAACATTTCGGGGCACGGTCTCTGTCCGAGGTTGTACACACCGGCAGCCTTGAATACCAAGCCGGAAACCACGACCCTGCCACGGGTGCGGTTGTCAGTTTTAGTGACGTCCCGAGAGGAAACCCGATGCCCCTGGACATCGATTACGTACGCGCTCAGTTTCCCGCCTTCCAGGAGCCGTCGCTCCAGGGCCAGGCGTTGTTCGAGAACGCCGGCGGATCATACGCTTGCGGCCCGGTGATTGACCGGCTGACCCGGTACTATCGCCAACGCAAGGTCCAACCCTATGGACCCTATCGGGCATCGCGTCTGGCCGGCGAGGAAATGGACGAGGCTCGGCAGCGCCTGGCGGCGCTGCTGAACGTGGGCGCGGATACGCTCAGTTTTGGCCCCTCCACCACCCAGAATACCTATGTGCTGGCCCAGGCGTTTCGGCAGATGCTGGCGCCGGGCGATGTGGTTATCGTGAGCAACCAGGACCACGAGGCCAACACCGGTCCCTGGCGCCGTCTGGCGGATTCGGGCATCGGGATACGGGAGTGGCGGGTGGACCGGGCCACCGGTGTATTGCATCCGGCCGAACTGGAGACCCTGCTCGACCCACACGTGCGTCTCGTGTGCTTTCCCCACTGCTCAAACATCCTGGGCCAGATCAATCCGGTGACGGAGCTGTGCGCGATGGTTCGTGCCGCCGGTGCGGTGGCCTGCGTGGACGGGGTGAGCTTTGCGCCCCACGGCCTGCCGGACATCGACGCGTTGGGCGCGGACATCTATCTGTTCTCCAGTTACAAAACCTACGGACCCCATCAGGGCATCATGACGGTGATGCGGGAACTGGCCGATCGCCTGCCCAACCAGGCCCACTATTTCAACACCAGCTCACCGGTCAAACGCTTCACGCCGGCGGGTCCGGACCATGCCCAGATCGCGGCCTGCGCCGGCATGGCGGACTATATCGACGGGCTGGCCACCCACCATCGCTGCGGGGATCTGGATCCGGCGGAACGGGGGCGCCAGCTGCAGGCTTTGATGCGGGACCATGAGACGGCGTTGCTGGAACCGCTGTTGGACTATATATCTCAGCGGGATGACCTGCGCCTGCTCGGCCCAAGGGACGCAGCTCGGCGTGTGCCGACGGTTGCCCTGGTGCTGAAGCAACCGGCCGATGCCGTCGCCGCGCGTCTGGCGGATCATGGCATCATGGCCGGCAGCGGGGATTTCTACGCGGTGCGTCTGCTGGAGGCTCTGGGCGTGAACCTGGACCAAGGCGTCCTAAGACTGAGTTTCGTGCACTACACCCATCCGAATGAGATCGATCAACTGATCAGCGCGCTGGACGCAGTATTGTGAGCGCGCCCGCCCCCCAACCCCATTCCAAGTCCCGGATACTGCCCCGAATCCTGGTTGCCCATCTTGAGCCGGACGAGGTTCGGCCCTTCATCGAGCGACGTTTTCCCGATGCGCCGGTCTGTTATCTGAACGACCCCGACCGGCTCGAGACCACCCTGGCGGAGCACGATCCCCAGGTGGCGTTTACCATCAAGCAGGAAATCTTCGCCGGAGATCTGCACAAAACGGTGCTGAACCACCCCTCGGTGCAGTGGTTTCACGTGGGCGGCTCCGGCTACGAACACATTCAGCCCTGGGACCGGCCCGGGCTGGTTGTGACCAATTCGGCCGGCGTACTTGCATCGTATCTAGCGGAAACGGTGCTTGGCGGCATGCTGGCGCTCAACGGCCACTTTCTCACCTATCTGCAACAACAGCGGGCCCATGAATGGCGCAGCACCCCGTTTCGGCCCCTTTCGGAACAGACGCTGCTGGTGGTGGGACTTGGGCAGATCGGCGGCATCGTCGCGGACCACGCCAAGCAGTTGGGAATGCACGTGATCGCCACCCGGCGCAGCGACAGACCGCACCCATCGGTACACGAGCTTTACCCTCCAGAAGCCCTGCCGGAGCTGCTGCCCCGCGCTGACTTTGTCACGCTGCACGTGCGGCTCAACCCGGAAACCCACCATCTGATCAATGCCCAGGCGCTGGCGCTGATGCCCCGCGGCAGCCGCCTGATCAACACCTCGAGAGGTCCGGTGGTGGAGGAGTCCGCGCTGGCGGTGGCGCTGGAAAGCGGACATATCGCCGGGGCCTATCTGGACGTGTTCGCCACCGAACCGTTGCCGCCGGAGAGCCGGCTGTGGTCCACGCCGAATCTGCTGATCACACCACATACGGCGGACAACATCGCCGGATGGCCCGGCAAGTTCACGGAACTGTTCCTGGACAACCTGGAGCGCTGGCTCGAAGACCGGCCGCTGATCAACGTGGTTTCCGCCTGAGACCATTTTGAAGACGTCCGACGACTCAAGCCAGTTCGTCCCGTAATCGATCCCGGGTGTAGTCGAGCAGTACGCGCAGACTGGGAGACATCATACGCGCGTCGCTGTAGACCAGGCTGACCGGGTCCGGAACGGGTTCAAACGCCTCCAGCACCCGGACCAGGCGGCCCTCGGTCACCGCGGGCGCGACCTGATAAGCCAGAAACAAGCCGTAGCCGATGCCCTGCACACAGGCTTCCACCGCAGTAAGCGCATGGTTGGTGGCGAACGTGCCACGCATCCTGACCGGAATCTGACGCACGCCGTCCCAGAAGCGCCAGGTTCCGCCGGTTCCCAGTCCGCGAAACTGTACGCAGGGACATCCCGCGATGGCTTCCGGATCGGCCGGGTGGCCATGCTGTTTTAGAAACGCCGGGCTGGCCACCAGCAGCCGACGCATGCTGCCGACCCGGGTGGCGACCATGGAGGAATCGGCCAGCGGTCCAATGCGTGCCGCCAAGTCCACCCCCTCCTCCAGCAGATTGACAACCCGATCCAGCAGCAGTAGTTCAATCCGCACCTTTGGGTACTGCTTGAGAAACGCCATTGCGATGGGCGCCACGTGCTGCTGCCCGAAGGTCACCGGTGCGGTGATCCGCAAATCGCCCCGAGGCTCCGCGTCTCCGCTGGCGATGCTGCGCTCCGCATCTTCGATCTCGGCCAGAATGCGCCGGCACTGCACCAGGTAGCCACGCCCCTCCTCGGTCAAGGCAATTCGCCGTGTCGTCCTGCGCAACAGCCGCGCACCCAGCACGGATTCCAGACTGGACAGTGTGCGCACCATGGTTGGCTGGGATTTACCCAAGGCCTGGGCGGCCGCGGTCAGACTGCCCCGGTCGGCGATCTCGACAAAGGCACGCATGGCGGAGAGCTTGTCCAACTATTACTCCGCTTTACTGATAGGTGAAATTGATTTTGATTTATATATCCATTTATCAAATATCTCTAGAGTGGTGACCGAACGGATGAACCGGACTCACCGGAACAGAACGGCAACCAGCAACCAGAGGGAGACCTCGCATGAGCGGATCAAAGAACGTCACCCAGGGAATTCACCACGCCGGACTCACGGTCCCCGACCTGGAGGCAAGCCGCGCGTTCTTTATCGATACGTTGGGCTTTGAGCAGGTCGGCGGGAAACCGGACTATCCCGCGGTGTTCCTGAGCGACGGGGTGGTGATGATCACCCTCTGGCAGGCCGAAAACCCGGCCACGGCAATTCCATTCGACCGCCGCAAAGGCATCGGCCTGCATCACATGGCGTTCAAGGTTGCCGACCTGGACGCGGTCCACGAACGGTTGCGGCTTCGCCGCGACGTGGAGATCGAGTTCGCACCGGAGCCGCTGGGCGGCGGGCCCACCCGGCACCTGATGTGTGCGATTCCCGGCGGCATTCGCATCGAGTTCATTGCACCGGCCGCATGATCGAAACACTGTGGAGAGTCACCATGTCTGCCACGACACCGTTTCACCCCGGCGAGCGCGCGGTACAGACCCGAATGGGTGTGCGCGAACAGATCGAACCGTTTGCACGCCAGGTCGTGCGATCGTTCATGCCGGATCAACATCGAAGCTTTTACGCCAGCCTGCCGTTCATGGTGGCGGCGGCAAGAGACGCAGCAGGGCGCCCCTGGGCCACCCTGCTTGCGGGTGAGGTCGGGTTTGTCTCGACGCCGGACCCGCAACATGTTCGGATACACGCGGGCCTGACCGCCGGGGACGCCCTCGAGGACAGTCTGGCGGAAGGCGCCGATCTGGGCCTGCTGGGGATCGAGTTTGCCACCCGGCGCAGGAACCGAGTGAACGGCCGCATCGGAGGCTTCGACGAACAGGGCCTGCTGGTTTCTGTAGATCAGAGCTTTGGCAACTGCCCGCAATATATCCATCCCCGGGACTGGGTGCTGGCCCGGGACGGTGCTCAGCCCGAGGCCCGCCGCCTGGATCGTCTGTCCAGGGAACTGATGGAGTGGATCGAAAAAGCCGACACGTTCTTTATCGCCAGCGGACACCGGGACGAGGGTGGCGAAGCCTTTTTTGGCATGGACGCCTCACACCGGGGCGGCGATCCCGGCTTTGTGACGGCGAAAGATCAACGCACTCTGGTATTTCCCGACTATGCGGGCAACAACCACTTCAACACCATCGGCAATCTGGTGCTGGATCCTCGGGTCGGTCTGTTGTTCGTGGACTTCACACAAGGGCATCTGCTGCAAATCACCGGCCGCGCCCGGATCGACTGGGACTCCCCGGCCGTGGCGGAAATGCCGGGCGCGCGCAGACTGGTGGAAATCAGCATCGAAGACGCGGTGGAACTGCGCAACGCCCTGCCGATCCGTTGGGCCAGCAACGGTCCGGCAGCGCGATCCTTACGCGTCACGCAAAAACTGCGCGAAAGCGCAGACGTGGTGTCTTTGTTTCTGAAGGCACGGGACGGCGGAGATCTGCCTGATTTCGAGCCGGGCCAGCACCTGCCCATCCAGGTCAGCATCCCCGGTATGGACCAGCGCCTTAACCGCACCTACTCCCTGTCCGCTGCCCCGGACCCCAAGGTCTACCGACTGACCATAAAACGCCAAGACAAGGGACAGGTATCGCGCTTTCTGCACGATGTCCTGCAGGAAGGCGACATTCTGAATGCGCATCCACCGGCCGGGGAGTTTGTACTGAAACCCGGCACACGTGCGGTGGTCCTGCTCAGCGCCGGTGTCGGCCTGACGCCGATGACCAGCATGCTGGGCGCGCTTGCGCGACCCGAAGAGAAACGGGCCGTGTGGTTTGTCCACGGCGCCCGCGACGGCGCACACCATCCACTGGCAGCGGAGGTTCGCCTGGCGGCCGAGGGAAACCCTCGTGTGCATGCCTATATGGTTTACAGCAAACCACGCCCCGAAGACCGGAGCGGACAGGATTATGATCACGTCGGGCACATCGACATGAGCCTGCTGGCGGCCATCCTGCCCACTCTGGACGCCGACTTCTACCTGTGCGGCCCGGTTCCGTTCATGGCGGCAATACAGAATGGACTGGGGGCACGGGGTGTTCCGCCAGAGCAGATCCATCGCGAAACGTTCGGGCCGCTTGGCGAGGTCATCGATGAGGCTGAAGAGGCCTCTTGATCGCCATTGGATTATTGCGGCAACTGGGGTTGGAGGAACCACAGAGACGCCCATGATTGAACCCACGACCCACGCCAGATTTGCGGTGATGGACAATCGCCGGGGTCGACGTCACCCCCGATTCGCCCTCGTTCCCTGATTTTCAACGACACCCGCAAACCTGAATCCGCGGTGCATTTGCCTGCGGTGCAGGCCCGTCGTATCGAATCATCAGGGTGGGACATGACGCAACATCGCCTCGCGGTCGATATCGGTGGCACGTTCACCGATATCGTGCTGGGCGACATCGACGCGTCGAGTTTCGCCGAAGGTGAGTTGCGTATCGACGAGAACGCAGCGCACGCCGCTGTCACCGACGCCCTGTGCCGGCATCTGGGCCTGGACCCACTGGCGGCCGCCCACGGCACCTCACAGATGGTGAACGAGAACGTGGCAAACGCAGGTCGGGTTCACGCCGCCGAACGCGGCGCTGCTCTGACCGACAGGACCCTGATCGCCTTTGGCGGCAATGGACCGCTGCACGCCACTCGGGTGGCAGAGAAAATGGGGGTCTCGCGCATCATCATCCCTGCGGATCCCGGCGTCGGATCGGCGATGGGGTTTCTCTACGCCCCGGTCTCCTATGAAATCGTACCCAGCTTCCATACGACCCTGACCCAATTCGACTTCGCCGGCGCCAACCGTCAACTGGACGGTATGACAAGCGAGGCTCAGCGTGTTGCCAACCCGGACAACGCACCAGTCGTTCAAACCCGAACGGCATACATGCGCTATGCGGGACAGGGTCATGAAATCGAGGTAGAACTGCCCGTTCGCCCGCTGCAGCCCGACGATCTACCGGCCCTGGCCAGGGCCTACGATCAGGCCTACCGGGCTCAGTTCAAGCGCACGGTCCCGGGAATGCAGATCGAGATCATGAACTGGGCTGTGCGGATCGAATGCGGGACTGACCCTGACCCGGCCGTTCAAGCGGCCACCGGCAACGATCGGCCCAACCCCATCGGCACCCGGTCAATTCATTTCGGGGGGCAGCAGGGCTGTCCGGAAACACCAGTGTATCAGCGGGCAAAGTTGAGACCCGGTGATCTGATAGAGGATCCCGCGCTGATTGTCGAGGGACAGACATCGACACTTGTGGACCCCGGCTTCGCGATGCGTGTGGATTCGGATCACAATCTTGTGCTGACCCGCGAGGCGAAAGACGTGCGCTTGGCGGATGCCCCGATCCGCGACGGCACGCTCGACCGTCAATTGATGTGGAATCGGCTGCTGGCGGTGGTCGAGGAACAGGCCCAGGCCCTGATCCGCAGCGCTTTCTGCCCGATCGTGCGTGAGTGCGGCGACATCTCGGCCGGCATATTTGGTCAGCACGGGCGTATGCTTGCCCAAGCAGTGACGGGCACCCCGGGGCACATCAATACCATGGCATCGGGGGTGGAGAAGTTCGTTGCTGCATTGTCAAAATCGAGCATGAAGCCCGGTGACATATAGGTCACCGACGACCCCTGGCTCGCGGCCGGACATCTCAACGATTTTATGCTGGTGCAACCGGTATTCTGGGCGGGCCGACTGGACGGCTTCACCTCATGCACCTCGCATCTGGTCGATGTGGGGGGAAAATGCATGGGCCCGGACGGCAGCGATGTGTTTGACGAAGGCGTGCGCATACCGGTGTGTCGACTGGTGGACCAGGGCGAGGTCAACACGCTTTTGATCGACATCGTCCGCGCCAATTCCCGTCATCCGACCGAGAACGAGGGGGATCTCTGCGCCTTGATCGCCTGCTGTGAAGTCGGCGCCAGACGCCTGGTGGCGATGATGGACAAGTATGATCTGGCTTCCCTGGACCCGCTGGCCGAGCATGTGATCGAAAGCGCCCGACGCGCGACCCTCAGCGCATAGTCTGCGCACAGGGGGCAACGGAGCTGATTTCGCTGTTGACGAGACGGCATATCTCGAGCCCGGCGCCAGCGCCGTCACCAGCCAGTACGGCTACATGTACTTTCGAACCGCATCGGAGCTCACCGGCGCCCGGGTGGTGCAAGCGCCAGCGCCCTCGATGACGGTTGATACAACGGCGATGGCGGCATCGGTGGATGAAACCACACGCATAGTGTTCGTCGCCAACCCGGGCAATCCCACGGGCAGCCTGATCCCGAAGTCCGCCCTGATCGACCTTCGCCGGACGCTGCCGGACGCGATTGTGCTGGTCATCGACGAGGCCTGCGCGGAGTTCGTTGAGCCGCGGCGCTACACCCGCTGTTTCGAATTGACGGAATCGGGCGACACGGTGGTGCTGCGCACCTTCTCCAAGATCTACGGTCTGGCCGGATTGAGGATCGGGTGGGGCTACTGCCCGCAACAGATCGCCGATTTGCTGCGGGTGGTGCAGCAACCAAACGGCATCACCGGACCCGGCCAGGCGGCCGCCGCCGCCGCGGCCATCGCCGACCAGGCGCATATCCGTAGGGTGCGGTCGCGCACGCTGGCAATTCGGGACGAGTTCACTCGATCGTTGCGCGCCCAGGGGTTAAACCCCTGCAGAAGTCAGGGTAACTTCGTCCTGCTTGCGCTGGATTCGGGCGCGGATGCCGCCGCGACGGATACCCATCTTCGCCGCGATCGCATCACGGTGCGGGGCATGAACGGATACGGATTGCCGAACTGCCTGCGCATTACGCTGGGCACGGAGGCGCAAATCGAGCGCGTGATACATTCACTGAAACACTGGATGACCGGACGATGAAGCCGTTCGATGAGTCAAACGCGAACGTGCCAGAAGGCTGTAGCCCCTCCCGCGGGCGCGCACGAATCGGCGTCGTGGTGCCGGTGACCAACACCAATCTGGAGCCGGACCTGACCCTGCTGCGGCCGCCGGGCGTATCGCTGCACTTCGCCCGGGCCGGCGGCTATGCTTTGGATGAAGTCCCGGACTGTCGGCAAATGCGGGCGTTCGCCCTCGCCTCGCTGGATCAGGTCATTGCATCCCTGGTGGCGATCCGGCCGGACCTGATCCTGTACGGATGCACATCCGCCACTCTGGCCCACGGTCCGGAGTTCGATGGCGCGTTCGCTCAGCGCATCACCGACTCCGCGGGGGTGATCGACGGACTGGAGCACAGGCTGGGAAAACCGGTGATCACCAGCAACCAGGCGTTGATGGAGGCGGCCCGTCGCACCCTGAACCTCGGTTGACCTGAACTAAACCACGGGCGTACAGACCACCGGCGCACTCACTCTTTTGGCGGCCACCAACTGGACAGACGCTGCTCATATTTCCGCGCGGGCAGGCCTTCGTAGTGGGAGATATCGTTGAACAACCTCAAACGGGCACGCACCTCGGAGGCAAAATCGAGGATGGTCAAAGCAGCGGGGCTCTGATCGAGTCGATCCCGGTAACCCCGGGCATCAAAACCCAGCAAACTACTGACCAGCAGCCGATTGGTGCCCTTGTGCGAGACCACCAGCACCGAACGTCGGCTGTGATTCTGCACGATGCGCCGCATTACCGGGAGCGCACGGGCCAAAACCTGAATGCCCGACTCCCCGCCATCGGGTGCAATGGTCAGAGGATCCTCCTGCCATGTTTGATACTCGTCGGCAAATTCGGTCTCCACCTCGGATCGAGAGCGCCCCTCCCAGTGCCCGTAATCGATCTCACGCAGACCTGGCTCGGGCTGCGGCTCCAGCCCGCGGTCAGCGGCAATGATTCGGGCGGTTTCCACGGTCCGTCCCATGGGGCTCACATGAACCGCGTCCAGGGTGTCGCCACGCAATCGTTCGGCCAGCGCCTGCACTTGGGCCCGGCCTTCTTCGGATAAGGGCACGTCGGTGGAACCGGCGAAACGGTCTTCCGCGGTCAATTCAGTTGCGCCATGTCGTACCAGATAGATTCGAGTCGGCATTTCGCTATGCTCCCGGACGTTCAGGGTGCAGTGTACTGCGAAGCCCGGCGCCCCGCTCGGAGTGTGCCGGCGGCGCAGAATTCGGACAACGCCGCATCATGCCGCCGCCCCTTTCAAACTCGCTGGCGGCACGCTGCCGATCAATGAAAAACCCCTTCCCGGAGCAGCCCGAGATCCTGATGCATCAAGTAACCCGGCCAAACCTCCGCGCCCCAGTCGTGGCGCAACGCACGCACGCGCCCGACCGGAATGTCGGACACATGCAGCAGGGGCCCCAAGCCCTCGGTATGATCGAAGATCCCGGTATCGGCATACACCCCCCCGCTCACCCATTTCAGGCTCGCAGGGCAGGTATACGGCTGCGCCGGGGCGCAGAAAGCAGGCTCGATTCAGGCCCTTGCCGTTCACCATAGAATGCAGCGCCGCCAAAAGTTCAGCGCCCTCCTCCGCCATGGCCGCCGCTTCATGGCCCGGAGGGAAAGCGCGATCGTGTCGGACATCGGTCTCGCCCTTGTCGGATCGGCGGATCGTACGAACCGTCAGATGCTCATCGAGGTTTCCCCGGGACCGGAGGGCGTATGGGTGCGCTGAACTGCGGAGGACGCGGCGTGTGGCCATCCATGGGTCGCCGCGCGACATGCTCCGCGTGCTACATGGGGTTTGGCGTGAACGAGAACTTCTGCGCACCCACCGAAGCATCACCCATCAGTCCGCCCTGATCGGTAATAAACACGGCAACGCCATTGCTGAAGCTTGTGGTGGCGGCGGCGCCGGCCTTGGCCGCAACGGCGCTTGCCTGTGCGCCCATGTCGAACTTGCCCTCCTTCAGCTTTTTCAGGGCGTCATCGGTCTGGAACACCACCAGCTGGCTGAAGCTTTCAAGACCGGCCACCAGGCCAAGCTTGGCCTCGGTGATCGAGGCCGCTCCGATGACAATTCCGTCCTCGAACACCACGCCCTTGCCGTGGGCGCCACCGATAATGAAGCCCGCCTTACCCACGCTGGGGAACACGGCGTAGCCGACGGATTCATCGATAAAAGCCTGGACGCCGCTGTCTTTGTCGATGAACTTCTGCAAAGTGGCGCGAGCGGCCTGTTCGTCGGCGGCAGTGACGCCATCCTGCGCATAGGAAACGCTGGCGGCAAACGCCAAGGCCAGCATGAAAAGCCCCGTCATGAATCGCATGTAAATCCTCCAGTGTTCGTCCGTTGGAACAGGACGTCATTAACCGCGTCCAACCTCTGGCCGACGGCACAGGATTTGCGGCTCGCGCACAGAATAGACGCTACCGGGCCATTCCGCGAGCCCAATACTCCCGAGTTACCAAAACGTAAATTTGCACCGTGAGAACCGGCCGGGGGAGCAGACACGTCGGCGGCACGCAACTGCCCCAAGCGGTACAGTGGGCCGACTCCACTGGGTTTGTCATCATTCGCCGTACCCTTTTGCCCAGGGAGGCCCCAGCATTGTTCCAGGTCCTCGAAACACTTGGGCTTGTGCGGACCCAGGTAACAGAGCCTGATGCCGCCTTCAGCCAGTTACGGTGCGGGGTTATGGCGTTCGTTCAACATGCCCAGGCACACGTCGACATGTACTCGGAACCGGGCGGGGCGGATACTCTGCGCGACCCGCCCGGCTGGCCGATTGCTCCGTATCGGGGGCGTCGGCGGCAGGCGTGATTCAACTCGTTTCCTGTGTCTCCGCGCCGTCGACGATCGCGCGCAGCGCATCCAGATCGACGATCCTGAGTTCCCTCGCGCGTTTTTCAACTATGCCCATACGGCTGAGGTGGGCCATTTCACGACTGACGGTCTCGCGCTGGGTGCCAACGCGACTGGCAATGTCCTCGTGGGTTGGCGGGGATGTGACCACAGCAGTGTTGGGCGTGTCCGGTCGACCTTCCGTCACCACCAGACGAAGAATCTCGCACTGAACCCTTTGGCGCACGGGAAGTGCGTGCAGTTCATAGACCCGATTGCAGAGAAATCGAATCAACCCGGCCAAGCGGGCCAGTGTAGCGCGTGCCAGGGACGGGTTGCGGGTCAATACCTCCATGAACTGGGGTCCTGATATCCGGGCCAGAAAGACGTCGTCGATGGCAACCACACTTGCCACACGAGCAGTCTCGTCGATCGCCGCCAACTCTCCAAACATGCTGCCGGGGCCCAGAACCTGAAAAGTGATCTGCCTGCCCGAAGGCGTGTACATGGTCGCGCTCACATGGCCGCTGATGATGAAGAACACGTCCTGTCGGGTCTCGCCGTAGCGAAGAATCTCGTGATTCTTCTCGTACAGCCGCCCCTCGCACAGGTCGAGAATTTCGGCCCGTGCATTCAGTGCAAGATCACGAAACGCGTCGATCCCGGCCAGGGACTCCGGGGCAAGTTTCACCTTTTGGTAGGGGGCATCCATCCGATTCACACAAATCCATGTATCAACGACGCCTGCACGCGGAATGGCGCGCATGGCGCCGTGCATTTGGCCGCTCGTCATTGAGGTATAGCCGCGTAGCGGGCGTTTTTCCATATGTCCGGTGTGTACAACTTCGAAGGCAGGGTACGGGGGGAGGATCGCGCGGTGCTCTGAATTGAGACGCGACCGCCGGTTAAAAAAGGATGCACCTGGCCTCGGCATTCTTAATCTATAAAGGCATACAGGTACGAGGTATCAATCGTGAATCATCGCAGCGGTCAGCCTTGCCCGGAGCAGGTCGGCGCAAGCGGCCGGGATCAAGCCGCGGGATGGTGTTTGAGTGTGTTTATGGCGGAGGGCCCCGCAGGCGCGGCGCCGCACGTGGAAGACTTGCGCAACGAGGCCGCGCAACTGCATTCCTGCAACGCGAGGCAGCAGGAGACGCGATTGGCATCCACTAGTCGATGCTGACACATCCGCGCCGAGCCGGAACCGATTGGCTTAGTGCGCCGCAGACCGTTGAAATCGCACGGTCAGGGGACTGCCCTGACTCGGCCAGACGCCCCGTGTCAGAGCGCGGCCGGCCTCAAACACCAGCCAGCTTTGCCGCCCATAGTGTGGCAGGGGGCGCAGCAACGACTGCAGTGCGGCCGAGTCCTCCGCTTCAATGAGCAACAGCGTAGCGCCGTACTCGCTGGAATGGGTCCATACCCTCGCGCTGCCCTCGGTGCCAGCCAGAGCCTGTGGCAGGGAGGCACCGGTAATGCTGAGCAACTCGGATAGGCTTGCCCGTGGGCCCACGATCAGCGCCGCCCCGGTCGTTTCGTTGAGCGTCTCGGGCTCGGTCAGCAGCGCCGACGAATCCAACAAGCGATCGGCCAATGCGCGCGCACTGTTCTGGAAATCCGAATCGCCCAGCAGAATCAGCGCCGGGTTCACCGCCAGTGTCACATCGCGCAGAATAGGCGCCGCCTCACCGGGCAGCAGACGACGAAATACCTGGTAGTCCGGATCGACTGACAAGGCCCGAGGTGATTCGCTCGTGTCCAGTTCGAAACGCTGGTCGGGGCGGTCGGCCCGCAGCCTGCGGTCCTCGACCCGATCGTCGAACATCAGTGTCACCGGCAGGTTGAGGTCAAACGGTACGCTGTTGCCGGTCAGGTCAAACCCGATCCGGACACCTTGCCCCAGCGTCGTCGACTCGACATTCCGCAGGTGAATCTCCGGTGCGCCCTTCCGGCCCACCCATTGCCGGAAAAAGCCGTCGAGATCCCGCCCGGACGCCGCTGAGAAGGCCGTCTCCAGATCGGCCCAAGAGGCCGCCTCGAACCGATGCCGGGACCAGAAACCCCGCAGTCCCCGACTGAACGCAGCGTCTCCGATCTCCTGTCGCAGCATGTGAAACACGAACGCCGCTTTGTTGTAGCCGATGACCTGGCTTGCATCATGGGTCTTGGCCCGGAAGTGACTCAGCGGGTAATCCCGCTCCGGCGGCAGCGCGGCGTAGTCCCTCAGCCAGGACAAGCGCATGTCGCGGGCGGCGGCCGGCCCCTGATCTTCAGCCAACGCATAGTCGGCCAGGTAGGTGGTCAAACCCTCCGCCCAGTTTCCCGAGCCATAGTCCGTATACACGCCGTTACCCCACCAGTTATGTAAAACCTCGTGGGCCAGTGAACGTCCGCGCATATACGGCAGGGGCAAAATTCGACGACTGACATAGGCAAGATTGGGAAAACCCAAACCCACAGGCGTCACCGCCGAGATAATATGGAAGTCGCTGAACGGGTAGGGTCCGATGTCGTCGCTGTATCGTTGGAGATATTCAGCGGCCGCGCCGAGATACGCTTCCGCCAGATCGTCAAGCTCGGCATGGAAATAGGTGCGAATGCGGATGCCGCCGGAAAGCTTCTCGGTGATGCGATACGGGCCCGAAAACAGAGAAGGCGGTTCGGACACGCCCTCACCTAGCACCAGGGCGCTGTAGATGTCCCCGTCCACTGCCTCCTCCACCAGCCGCCCTGTGGCCGCCAGCCGATGCCGCCGATCGACGACAACGTTCAGCCGATAACCGCGCCAGTCGGCGGCAAGGCGCGGCATCCAGCCGGTTCCCGCAGGAAGATATCCGCCGTCCTCGCCCAAAAATGGCTCGTCCGAGCGCGGGCCAGCGGCCTCCTGGGGCTGATCCGGAAGCCGGCCGGACCAGCGGAGCTCAAGCATCCCGGAAGGTTCCGCATCCGGCAGCGGCACCCGCCAACGATTCCCACGGGCGGTAACGGTGGCCGTTTTGCCCGCGACGGTGACGGAATCCAGCTGGAGCCCGGGCAGCAGATCAAACTCCAGCGCGCCGTTGTTTTGCAGATGCTCGACCCGCAGCGTCCCGGTCAGCGCACTTGAGGCTGGGGACAGCACAATCTCCAGCTCCGGCGGCTCCGCCCAGGCCCGGGCGCCGCACAACAGCAGCAAGACGAGGCCGGCGGCAGCCGGGCCGGCGGACCTGGGCTTACGGCGCATCGAAACGGGTAGGAAAACGCGCGACTTGCTGCTCAGTCTTGCCATCGCGCCTAACGGTCAAAGGCAGCCAGGTTCCGGGCGCCTGACGGCGAATGATCTCGATCAGCTCGGTCGAGCCAGGGGTCGGAAAACCGGCCGCTTCGATTACGACATCCCCAACCTGGAGCCCAGCCTCAGCCGCCACACTGCCGTCGTTGACACTTTGCACCTGGGCGCCACCCTCACCATCCTGGACCATCACGCCGAGCAGGGGCCGGGGCTGGGGTCTGGGCCGCCAATCCGCCACGGTATACGCGTAGCGTCCGATACCGGAGTCCAGGGAGCGACAGGACTCCCCCGCTTCGATGGGAAGCGCTGTGACAATGCGATTCACACCCAGATCGCGCAGCTGGTGGGGGATGCCATACCCGTACTCCACATGCCCGCGTCCCACGACACCCACAACCAACAGACCGTCATCGTCGCCCAGCGCGGCGGCCATGGCCTCCGCCATAGCCCGATCCCAGGTGATCTGAGCTTGAACGAAACGCTGAAAACCCACATCGTTGGCCACCGCCTCCAGGGCGGCGTCCGGTGTCTCCGGTTCTGTATCGGCAGCACCGTGGGCCGCCAGGTCCTGGCCAAAAATCTGCTTGCGTCGGTAGAGCTGAGCCAGGCCGGCCCTGTAGCCGCGCTCGGCCTCGGCCGGGGTGGAAACCCCTTCCCGTTCCGATTCAGGAACGTCAGCCCACCCTTTCGTGGATACGTCCGAGATCAGACCACGTTCCACGTTCATGGCGACCATGGGAACCTGGTGCTGGCGGGCAAAATGGAACAGCGGCAGGTAGAACTCTGCGTCGTAACCCCAAACCTGCGACCACTCGACGGACTCGAGAAACGCCTCCGGCTCCAATGTGCCGGCCACCCATTGGTCAAGCACCGGTTGGACCCGACGCGGAAACATTTCGAACGCGATCACCATACCCGGCCGCAACGTGTGCAGGGCGGCCAGGGTGTGGAGCTGCCACCGGTGGTGCTCCGCTGAGGTGTGGGACTCGCCGAGGAGCACCACCCGGGCCTCGGTCATGGCTGTCAGAACCGCACTCGCAGCGACCACCCGACCGCTACCGGGCAGAATCCAGTTTCCAACCCGGGCGCAGGCGTCACTGTGTTCGGTGGCCGCCAGCACCGGCATCACCCATACGCTCAACAGCAGCAGGGCGACCACGCGAGGAAATCCAGCCCAGCGCCAGGTGTTGTAGCTCGGAATCTCACTCACGGTTTGCTCCTCGATGGCGGCCCGGAACTTGGACCACGCGGATTCGAGGGCCACAATCCGCCAAGGTTCCCACCCGCCCGACTCAGCGCTCGACCACCGCAACCAGTGGCTGGCTCCGCATCATACTGGTCAGGACCACCCGCTCCAGCCCGCTCACCTCCGACAGAACCTGCTCGGCAACGGCTCTCGCCATGCGCTCGCGCTTGAGGTCATCCACCATGTTGATCACCGGCGTCAATCGCCGCCCGGGCACGGCCGAAAAGCCACGACATTGACTGGCAATCAGCGCGACCAGATGCCGGGGTTCGATCAACCCACCCGTATTGATTCCCACCAGCCTGGACAGGCGGCCGGGCCGGTGCACATAGGCCTCGGTGGACGGCATGCCCACGGCTGCCGCGGAAGCCAGCAGCACCACGCTGCTGGTGACCGGTGGCAACGCCGGTTCGCCGGGCAATGGTGCTTTGAGCAGGCGCGCACGGGCGCCATCGGCCTTTACCAGGATGGCATCGAAAGCCAGATCGCGGGCCACCCGCTCCAGCAAACCGGGGGACACGCCGGCCCACCGTCCCTGTTTGTCGGAGGGAGTGGCAAATGCGACACGCCGCTCACTCCGCGCCACCGAGGACAAGGCGGCATACAGGTGCTCATCCCGTTCAATCAGCTCGTGCCATCCCCGACCGGCGGGAAAGTACGGGATATGCACCGTGCTGGTCACGGCGACCCGGCCAGGATGTGCGCCGGCCAGGTGATAAAGGGTAGACTTCTTGCCCCCGGCGCCGACGAAACACACCACGCCACGCCGTGCGCCGAGCAAATCGATCAATGGGGAAGCTCTCACCCGATCCAACACAGTGTCGCTCAAGCCGCGCGCCGATCGCCGGTCCGAACGCAATTGCCGCCAGCCTCGAGGGCGATCTGCAGCGCATGTCCAGCCGATTCGATGAGCTGCCCGGCGCGCAGAGGCGTCTCCCTGCCGCCGGCACTGAAACGGCAGGTCGATACACCACCGCTCAAGGTGATGCATGGGGCGCCTGTGCCGGAATCCGGCGCCGTGGCGCCGCAATTGGCCCCTATGTGGGCCGACCCGGGGTGTGCGCGGCTTGCCGAATCGCGATTTGGACCCGCCAACTGCCGTTTCAATTTCTCGATCGACATCAAGGTCGCGAACAGACCGCTATCCGGCAGGGCCAGAACAAACCGCGCTTGGCCGTAACGGCTGACCAGGTCGCTGTAGCGAAAGCGCCGCCTGATCTCGTCGGCCAGATCGCGCATCAAACGATCTCCGGCCTGAACGCCATGACGATCACGGAAGCGCCGAAAACCATCCACTTCCACCATCACCACTGACAACACGGCCCGGTTGCGGACCATTACCCCCACAAGCTGTTCGAACTGTTGTTCGAAGGCGGACCGATTGGCGAGGCCGGTCACCGGATCGACGGCAATCGCACCTGCCAGCTGACGCGCCCCATCGACCCTGGCCCGCACGAGATGGGCCAATGCCCCCGGGTCAACATCGGCCGGTAGATGGTCATCGGGACCCATGCCTGCACTGTAAGCACGCCGATCCGGTGATGGCTCACTGCCCAGGTAGACGATCGGCATCAACGCACCGGTCGGCGTTTGCCGGACCATCGCGCCGACATCAAGCTGCGCGGACCCTGCCGCACGCATATCCATTAACAACAAATGGTGGCGGCCAGTGGTCACCTGGTCCAACACACGTTCCAGCCCGGATTCAGAGCACACGCTCAATGCCACCGAAGCCACGGCACGGGCGATGGTTCGGGCACGGCGCGGGCAATCGCAGGCCAGTAACACACGACCGGGGTCAGCAAGTCCGAGCCCGGCATGGGTGCTCAGCCATGCCAGCAGCGCCGCGCCCGAAACATCCTCCGGGAGGCAGGTGCTGGCCCCGGCCCGTCGCACGGCAAGCTGATTCGCACCAGGGCCCGCACCCCCCAGATACGCAATGGGCGCCCTCGGACCGACAAATGACCGAAGCTCGGCCAGGGATCGCCCACTGTCCCGGTGACTGTGGTGAATCAGCAGGGCCGCCGGCGTTTTTGTTGCGATCCCAATCTGCAGCAAGGCCAAACCGGAATAACAGACCAGACAGCATTGATGCGCCTCCAAGTGCCGAGTCAGATGCCCAAGCGCCGCGTCATCATCGGTCAGCGCATAAATCAGCCGGGGATCCTGGGCCGCAGGCATCCCAGGTTCGACCGGTTGGACCGCGTCACCCGATGTGGCGGTGGCGGACAGGCAACCCAGCTGTTCGATCACGGCCGCGATCGGAGCATTCAAATCCGCGCATGGGATCGCAGCGTCTGCAGCGGGCCTGTTAGAACGGGCACGCAAAGCCTTTTCCAAGCCCCGGGCGGCCCGGGTGATCTCGGGTAAACCGAAATGGTCGCCCGACAGCATCAGTTGATGTGCCAATCCCCAGAGTTCCGAACCGTCCGGGCTCGTCTCGCCGCCCGGAGCTGCCTGCCCAAGCTCAGCCGTCACTGCCGGAAAGGTGGCGACAAAACGACGTTGTAGGGGGCTCAATGGTGGAATCTTGTTGGATGATCTGGACATGGCGTATCGGTGTTTCCGGGACTGCAGGCTTGCCTCGTGGTTGCCGGCAGGGCCGGTTTCGCGACCATATCACAGCCGGGCCGCAACCCTGCGCGCAACACTATGCCGGCGGCTCCCCCGGGCCGAGGCAACCCTGGATGGTATGCACCGCGTTTCGGGCAGACTCATAAGCGCCATGGGCCGATCCGAAGGCACGCAGGCTGACCGCCTCGCCGGCAAAGAACAGGCGTCCCCCAACCGGTTTACCGAGTAATCGACGACAATCTGCGTAACCCGGACTTGCAATGGAGTAGCCACCCAAGACATGAGGATCGCCACACCACGCCGTGGCATCCGCCCCGGTTACGGCGTGTCTCAGATCACTGCCAAACATCTCGTCCATCTGTGACAGCACAAACTCGATCATGGCATCACGGCCCTGGGATTCCAGTTCCGCCGCAAAACTGCCGGCGAGATTGGCAATCACCAACTCGCGACCGTACGGACGTACCTGATATCCCGCCGTTCGAGAGGTGCCGTTGTCGAACCGCACGTACTGGCTGTCCAGCAGATCGATAAAACCGGCGCGCACACCCACCATGACCTTAGCGGCCGGACCCATGGGAATGCCGCCAATGGCATCCCGCTTCCAGGCCGGCAGCTGCGGCTCGAATCGGATCCGGTCGGCGGCGAGCACGCCGGTGGACACGGTGATCAACGCACACTTGGCCTTGATCGAACCGTTACCGGTGTCCAGCACCACCCCCCCACCTGCCCAGTCGATCCGACGCACCGGACAGTCGGTTTGCACTTGCACTTTAGCCCCGTAGCGGGCGACCAGGGCGCCATAACCATCGATGACCGGCCATGCGCCCCAGCGCTCGTCGTAGCGTGCCAGATCCACGGTGGAAACCCGCTCTGGCTCGAACCCAGTCAGGGCGGCACACCAACCGCCAAACAGTCCGGCCCAGCGCGAACTGGGCGGTGCCACCTGGGCCAAAGCCACATCGTTTCCGGCAGCGGCCGCCTCGCGTCCGGCCGCCCAGACCTGATCGGCGTAATCGGAGAACGCCGCCGCGTCCTCGGCCGGACACCATGCCCCGGAGCCGAACAGATGCTCGTTGCGGTGCGAGCGCTGGTAGGCAATACCGTGCCTGTCCGCATAGGCGCGAAACGGATTGACCTCGGCACCCTCCAGCCAGTGACAGCCGTGGTCCACCGGCACACCAAAGCGCTCGTGCTCGGTGTAGGCACGGCCGCCGATGCGATGCTTTGCCTCGAATACACAGTGGCTCAACCCCAACTCCGTGGCCGTTCGCGCCGCCACCAGCCCAGCCGGCCCGGCACCCACGATTGCAAGGTCACAGTCCATGAATACCCCGGTCCAGCCCTACCCGCCCATGCGTCGGTTTACGAGGCGCACGGCAAGCATCAATGGCACCAGAGTATACAAACCCAACACCAGTAGATGCAGCGCCACATGGTGGGGTATCGTGCCGATCACCAAAGGTCGGATCAGGGCCACGGCGTGGGTCAGCGGCAGCCCCTGAGCTGCGATCTGAATCGCCTGGGGCATCCGGTCAAGCGGAAAAAACACGCCCCCTATCAGCAACATCGGCGTTATGACCAGGGTGGTGTAGTAGAGAAAGAAATCGTAGCTGCGGGAAACCGCCGTGACCACCAGGGACATGGAGGCAAAACACAAACCGGTCAGCAGGACCAGGGGCAAGACCAGTATGGCCCGTGCATCACCCACGGCGCCCAGAACCGTGGCCACCAAGAGGATCGCCACGCCGCTGAAAACACTTTTGGTGGCCCCCCACACCGCTTCACCGAACACCACATCGGCGACGCTGAGGGGCGTGGTCAGAATCGACTCCCAGGTGCGCTGAACCTCCATCCGGGTATAGGCCGAGTACATGCCCTCGAAACTGGCCGTGGTCATGGCGCTGGAGACTACGATGCCGGAAGCGAGGAACACGATGTAGCGCATGCCCTGCATGTCCCCAACGAAGCTGCCCAATCCATAGCCCAGGGCCAACAGATAAAGCAGGGGCTCGCCGAAATTGCCCAGGATGGCGGGGCCAGCCAACCGCTGCCAGACGCGGAAGTTGCGCCACCACACGGCACGCCAGCGTCCACCGCGCAGGCTATCGAGCAACTGTACCCATGTGACGGCCACCGGCTAGGCCTCCCGCAGCTCGCGTCCGGTGAGCTTGACGAACACGTCCTCCAGGTTCGCAGGACGGTGCAAATAGCTGATGCCGTGGCTGGCCTTGAGCGCATCCACCAGCGGTTCTTCGTCCAGTGCGTAGTAGAGCCAGGTCTCCCCGACCTGTTCACTGCGGTCCGCCAGACCAGCACCAACACCGAGGTGCCATGCTTCGGCGTCGTCGCCATAAACCTCGACCACGTGGGGCTCGATGTGCCGTTTTATCAACTCGCTGGGTGAAGCACTGTCCAGTAGGCGGCCGTGGTCCATGATGGTGATGCGATCGCAGAGCCGCTGAGCCTCCTCCATGTAATGGGTGGTCAGTACTACGGTGATGCCTTTGGATTTCAACTCGCGCAGACGTTGCCACATGAGCTGCCTCGCCTGAGGATCGAGGCCGGTGGTGGGCTCGTCGAGAATCAACAGGTCGGGTTGATTGACCAAGGCGCGCACCAGAGACAGACGCCGCTGCATGCCACCGGAAAGCGCACTGATACGGGCGTCACGCTTGGATTCCAAAGCGGCAAATTCAAGCAGACCTTCGATATGGGTATCGAGATCGGGACCCGAAAGGCCAAAATAACCGGCATAGGTCCTGAGATTCTCGATGACGGAAAAATCCGGGTCGAGATTGTCGAGTTGGGGCACGACACCGATTCGACGCCGCATTGGACGTGCCTGCGCCGGAACCGGGTACTCCAACACCCTCAAACTGCCGGAACTGGGCGCGATGGCGCCCGTGATCATGCGTAGAAAGGTCGTCTTACCGGCTCCGTTGGGGCCGAGCAGGCCCCAGAATTCACCGCGCCGGATCTTCACGTCCACGGCGTCCACCGCGGTGTAGCGCCCATAGTGCTTGCTCAGCAAACGGGCATCGATCACCTGAACCTGATCATCACTCATCGGCTTCAAGCCCGGGCGTTAAACTCGTTACAGACCGCGCACAATAACACGGGCCTGGAACGACAAATGGGCTCACCGTGCTTCGACAGGAAGCGCAGTGAGCCCATGGCGCTCGCGGTGTGGTTGGGAGCCTTCCGTTACATCTGCCGGAAGCCCTGCCCGCGTCGTTTGGCCACCAGCTGCCGGGAGACCATACGGATCTCGGGGCGTTGAATGCCGATGTCATTCAAAATCCGGTCATCTAGGAAGGACAATTCATTGACCGAAAGCCGATAGGCCCGCCAATCCTGAAAGCGCTGCCGCAGCTGGGCGAAGAAGCCCCGCTTCCCAGCGTCGCGCGTCTCAATCGCCGTATCCACGATTTCCTGCAGTGCGGGCACACCGACACGAGCAAGTTCGGTGTTGTGCCCTCGGTGTTGCCGCAAACTATGCATGACCCGATCCTTTGTGTGTTGCACGTTAAAAAAACTAAACCAACAGGTGGCGCTGAAATTGGTGTGGTAAACGGCCCATCGTCGTTTCCGTCTCAACCGGTTTGGCTGGGTCGATCTGCTATATCGCAGCGGTTAAAAAGACGATCTCACCAATTAAGCAAACCCTTATTGTGCAGCGCACTATAGAGAGGGGCTGACCATCCCGCAAGTGAGGAAAAATAGCGATTAGAATGAGAAATTCTCATGCTACGAGTCACAGGCTTGCAGTACCGAGCTTGTGGGGCGCCTAGACGCGCAGCACTTTGCCTGGATTCATGATGTTGTTCGGATCAAGGGCCCGCTTGATGTCGCGCATTAGCGATACGCCCTCGCCATGCTCCGCCACCAGGAAATCCAGTTTGCCGTAGCCTATGCCGTGCTCCCCGGTGCAGGTTCCATCCATGCTCAGGGCTCGGTGCACAAGCCGTTCGTTAAACGCCCGTGCGCGGTCGACCTCCGCGGTATCCGAACTGTCCACCACCAACACCACGTGAAAATTGCCGTCCCCCACATGGCCGACTATGGGGCCGATCAGCCCTGATTGGTCCAGGTCGGTCCGGGTTTGTCGGATACACTCCGCCAAACGAGAGATGGGCACACAGACGTCGGTGGGCCACATGTCGGAACCCGGCCGCAAAGCCTTGCAGGCATAGGCCGCGTCGTGACGCGCCTGCCACAAACGCGTGCGTTCTTCCTGCACAGTGGTCCACTTGAAGTCCCCGCCACCGAAGTCAGCGGCGATCTCGCCCACGGTCTGAGCCTGTTCACGCACCGCCGCCTCGGTGCCGTGAAACTCCAGAAAAAGCGTTGGTGCAAGCGTCAGCTCAAGATGCGAATAGCGATTGACCGCATCCACCTGCACTTCGTCCAGCAGCTCGATACGGGCCAATGGCACGCCCAGTTGAATGGTCTGAATGACCGCATCGACCGCGCCGTCCAGGGTGGGAAAAGAACAAACCGCGGATGACATGGCCTCGGGCATGCCATATAGACGCAGCGTCAGTTCCGTAATCACGCCCAAGGTACCCTCGGAACCCACCAGTAGATGGGTGAGGTCATAACCGGCGGAGGACTTGCGCGCGCGTCGCGCGGTGCGGACTCGCCGCCCGTCGGCCATGACCGCCTCCAGCGAAAGCACATTTTCGCGCATGGTGCCGTATCGCACCGCATTGGTGCCGGAGGCCCGGGTGGCGGCCATGCCGCCCAGAGAGGCATCGGCACCCGGATCCACCGGAAAGAACAGGCCGAGATCCCGCAGGTGTTGGTTCAACTGCTTTCGGGTCACACCGGGCTCCACCCGCACGTCCAGGTCTTCGGCGTTGACCTGCAGCACCCGATTCATGCGGCCAAAATCCAGGCTCAAGCCACCGCTGAGGGCGGCAACATGGCCCTCCAGGGAGGTGCCGGTGCCAAATGGAATGATCGGCATCCCATGGGCCGCGCAGATTCCCACGGCTTCCACCACTTCGTCTGTGGACTCGGGGTAAAACACCGCTTCAGGCGGTGTGCCGGGGAGGTGCCCTTCGTCGTGGCCGTGCTGAGCCCGCAGCGCGGCGGCAAGGCACAGACGCTTACCGAAACGCCGGCCGAGCTCCGTGATGGCCGACGCATGCTGTTTGGTAGTCGCTTCAACACCGTAGCGCATGGCTCATCAAGCCTCAGCCGAAGCTTCCGCCATGGCCGCGACCGCCGTCTCGAACCGGTCCAGGCCCTGGTCGATCAAACCCTCGTCAATGATCAAAGAGGGTGCAAGGCGGATCACATCAGGTCCAGCCACCAGCACCAATACCCCCTGCTCCCGCGCCGCATTCATCAAGTCTCTGGCCTGGCCGGGCCGATCCGGACTCATGGCACATCCGATCAGCAGACCCTGCCCCCGGATCTCCTGGAACATGCCGTAGCGCTCGCCCATCTGTTCCAGCCGACGTTTGAAGTGCTGATGCCGGATCTTGACGCCATCCAGCAGCGCTGGCTGGTTGACGATATCGAGCACCGCGTCGGCAACGGCGCAGGCGAGGGGATTGCCGCCATAGGTACTGCCGTGGGTTCCAACGCCGAAGCTGGCGGCGATCTTCTCGGTGGTCAGCATGGCGCCGATGGGGAAGCCCCCACCGAGACCCTTGGCGGTGCTGAGGATATCGGGTACGACATTCTGCTGCATGTAGGCGTACAGGCTGCCGGTGCGGCCGACTCCGGTCTGCACCTCGTCGTAAATGAGCAAAGCCTGGTGCTCATCGCAGAGCGCCCGAACCCCGCGAACAAACTCGGGGCTGGGGCTGTTGATCCCGCCCTCGCCCTGAATCGGCTCCATGATCACTGCACAGGTGTGGTCCGAGATCTGCGCCTCGAGGGCGTTGAGATGGTCATAGGGTAAATGGGTAATACCCCCCGGCAGAGGATCGAAGCCCTCGGTGTACTTGGGCTGACCACCCACGGTGACGGTGAACAGGGTGCGGCCGTGGAACGAATTGTAGAAAGAAATGATCTCCCGCTTGTCCTCACCGAAATGATCCCAGGCATAGCGGCGGGCGAGTTTCAGGGCCGCTTCGTTGGCCTCCGCGCCGGAATTGCAGAACATGACCCGCTCGGCAAAGGTCGCCTGGCAAAGCTTCTCTGCCAGGCGCAGCGCGGGCTCATTGGTCATGACATTGCTCAGGTGCCACAAACGCCCGGCCTGCTCGTTGAGGGCAGCCACAAGTGCGGGATGGGCATGACCGAGACAGGTCACGGCAATGCCACCGGCAAAATCGATGAATTCCCGCCCGTTCTGATCCCACAGGCGCGACCCCTCACCCCGAACCGGAATTACCGACGACGGCGCGTAGGTGGGCACCATCAAATGATCGAAGTCGTCCCGGGTCACATGCAGCTTACTCGCCATGGTTCATCCCTCCCTCTGAAACGGATAAATTGCGCCTAGGCCCAGGATGCGGCTCAGTTCATCCAGAGCGGTTCGGCTTTCCATCAGCAATGCCGGATCGCACAGGTCAGCCTCGGTCACTCGATCCCGGTAGTGCCGCTGGACCCAGTCCTTCAACCTGTCATGCAGCCCGGGGTCGAACCGTACCCCCGGCGCCATCGCGCTCAATTCGTGCGGCGAGAGTACCACCCGCAACCGGAGACAGGCAGGCCCACCGCCATTTTGCATACTCTCGCGCAGATCCAACACCTCAACCCGGCGGATCGCGTTCTCCCCACTGCGAAGCCAGTCCAGGCAATCCAGGACCGCGGGTACGGCTTCACACTCCCCCGGCACGATCAGCGCAGTACCCTCTGTCCCCAGGTCGACCAGCTGGCTGTTGAACAGATAACTGCTGACCGCATCGTCGAGACTGACCTGTTCCGGATCGATGCGGACCGTCTCGAGGGGCGTGGGCGCCAGCGCCCGCTCGAGGTCTTGCAGCAGCCGGCTCTCATCGTGAAATGCCTGGCCGTGATAAAACAAAAGATTGGTATTGCCCACCGCAACCACGTCGTTGTGGAACACACCCGCGTCTATGGCGTCCGGATGCTGCTGCACGAACACCGTGCGATCGGGGCTGAGCCCGTGCAACCGGGCAATCGCCTCGGAGGCTTCACGGGTTTGCCGCGCCGGATACCGTCGGGGCGATACGGTGCCGTCATCAAACGCGCGCTTGCCGTAAACAAACAGCTCGACGCCGGGATCACCATAGGCGCCGCACAGGCGGGTGTGATTGGCCGCGCCTTCATCGCCAAAGGCATTGTTGGCTGGCAAGGGGGGATGGTGGGCAAATATTTCCGGGTCGGCGAATACCGCTTCCAGAATCGCCGACGTGGTCTCGGGTTCCAGGGAGCGGTGAAATTTGTTGACCAGATTGGCCGGCGTGAAATGCACCCGCCCATCTGTCGAATCCGCGCTGGGTGACACGGTGGCGGCATTGGCTGTCCACATGGCCGAGGCGGAACAGCAGGCCGCAAACACCCTGGGCGCCTGCTGATAGGCCGCCGCGATGATCCGGGCATCGCTCCCGGAAAAGCCCAAGCGTCGGAGGGTCGCCAGCGCAGGGCGCTCCTGGGGCGGCAACACCGCCTGGGGCACACCCAGGTCTGACAGGACCCGCATTTTCTCCAGACCCTGGAGCGCCGCGGCCCTGGGATTCGCGGGATTGGCCCGATTCTGTTGCGACGCCTGGTTGCCGTAGGACAGCCCCGCGTAGTTGTGGGTGGGGCCCACCAGGCCGTCGAAATTGACCTCGACCGCACTCACAGAGTGACGCCCGGGCTCAAACTGGCCGGCAGCAGCGGTGCCTCTGCTTCCAGAGAGGCCACCGGGTAAGCGCAGTAGTCGGCCGCGTAGGCCGCGCTCGGACGGTGATTGCCGCTGACGCCGACCCCGCCAAAGGGCGCACCGCTGCTGGCGCCGGTAAGCGGACGGTTCCAGTTCACGATGCCGGCCCGGACCCGATTGCGGAAGTACTCGAACATCTTTCGATCACCGCCGATCATGCCGGCGGACAAACCGAATCGGGTTTGGTTGGCCAGGGCGATGGCCTGATCCAAACCGTCATAGCGCATGACCTGCAGCAGGGGACCGAAGTATTCCTGATCCGGCAAATCCACCACGCCGGACACCTCCAGCAGGCCTGGACTGAGCAATCCGGTACCCGACTTCAAGTGTCGAAGCGCCACCAGGGGATCTGCGCCCTCGGCCAGCAGACGGTTCTGCGCCTCAAGCAGGTCCTGGGCCGCGGATTCGCTGATGACCGGTCCCATAAAGGGTGCGTCCGGGGCATCCCAGGCACCCACTTGCAGCCCGGCGACCGCACTGGTGAGGCGAGCCAGCAGTCGATCTCCCTGTTCACCCTGCGGCAGATAAACACGACGCGCACAGGTGCAGCGTTGCCCTGCACTGATGTAGGCCGATTGGATGATCATGTAAACCACGGCATCCAGATCCGGCACAGAGGCCACCACCAAGGGATTGTTACCCCCCATCTCGAGCGCCAGAATTTTCTCCGGCTGACCTGCAAATTGTCGGTGCAACAGCTGCCCGGTGCGATCGCTGCCGGTGAACAGCAGACCGTCTATCCCGGCGGACGAAGCCAGGGCCTCACCGCAGGCCCGTGCACCCTGCACCAGGTTGAGCACACCGGCGGACAGACCGCTTTGCGCCCACAACTCGACCGTGCGTTCTGCGCACCACGGGGTCTGTTCGCTGGGTTTGAACACCACCGTATTGCCCGCCAGCAGAGCCGGCACGATATGACCGTTGGGCAAATGGCCGGGGAAATTGTATGGGCCGAACACGGCCAGCACACCGTGCGGACGGTGGCTGACCACGCTGGTCGCATCCGCCATCTGAACCGAACGGTGACCGGTGCGCTCGGTGTATGCCCGGGCGGAGATGTCGATCTTGGCGATCATGGAGCCGACCTCGGTAGCTGCTTCCCAACGCGGCTTACCGGTTTCGCGCCCGATGATGTCGGTCAGCTCGTCGCGGACCCCGTCAAGAGCGGCGCCGAACCGGCGCACCTGGTCCAGGCGCGCATCGAAACCGAGCTCCGCCCAGTCCGGAAAGGCCGCCCGGGCGGCCGCCACGGCGCTTTCCACGTCGCCCGCATCGGCACCGTTCCCCTGCCAGAGAAGCTCACCGCTTGCCGGATTCAAGGACTCGAACCGGGCGCCGCCCCCCCTGCACCAGCGCCCGCCAAGGTAGAGTTCACCGGCCATTTCCACGCCCCTGTGCTGAGTTGCCCGGCATGCCGGGCCAGGCCGTCTGGTCCGACGCCAGACGCATAAGCAGCAAAGCACTGAGCCGTCCGCGGCTGATCAGGCTTTCCAGCTCCATGTACTCACGATCACTGTGAATGTTGCCACCGACCACACCCAGTGTGTCCACATTCGGAAGCCCCGCGGCAGCCAGATTGTTGCCATCGCAGCAACCCCCGGTGGAGGCCCACGCCAGGTCCATTCCAAGCCGCTTTCCGGTATCCGCCACCAACTCGAACAGCCGCCGGGTGTCGGTTGTCATGGGTTTGGGTTTGCGTCCAAAGCCACCGTGAAGCTCAACCTCAAATCCGTCACGCCCGGTGATGTCTGAAGACAGCCGTTTCAGTTCCCCGAGCACCCAGTCCTCATGCTCAACTTGATCGATGCGCACGTTGAAGCGCAGCAAAGCCCTGTCCGGCACCACATTGACCGGGCCACCGCCCGACACGAATCCGGGGTTGACCGTCACCCCCGGGCGCTGCCCGTTGAGGTCGTCGAGGCTGCTGGTGAAATCCGCCATGGCTCGAATCGCGTTACGGCCGAGATGATGTTCGCGTCCCGCATGGGCCGCACGACCGCGGAACACTACGACGAAGTTTCCGCTGCCCTTGCGCACCCCGGCCAGCGTTCCATCGGGCATCGACGGTTCAAACACCAGCCCGAGATGGTTGCGCCCCGCGGCAGCGGCAAGAAATGGGGCGGATCCAGGAGACCCGATCTCCTCATCCGGGTTGAGCAAAACCTCCCACCCCAGACGTCCCGCCCAAGGCGAGCCTTCCAAAACCGACAGAGCGTTCAACATCACCATCAGGCCGCCCTTGAGATCCGCCACGCCGGGGCCGTGCAATCGGCCCTGCGGCAATGCGCGCACCGACTGAAACGGATGATCGACCGGGAAAACCGTGTCCATATGCCCGACCAACAAAACCTGTAGCGGCGCCCCCGGCCATTTTCGAATACTGAGCATCGGGCCGTGCTCCCAGGGTTCCTCTTCGCCCGCATCGTTGATCCGTCGAGTGCAGCCCAACTCGGAACGGGTCAGGGTTCCGCCCAAAGGCGCGAACTGCTGGGCCAGCACATCCGCTAGCGCGCGCAAACCCGGTAGATTGTTGCTGCCGGAATTGATCTCGGCCAGGCGAATCAATTCACGCTCCGCCGTCGCGGCCAAGGCATCAATCCGCTCCACCCAGGGCGTGTAATCGGGTTCAGTCATGCTCAAATCCACCACATCCGCGTCACGACATCGGCCTTGCGGCCGATCGGACCGGTCAGAATTCCACCACACGCACGCGGTCGCCCACGGTCACCCCCAGAGCTTCTGCGCTCGGCCGGTCGAGATCGGCCATGCCCGGCTCGGTGCGCGCGATGGAACCGCGGATGAGGCGAAAATCTTCCAGCTCGGTGTTGCACACCATGTGTTCGCCACTGTCGAGGGTGAGCCGATCCTGGACATGCCCCACGATCAACCGCTCGCTGTGACGCACGGTCATGATCTGCTCAAGCGGACAATGCACCGTCGGACCCGCATCGAAAACATCGACGCACCCTTCAAACCGAAACCCCTCGCGCTCCAACAAGGTCAAGGCCGGCTGGGTCGCCGCATGAGGTTTGCCGATCACTGCCTGCACCTCAACCGGCAACAGGCGCAGGTAGACGGGAAACTTGGGCATCATATCGGCGATGAACTGATACTGCCCAAGCGAGCTCATGTAGTCCGCTCTGGAAAAATCCATGTCGATAAAGTGACGCCCCAGGTTGTCCCAGAAACAGGAGCGTCCCAGCTCGTCCTGCATGCCGCGCATTTCCGCCATCACCCGATCGGCAAAGCGCTCGCGAAATTCGGCCAGAAACAGAAAACGGGACCGGGACAAATGCCTGCCGTTGCCGTCAACACGGGCATCCGGTGACAGGAAAAGGGTGGCGATCTCGGTACTGCCCCGGTACTCCTCCACCATCTGCAGCGCTTCCACCGGCTCGTACCTGTCCAACTCCTGGGAGGAGTGGGTCAGGCGAATCACCCGAAAGGAGTAGAACGGCCGGCTTATGCCCACCCGAGGCAGAATACCGCAGCACCCGACGACACGGCCGGTTCCGAGATCCTGCTGAACGAAAAGATAGCCCCCCTGCATGGAGTCCTCGGCCGAGGCCGCAATGGTCTCCATGGATTGCACGATTTTGTCCCGCAGCAGATCCCTCTGATCCGGCAGGTTGGTCATGCCGGGGCCAGCTGAGGCGGCCAGGGTTTCAATGGCGTCGAGGTCGTCGAGCACGGCCGGGCGGATCAGCATCATGACCACACAACTCCCTTTGGATAAGACTCCAAATTATTCGGCCATCATAATGGCA
>JAHEDQ010000031.1 GCA_024641125.1 Candidatus Competibacteraceae bacterium | reverse complement strand
GACGTTGTTCACCACCCCTTCAATGGGATTGTGCTCGACAATCGGAACATGCTTGTAGGCCGCCGCATGAAATACGGTCTGCACCTGGAAAGCCTCCATGGCCGAACCGAGCCGGTTGCGATCCTGGACCGAGCCTAAAATCGGCACCAGTTCCAGCTGAAACGCCGAATGCTCAAGCAGAACACGGAGTTTTTGCTCTATGCGGTAGAGCTGGTACTCCGACAGTTCCAAAGCGACCAGGCGTCTCGGCCTTAAGCGCAGAATCTGGCGGCACAGTTCACCGCCGATGGAACCACCCGCTCCAGTCACCATCACGCTCTTACCGGTCACTGTGGCGCCAAGCAGGGTCTCGTCGGCCTGCACTGCGTCGCGTCCGAGCACGTCCTCGACATCGACGTCGCGCAATTCATCAACCCGCCGCAACCCGGCGGCCAATTCTGTAAGAGCGGGCATCGCCAACACCCGCAAAGGCGATGCTTCCAGGCCGTCCAGAATCTCGCGTCTCTGCTTTCTGCTCAGTGACGGCATCGCCAGTAGGACAGTGGCCACCTCGAGTTTGGGGATCAGATCAGCCAATCGGGCCGACGGATACACCTTGAGACCCAGTATTTCAGTGCCTTTAAGGTCAGGCGCATCGTCCAGAAACGCCACCGGCTGGTACTCACGGCTATGCTGAAGCGCCACCGCCAACTGCGCCCCGGCATCCCCAGCGCCGTAAATCACAACCCGCTCGCCGGCCGCATAAGCGCCCCTGGGCACCGATACATAGCCTCGCAGCATCAGACGGAACGCGCCCACCAGCAGTACCGCCAACAGGGCGTAAATAAGCCAGGCCGAGCGCGGCACGACTGGCCCCTGGGCAAGCTCCCAAATGGCCAGCGACAGCAGCGCACCGGTGCCCACGCCTTTTGCGGCATCGAAAAACACGTGGCCACTGACATAGCGAATCACCGACCGGTAAAACCCGAGCAGATAAAATGCGGGCAGCGTCAGCCCAATAAGGAGGGGCACAAGCAATATCGCGTTGCGGAGAAAATACGGCCACGGCTCGCCCAGGCGCAGCGCGAAGGCAGCCCAGATGCAGAACACGATGATGATGCCGTCCACGCCGATCAGAAGGGCCTGTTTGATCCCACGTGGGAGACCTACCAGCACTTCACCTAAGCCGCGCATATCAGTCCGCTCCGGGGACGGCTTCAGGGCGCCCTGCACCAAACCAAACGGCCAGGAACAGCAGCGGAGCAAGGGCAAGCGCCGTCAGCCACCACGCCGCTTCCGGCCGCACCGCCGCCCACCATGCCATGGGCATGAGCCAAGCGAGGTTGAGAATCGCGACCCCCACAGTCACCGGACCATGCCCGCCATATCGGCGCGACGCATTCTGGTAGGCGTGGGAACGATGTGGTTCCCACCAGCGCTGGCCGAAAAGCATGCGCGTCAGCAGTGTTACCGTCGCATCCACAAGGAAAACCCCTAACAATATCAACCAGGACCAAACACTTACGGCAGCCTGCCCGGCGCTGGCGAGAACCATGACACCCAGCGTCATGCCGATGAAACCACTCCCCGCATCCCCCATGAAGATGCGCGCCGGCGGCCAATTCCAAATCAGAAAGCCCAAGGTCGAGGCCAACAGTGCCTGCATCACCAAAATGCTGTCCGGGTTTGCGTTGCTGGAGGCAACAACCGTCGCAGCAATAAGCACGGTGACGGCCTCGATACCAGCGATCCCGTCAATTCCGTCCATGAAATTGTAGAGATTGACCAGCCAAATCAGGAACGGGAGCCACAGCAGCCAAGCCAACCCCCCGTCAGGCCAAAACAGTTTTCCAAACTGCACGGCAGGCGGCCCTCCCAGGCAGGCCAGTGCAAACAGCGCAGAACCGGTGTGTACCATCAGGCGAGTACGGGCCGGCACGTGGCCATGATCGTCCAGGAATCCAACCCATGCGACGGCCCCACCGGCAACCAAAAACGCCAGCGCCCAATCCACTGGGATTTGCCGAAACAAAGCCATAAACAGGACTGCTGACAAAAAAGACAGCACAATGGCCATGCCACCGCCCCGGGGTGTCACTCGGGTGTGGGAGCTGCGATGGTCAGGTACATCCAACAGTTCCCGATCCAGCGCGACCCGGCGCATCCATCCGGTCAGAAGCGCCGAAACAACCGTCAGTACGATCCACGATAGTCCAAGGATCACGTGAGCCCCCAAAGCGGTGCGTCACTGGCCTCAATGACCGGCACGCCATCGCCTTGTTCTAGATCGAATTCAAACCATCCCATCCCAAAACCCCGGCCTGGCAACACCAGCAGCGGGTAAAGCGTGTGTCCCTAACGGCCGAACCGGGCCAGCAGCAACGACCCGGAGCCGTATAATGGGCCGAACAGCCCGGCGCAGTGATGGACCCGGTCAATTACACAGTATCCCCGTCATGGCTGAGGACTGCCGGTCAGGAATGCACGGGGTCGATAGCCAAACGCCTGGTCAGCCGGGGTGATATCGAAGCACAGATCGGTGGCCATTCGATCAACCATGGCAGGCGTCAGATGACGGTACCTGGGCAGCAATTTCAGGCAACGTATCAGCCCCCGCAATGCCTGAGCCGGAACCGGTGCAAATCGGGGCTGAATTCCCTGATTCTCGAATACACGGCGCACCATCTCACGATAACTCAATTGCTCTCCACCGCCGAGTTCGAACGCGCGGCCGAATGCGCGTTCGGCATCGACTGCGGCAATGCAGGCCTGAGCCAGATCATCGGCGTGAACCGGTTGCCGCAGCCCAAGCCCATGATTGACAATGGGAAAGAATCTAAAGCGGCGTATCCACCGGGTGATGGCAGCAACGTTCTGATCCAGACCGGCACCGTAAATCATGGTGGGTCGAAACACCGTCCAGGCCAGACCCATAGCATCACAGGTCTCAGCCAGTTCCTGCTCGGCGCGGGCCAATCCCGCGGCCACCTGCCGCTCATACGGGCTCGGCGAATCGACCTTGGTCAACCGACTTGTGGAGCTGATCGCGATCACCCGACCCGCTCCTCGGGCGGCCAGGTCCGGCAGGTGACGCGGCAGCAAGGGTAATGCGGCCAAGTGAAAAACCATATCGACCGGCGCCCGCGTCTGCGGCAGGCGGGCAGTGCCAAGATTCCCAACTGCCCATCGCAATTGCGCAATGTCGGTTGTGGGCTGCGGCTTGCGGCTGATGGCATCCACACACCATCCGAGTTGCAGCAAGCGCGGGATGAGGAACACCCCGATCTGACTGGTGGCGCCGGTGACAATGGCGCATCGGGGCGTTTTTTTTTCCGGCGCACTCACGGGCGATCTGCCCCGGTAGGCAACAGCCGTGTGGCGAATCGTTTGACGGTGCCCAGGATCGCCAGCGCCGCGAACCTTAACCATACCATCGAGTTCACCAACCAGAGCATCGGTAACGGGTAGGCGTTGCGAAAAAACTTGCCATAAAACCGCGCCATACCACGATGTTTGTACCACAGCACGCGCACTGGCGACCCGGTGCTACAGGCCCCTTTTGCATGCACGACCTCGGCATCGGGCACAAACAGGATGCGCCAGCCAGCGTGTCGAAATCGCATGAACCAGTCCAAGTCCTCGCAGTGCAGAAAGTAACCCTCATCCAGCAGCCCGACGTCATTCATGGCCGCGCGACGGACAAACATAAAGGCACCGGAAATGCCCTCAAGATAGACCGGCTCGGTGGGCAGCGGCTGGTGGCTTTGCTCAAAACTCTGAAAACGGGGATCGCGAGTAAACAATCGATTCAGCCCCAGCACCCGGGTCAAGGACCGCCAGGGCGTGGGAATGGATCGGCGGCACGCCACCTGCTCACCCCCATCGGGATCCCTGACCAGACAGCCGGCGATACCCGCCTCCGGTGCTCGCTCCATCGCCTGCCAGACCCGCTCAAGGGTGTCCGTCCGAACCTCGCAATCGGGATTCAACAGCAGAATATAGGTCCCGCCGACGGCACGGAGCACGCGATTATTGGCGGCTGCAAATCCCACATTGGAACGATTCTCCAGCACCCTCAGCCGGCTATCGTCACCCACCGTAGCCCGCAGCATGGCGAGGCTGCGATCAACCGACGCATTGTCCACCACGGTCACCTCGACCGGCACGCTGGAACTCAGAACCGCCCGCACTGACGCGGTGAGAAACGCACCGGCATTGTAGTTTACGATGACTACGCTGATGGGCTTCTGAGTCATCGACAGCGGCCTCTCCGTGGCCAGCCGCGGTCCATGCAGGCCAGCAAAGACCGGCCACTGCTGACACGCGATGCCTGGAGGTCGCGTCGCGTCTTCAATATGGCCGGCAGGCCGAGCACAGCGTCCCGTTTGGCCCGCAGGATCACCCTGAGCCGACCTGCCAGGGCGAAGCGAACTATGGTGCCCAGATTGAGCAACAGATGGGGCAGCAGATAGAGCATCAGCAGGCCACCCGGCATGTTTTTGAAGAACGTCCAGACCAGGTTGCGGTGCCCATAGTAAACGCTGAAGTCGCTGCCAACTCCGGTGGAAGCCGATCCAACGTGGTGTACCCGAGCATCCGCAACATAGAGGCAGCGCGCGCCCATCAGGCGCAGGCGAAATCCCAGGTCGACATCCTCCGAATAGCAAAAATAGCGCTCGTCAAAACCGCCGATCTGCCTGAGCTGATCGGCGCGGTACAGTGCCGCAGCCGCGCAAGGGGCGAACACTTCCCGTGACGTGACAAACGCATCCGCTTCCGGGCAGCCGTGCCCGGTTCGCCACATTAGACCGGATGTATGATAAGCGTCACCGACTCCGTCGAGGCGATCGGGCGTGTCGGCCAGAATCAATCGACTGGCGAAAAAAGAAAACTCCGACCGCGCCACAGCGACGCGCAACAGGGCCTCCAACCAATCCGGTTCCGGATAGGCATCGGGATTGACCAGGGCAATCCAGTCGCAATCCCGGAGCCGATCGAACGCCCGATTATTTCCGGCGGCAAAGCCCACGTTTTCCGCCAAGGGCACAATCTCTACCCCGGGCGGCCAACTCTCGTCGATCTGTGGCGGCCCCTGTGGGCTGCCCGAATCCACTACCACGATCCGCCTGGGCAGGCGGCTTTGCGCAGCCAAGGCCCGCATGCAGCGCCCGATGGTGTCGGCGCTGTTGAACGTGACGATCGCAACACCGACGGATTGGCTCATGATGGACTCTGGGTCCCGTGTGGTCGTGCGAAAAGCCCTGTATTCTGACACGCGCGGGAAGATCGGCGAAAGTCGTGCACGTGCCACACACTACATTCGCAATGACGCCACGGCACGCGTGGACCCCGCGGCTTGCGTCTGAAGACACGTCAATACGAGGATGGCAAAGTATGCGATTGAAGACGGCCAACGACCGGGCTATGCAACCTACCTATGACCGGCCCGATCTGGCGCGGCTGCAACGGTCCCTGTTCGAGAGCATCGATGTGCGCGCATTGAAGGGGCTGGAACTGGGGCCATTCGACAAGCCACTGGTTCCTCGTCATCTCGGAAACGTCAAGTATCTGGACTTTGTCGACGAAGACACCTTGCGCAAACGCTGTGCGGCAAATCCGAATCGGGATGCGGCGCAGGTGGTCGCTCTGGATTACGTGCTGGGCGACCTGTCCATCCGAGAACGGGTCCGGGAGCGATTCGACTATGTCGTTGCGTCCCATGTAATCGAGCATGTGCCAAACATGCTCGGTTGGCTCAGGGAACTGAGCACGCTGCTGACGGCCGATTCTGGCCACCTGTTCCTGATCATCCCGGATCGGCGTTTTACCTTCGATGCAGATCGGCCGCCCACAACGCTGGGCGAATTGATCGAAAACGACGAACTGAAACGCAGTCGCCCTGCGCTGCGCTCGGTGTTTGACAGTCGTTTCTATCACAAACCGGTCAAAGCCGCGGACGTCTGGCGTAACCCCTGCTCCACCGGCTCAATTCGCCGAACATTCGAACCCGAGCAGGCCTTGGCGCTTATGGAACAGGCGAAGGAGACCTACATCGACTGCCATTGCAACGTGTTCAGCGATCATGAATTCGAAGTGTTGATCCGACAGAGTGGGGCACTGGGGCGCCATCCGTTCCACATTAAAAAAATCCTGACCACCGAACGCCCGTTCCTCGATTTCATGGTCTTGCTCGGGACGAGCAGCTTGTTCGAGCGACGGGGTCGCCCGGCTCGCGTGTGATTTCATCGGGGTGGCCGCAGAGCCGGATCCAGCGGTTTTCGACTACCAGCACACCTTGGGGCGCAACAGCGCCGCATAGGATCTGTTTTTGTCCGTAAACTGCTGCAATTCGTCCGCAAAATCGTCGCCACGATCACCAATCTCTCTGTCTAGGCGTTGCACCGCGTACTGATACAACTGCGTGTCCAACTGATTGTACTCGGCGATTACTTCCAGATCGGCCCCGTCCAGTTGGTCCCTCGGTGGACGACCAAGGGATACGTTCTCCTCGGCGTAGAAGGGAATCACCCATTCGAAAGCCGCACACATCAGCAGCAGAGACTCGTCAAAGCGTTCGGTGAGACCCACCACGTCGAACCGGGTTTCCATGTTTTCAATAGCCTGATCGAGCATGCTCTGTCTACACTCACCGAAGTCGGGATTCTCGCCGGAGAGTATCCGCGTCTGATGATTGTCGCACTGAATCATCTTACGGCCGACGATGTGGTCGGGGATGGTCAGACGTTGCTCCGGGCTGCGATACAGGGTCATCTGATGATGATACAGCGAAATAACGCGATCCTGCGGTTCACGCAAAAGAGTAACAAAGCGGGATTCAGGCGGGGCCCAGGCGGCCACGCCATAGTCCAGATGACCGAGCACCACCCGCAGACCGCCCCATTGTTCCGGTGTCAGTTGTTTCAGGTCATCCAAGCCGCGGAAAGCCGGATCGGTGTTGTAGACCGCGTAAACAAGGTCTGGGCGAAACTGTCGATTGATGATCTCACGCAGCGTAGTGCCAGCGGTCTTGGGTACATGCAGGAAGATGGTGGGACTTTGGCTCATTGACCTACTTCCGGGTCCGGGTGCCGGGGCTTGGCGATGCCCCTGCCGGCGACATGGCCACGTGCTGCAGGGGCCCGGCCACCGCCCCGGCGGAAACATGCTTACCGATCGCATCCAGTTGCAGCAACGCCTCCGGCGTGCCCGATTCCAGGTCGATCTGCCGAACGATACGGTAAAAATCATCCATCAACCTGTCCCGCGCATGCTCATACAGGACCTGATCGAACCGGGTTACTTCCGAAAGCACGTCGACAATCTTTGGATTTGTCCAATCCAGACTATGACGCGACCGTGTGACGTTGAGCTTGACGGGTCGACCGGGAACCGCCCAGCCCATATGCTGGCACAAAACCACGACCGTCTGCTGATAGCGATCGGTAACCCCGACCACATCCAGTTGATCGAGGTTGCGCAGGGCTTGCGCCAGATACCGGGCCACGATGCGCTCGGACGGCAGATTGGGGAGAAAGTAGCGGGTCTGGCAATTGTCGAACAGGTCCCGTTCGTGTTTGGACATGGTTGCGAAAAAATCACCGATTTCCGCCGGACGCCGGAAATCGATATCCGCAAGTCGGATCGCAATGCGCTGAATGTACTCCGGATGCCGATCGAACTCGGCCCTGCGTATGGGCTCACACAGATCCCGCACCCACACCAGATGCGACGCGATCTGACCCACCGGCTCACGCAGCATCGAAAACTTCACATGGGGCATACTGGGCATTCGATTGCGGAATACCGGATAGCGAACATGTCCGGAAAGAAATTTCTTGCTCACCAGCGATTTCAGGATCGCAGCGTCCCCCCAACGGAGGCTGTTCTCGAAATGGATCTCACACTCCCCTGCCTGATAGTGACTCGATATGAACTCGTTGAGCGATGTACCCGAAGTCTTGGGAAGATGGACAAAGTAAATCGATTTGTCGTCCATGCTCTTCAAATAGTCCAGTGGCGAGATCGAATTCGACCGGCACAAAGCCGAGCCACACTGTGCGACGCCTTTCGCAGAGCGTTCATGGCTGATACCTGAACTCCGGGAACCCGGCGGTCTGATCCAGTATCCGCTGACATGTTTCGGACGAGAAACCCGCCTCATACTCACGGACAAAAGTCCGCTGAACCGCCGTCCCATAGACATTCGGCCAGCGCGATCGAAAACTCAGGTAAGACGGGTCAAACCCGAGCGACAGTGCCTCGAACAGGCTGCGGGCGGTATCGAACGGGTCCACACACAGGTGCTCGTAATGAACGATGCTGATCAACTCAGCACCCTTTCGCCGGACTGCGTTGCGCCAACCACGGCCGAAACTGCAGTAGCGAGCACATGCACTCTCCAAAGAGTTTCGAACCCAGGTCTCGGTCGATTGCTCGCTGGCCCGCTTTGCCCAGGACCAAAGCACCGCACGGGGGTCGCGAACCATCACCACGATCGGCACGCCCGGCGCTTTGTCCATGACCTCCGGAAGTACCGGCATGTAGCGTGGCGTTTTGTCGATCACCCACCGGGGCAGACGTTCACCCTTGCGCAACAGTGGTGACGCGAGTCTGAGTCCCTGATACAACTCGGCCCAGGTGTCCACATCGCAGACCGATTCGAGCTGCTTGCCAGAGAGTTGCCAGCCTTTGAGCGCCATCGCCCCGAACGGCTCCAGATTCGGAAACGCGCGCGGCTCCGTTGCCAGTAGGAACCCACCCTCGAAGCCGCCTGAAAGATCCGGATGCTGACGGAGCAGTTCGGTCGCTAGCGTCGTGCCGCCCCGTGGAAATCCACAGACTATTGCACCGAGTGCATTCAGAGGCATCAAATGGATTTTCCGTTGCCCTGTGTCAAATGCCATGGGCATTCAACCCGTGGCGGCGTAGCCAGGGAAAAATCTTCCCGTTCCAGGGTCAGGTTGGGACTGTAGGCCGGATCATGCAGCAGACGAGCTCCCCAGCGCGCTTGCATCCATTCGACTTCGGCCCGGAATCGGGTCTGCTTTGCGGGCGTGTCCTCGGGGCCCCGGCTGACTGACTCATGGTGATACAGCAGGGCATAAGGCGTCCAAACATTTCGATAGCCGGCTTCCAACAGCTTGAGACAAAAATCCACATCATTGAAAGCCACGGTCAAGGCATCCTCGTTCAAGCCGTTGACGGCCTCATACAAGGACTTGCGCACCACCATGCAGGCAGCGGTCACGCCACCGACGTCGTGTACAAGATCCAGCCGAGAAAAGTAGCCGTGGGCCATGCGTGGAAAATGCTTGTGGCCGTGACCAGCTACGCCACCGATGCCAAGCACGATCCCCGCATGTTGCACCTGGCCGTTGCCGTAGAGCAGCTTGGCACCAACCGCGCCGACCCCCGGGCGTAAAGCGTGTCGAACCATCTCATCCAACCAACCGGGCTCGATGACTTCCACATCGTTGTTGATCAGGCCGATCACCGAGCCGTTACAGTGCCGAACGGCAAAGTTGTTGATTGCAGAAAAGTTGAAGGGATGCTCGTAATGCAGAATCCGGATATTCGGACTCTGGGCCAGCCCGTGCAGGTAATCCAAGGTTTCGGCATCATCGGATTGATTGTCGACTATCAGGATCTCATAACGCCCATAGGTGGTCTTATCAATAATACTGGACACAGCTTGGCGCAGCACATGATGGCCATTGCGAGTGGGTATGACCAATGACACCAGGGGCGACGGATCGGGAAGCGGATAGACAAGCCTGTAGGTCGTAGGTACCTGTCCCGGCTCTACCGCCACCTCGGCATTGATTGTCGCCAGATGATCTTCCAACGCCCGTATCCCCGCACGCTCGGGATAGGATTTCGCCTCCGTGTCAAGCGCAGTGGAACCCGGGGTTGCCCGCCAGTGATACAGCACGTGGGGAATATGTCGGATATGTTCAGACCCGCACCGGGCCACACACCTGAGACACAGATCATAGTCCTGGCTGCCTTCCAGGCCCGGGCGCATGCCGCCGAGACGCCGCACCAGATCAGTCCGATAGATCCCAAGGTGGGAGACGTAGTTCTGGGAAAAAAACAGGTCGGGATTCCAATCAGGTTTGAAGTGCGGGTCAAATCGTCGACCCTGCTCGTCGATTTTGTCCTCGTCGCTGTACATGATCTGTACATCGGGATGAAGATTGACCTCTACAGCCACCAGATAGAGGGCATGAGGGGCCAATTCATCGTCGTGATCGAACAACGCAATAAACTCACCGCTCACCAATTCCAGGGCGGAATTCGTCGCCTCGGAGATGTGACCGTTATGCTCGCGAAAGACGACTTTGATCCTTTCATCGCGTTTCGCGTAATCCAGAAGAATGGTACGTATCTGCGGCTCGCTAGAGGCATCGTCGGCGATACACAATTCCCAGTTTGGGTATACCTGCCCGATCACCGAATCAATGGCCCGACGTAACAACACTGCGGGCGTATTGAACACCGGCATGACGACGGAAATCACGGGCCGCAAGCTAAGCTCTTCGACCGCCTGCCGCATCTTTGCCAGATCATTGGCACCGAGATGCTCGTAGCGCATCGTCCAATCCGTGTAGCCGATCTGGGCAACACCAGGTCCCACATGTGCCACAGCACCGTTTCCATACCTTGCCGACAACCTGCGGATGAGCCCGGACAGCCCCTCCCCCCGCCAGTGCAGAACCAGGCGCCTCAGCATGTCTTTTGGACCCAGGCCCGCCCTAAGCCCAGCTTGATAAATCAACCTGGCCATTCTCAGCCCAGCCTCCAAACGCCCGATTTCCCGGATAGTGGCCGCCTCTAGACCAAAATCAAGCCGGCCATCCACCGGGTCGAATCGAATGCGCTGTACTCCGGCCGGCAACGCCAGAACACTCAACAGCTGCCCTTCAGAGGGCTCTGGAAGCGGCTTGGCCGACTTCTCACTGAACCCCTCGCCCAGGTCCAGATAGAGCATCGGCCGCATGCGGATATCACGCGGAACGTCCATCTTGCACTCGAACAAAACCCAGCCATGCCCAATCCGACCGACTGGCATGTCAAGCAGGAACTGCGGATCCTCGCCGGTGGCCTGCCACAGCTTCCCCTGTGCTTTCACATCAAACAACGGTATGCATCGCGCGGTCACCGTTCGCCGTCGAAAAGTACGAGCGCCGCCACGCAACCATTGAACCGCATTGCGGGCCGGGCTGGTCACACGCCAGGCAGTCGACTGTTTGATGTGCGCGAGCTCGGCGCTGAGCCCCCTGTTGATCTGCTCGAACTCGCTTGCCTTGGATTCAAACTCGCTTGCGCGAGCCTTAAGGATTGCAGCGCGTTGATCTGCAACCTCCAGTTCAGATCGCAGCGACTCGACCGCGTCGCCCAGCCTGGCCTCCTGTTCGCGTGCGTCCGCAAGCTCGGCCCGCAGGGTCGCGACCAGAGACTCCAAATTGGTGGCATGCTGTTGCGTCAGTCCCATAGTCCGAGTGAGACCGCGCAGCTCCTCCATGGCAATGAACGACCAGTTCTGACTCTGATCCAGCTGAACCGAACGGGCGGCCAACTGATCCCGCACGCGACCGAGTTCGGCCTCGGTCTTTCGAACCCGGTCGTTCAGGTTTGCCGCGTGGTCTCGGCTCTTATCGAGTTCACCGCCCAATTGCTTGCGGATTTTGGCGGCATCCTGGCGCGCATGATCCAACTCGCCTTGAGATTTGGCTAACGCCTGGGTCGAACGATCCGCCTGCAGTTCCTTACACGCAATCTCGGTCAGGACATCTGCTGCCTTGTTCCAACTGGACTCGAGCACCTGCCAATCCGCGCGAAATGCTGGATCAGCAAGGCTCCGTCGATCGGTGGCCAGGTCGCTGATCAGCTGCCAAGCCCTGGGCAGCAATTGGTCAAGTGCGACACCCCCCCAACTCACGGTATCCGGATACTTGCTGTGCCTCAGACCGGCGGACAAAAAATCATCGCGATAAAGACCCAAAACCGCGTCCAGATCGGACCGCGGCGGGACCTTGAACACGCTCCGTATCCGGTCGGCCTGTGCCGCGGTATCATCAACCCATCGATCGAAATCCACTACCAATGCAGTGGATCCCCAAATCTGCGGCAGAACTGGCAGGACGTGCCCCAACCACAGCAGCTCAGATTTGACCCTGGTGAACCCGTGACGCTGCTTTAGAGAATCCATTACGCTCAACGGGTGCCTTACCACCACCAGATATTCTGCGCTCAGACCCATCTCGTCGATCAATGGCTGCCAGAACGGCAACAGTCTCGCCGTGCGCGGATCCTTGAATGCAGTGACAGGCGCTTGAACGGTCAACGCCTGCAACAGCTTACGCGCACGCGCTTTTAACATGCTCAGTTTTCGGGCCGCAACCGCGCTGAGATCCACCGGCGCAACACTGTGCCAGGACAGGTCCAAAGCACTCAGCAGACGATCGTTTAGCGCGACAATGCGTCGATCTTCCCA
This sequence comes from Candidatus Competibacteraceae bacterium, assembly GCA_024641125.1. GTDB lineage: Bacteria > Pseudomonadota > Gammaproteobacteria > Competibacterales > JAHEDQ01 > JAHEDQ01. Next base: position 17,900 of record JAHEDQ010000031.1, on the reverse strand, counting down.
GAACCCAGTCGGATTATCCGACTCAGGCCGCATCAGCTTGTCGCCCAACTCAACCCCAGCCATCCCGAGCCAGCGTGTCAACGCGCTGGTGCCACTGCGGTGCATGCCAAGCACAACGATGAGGCGCTTGCTGGGGCTTGAACTCGCCATCTGAATCTAGACCTTGGGTGGGGCCCCAGGCCCGCTGCCGTCACCGGGCGGCGATGCAGCCGACAGCCGGTACGCGCCCGCCACTTCAGCAACCGCCCCCTGAGCCTGGGTTACACGTTGCTCGATCCACACCGCCCGCTCGCACAAGTTCTCAATTGTGTCGGCATTGTGTGAAACCAGGACCACTGTCTTGTTGGAGCGAATCAGACCCTCTATTGCGGCGGCGGATTTGGCGCGAAAATCCGCGTCCCCGACACCCAGGACCTCGTCGATCAGAACCACATCGGGATTGCATTCCAAGGCAACCGCAAACCCCAACCTGGCACGCATCCCGGCAGAATAAGTGGCGACCGGTTCGTCAATGAAGTCACCCAATTCAGCGAATTCGATAATGCGATCAAAACGGGCCCGAACCTGAGCCCGGGTCAGCCCCATCAGGATCCCGCTGAGCATGGCATTGTCGCGACCATCCAGGTTGGGCAGAAATCCCAGTTGCAAAGACAGCATGGCGACGCGATGGCCGGTGTTGATCAATATCCCCCGATCCGGCTTGAGTATCCCGGCCAGCACCTTGAGCAAGGTGGTCTTTCCAGCCCCATTGCGCCCGATTACGCCCAAGGTTTCACCTTCCCGCACATCGAATGACACATTCTCCAGCGCCCAGAATGGCTCACCCCGTCGTAATGAAGCCTGGCGTGGAAAAGCCACGCCGACGCCTTCCAATCTGATTATGCAGTTATGCGCCAAACCCGGTTCCTAAAGCAGAATCTTTGGATAGATCCGATCAAAATGCCGGAAAAAAATGTAGGCCCCGTATATGCCGGCAATCGACCCAAAGGCAACCCAGCCCACATGGGTCCAGTTCGGCCAGGCCCCATCCAACAACACGTCCCGGTAAGCGTCGATCAATGCCGCCATCGGATTGAGGAAGTAGTAGGGTTTGTAGGCCTCGGGGATCCGGTCCGCCGAATAGAAAATCCCGGACAAAAAAAGCATAAGCGTCAACCCGTTGTTGACGATCAGCCGCAGGTCCGGCAAGAACGGCTCAAGTGCCGCAAGCCAGTAGGTGCAGGCCATAATCAAGAGCAACTGCACCAGCAGCAGTACGGGCAAGGCCAAATAGACGCGCGTCGGCAGATATCCGTAGAGCCAGAGAAAGCCTAACAGCAGAATTTGAACCACGGCAAACTTCGCGGTGTTATTCAGGATGATGGTGCTGGGGAACAGAATCTTAGGCAACCAGACCTGGCGCATCAGCGCAACGTTGGTTCTGAGGCAGCTCATACCCATGCGCAGTGTCCCGTCGAACCATTTCCAGACGGTCAGGCCGCACAGCAGGAAAGGAATAAAGTCGCCGCCCCCGCCTCGCTTGAATAAAAGATCGAACACCACATAGAACACCAGCATGAACAGAACCGGTTCGATCACCCACCAGAGAAAACTCAGATAGGTTCTGGAAGCCTCCGCCTTTAGGTCGGCGTAGGTTTTGAAGAGCAGCAGTTCCAGATAATGTATGCGGGGCATGGAAATGACGCTGGCCTAAGGAGCCTCTATTCGTGAACGTGTATCTTTGGGCTGAAATGCAAAGCTTCAGCGTTGCTAATCTTGGCAATAGAACACCTATTACCCGCGATATGCGCCTTGAGTCTGCACATTTCACATTCCAATCTGCCTCGTCCGGAAGAGATTCAGAGGCTCCCTAGCTGAGTCAGAGCCTGGCCAGATACCAGTCGCATGTTTGAGCAATGCCCTGCTCGAAACTGACTGAAGGTGTCCAGGCCAGGCGGTCCCGCATCTTGCCTGCATCGATCGCGTAGCGCCAATCATGGCCGGGGCGATCGGTCACAAAGCGGATCAAATTCTCATGGGGCGCGGCGGCAGGAAGGCGCTCATCCATCAGACGGCAAATGTGGCGCACAATATCTATGTTGCGCCATTCATTGCAGCCACCAATATTGTAGACCTCACCGAGTTCACCGGCACGCATGACCCGCTCGACGCCGGAACAGTGGTCGTCAACATACAGCCAATCCCGGATGTTACTGCCGTCGCCATAAACTGGAATGGCTTGGCCTTGCGCACAGGACCGGATGATGGTGGGTATAAACTTCTCCTGGTGCTGATAAGCCCCATAGTTGTTGGAACAATTGGTGGTGGTCACAGGCAAAGCATAGGTGTGGAAATAAGCCCGGACCAGGTGGTCGGATGCGGCCTTGGAGGCCGAGTACGGCGAGTTGGGTGCATAAGGCGTCAACTCGCTGAACGCTGGATCAGTGGGCGCCAGGGTTCCGTAAACCTCGTCGGTGGATACATGGTGAAAACGGCATGCATCCGCCCCCCAACCACGCTGGTCGAGCCACAGTTGGCGCGTCGCCTCAAGAAGTGTGAAGGTCCCGCAAACGTTGGTCTCGACAAACGCAGCCGGCCCCGTTATGGATCGGTCGACATGACTCTCGGCAGCGAAATGCACCACGGTGTCGATATCGTGCTCCCGCAGAAGGCGGTCGACCAGGGACCGATCGCAGATATCGCCCTGGACGAAAATATGCCTGTCGGCATGATGCAGTGATGCCAGATTGTCGAGGGAACCGGCATAGGTCAGCTTGTCAAGATTCACGATGCGCAGATTGCGATCACTGGTCAGCAGATGGCGAACAAAATTGCAGCCGATGAAGCCGGCGCCGCCGGTGACCAAAACCGTTCGAGGGACATAGGGGGGCACTGTCCACAACTCCTTGGATTCTATTTACCGCGTCCGGCAGCCGAAATCAGTCCCGCCCCGGCGCCTCCAGGGCATCCAGCAGTCTACGCAGGCCGGCGCGCCAGTCCGGCTGTTCAATGCCAAAGACATGCTGAATCCGGCTGCAGTCCAGCATCGAATTGGCCGGCCGGCTGGCCGGTAGCGGATAGTCGCCGGTACCAATGGCCTCCACCCGCTCAACCCGGAGCGGCCCGCGGTCGGAAGCATCGGCAACGATGGCCTCGGTAAAACCATGCCAGCTGGTCCTCGGTTTCCCGCAGTAGTGATACGTACCCCAGGGCATGGCCTGTCCCCTGATTTCAACCTGTTCCGCGATGCGCAACAGCGTTGACGCGATATCGTCCGCCGGCGTGGGACCCCCAAACTGATCCGCAACAACGCGCAAGGTCTGGTGCTCTCGCGCCAGGCGCAGCATAGTCTTCACAAAGTTGTGACCGTGAGCGCCAAAAACCCAGGCCACGCGCAAAATCACATGGTGCGCGCAGGCCGTCCGGACCACCGCCTCGCCCTGTGCCTTGCTTTCGCCATAAACGCTGAGCGGCTGCATCGGGTCGTCTTCGGAATAAGGCGTCGCCTTTCGACCATCGAACACGAAATCGGTGGAGATATGGAGCAGCGGAATTTGGCGGGCGGCGCAGGCATCGGCCAGTTTCGCAGGGCCGTCACGATTGGCGGCAAAGGCTTCTTGTCGGGCCTCCTCTGCGTGATCTACGGCAGTAAAGGCCGCCGCATTGACCAGCACGTTTGGCCGTTCATCGTCCAGCATCCGGGCTACTTGCTCGGTGGAACAAATATCGACCGTATCCAGGTCGTGTCCGATCATTTGATGACCGGCACACGCACCCAGTCGCATCAACTCGGTGCCCACTTGGCCTCGGCAGCCGGTCACCAGGATTCTACTCATTCCGATTTCCATATACCGGCAGACGCTCCGGGCGCTGATCTGCCAGACGCGGATTGGCGCCGTCCTTACCGGACAGATTGGCCTCCGCCAGCGGCCACCGAATGCCTATATCAGGATCGTTCCACGCGATGCCATGCTCTGAATCCGGGTGGTAGTAGTCGGTGCACTTGTAGACAAAATCGGCAATGTCAGAGAGCACGCAAAAGCCGTGAGCAAAACCGGCAGGCACATAAAGCTGTCGATTGTTCTGATCGTTCAATACAACCCCGACATGCGCTCCAAAGGTGGGGGAGCCACGGCGCACATCGACTGCCACGTCAAACACCTCACCCCTGGATACGCGCACCAGCTTGCCCTGGGGTTGAACCAGCTGGTAGTGCAAACCCCTCAACACGCCTCGGGCCGAACGGGATTGATTGTCCTGAACGAACGGTCCGACAATGCCAGCTCTCCGGTAAACGTCCTCACGATAGGTCTCAAGAAAAAAGCCGCGGGGGTCGCCAAAGACCTTGGGCCCGAGTATCAACACACCGGGCAGGTCGGTCTCGATCACCTTCATCTTGAACGCTCCTGATGAAGAACTGAGATCAAGTAGTGACCGTATCCGCTCTTGGCCAGTGGTGCGGCGAGCCGCTCCAGTTGCCCGGCATCGATGAACCCCATTCGGTATGCGATTTCCTCAGGACAGGCCACCTTCAAACCCTGGCGTTCCTCCACGATCTGGACGAAATTGGCTGCGTCGAGGAGTGCGTCATGGGTGCCGGTGTCCAGCCACGCCAGGCCACGACCCATTACCTCCACTCTCAGCGTGCCCTGTTTCATGTAGAGCTTGTTCAGATCGGTGATCTCAAGCTCACCGCGTCGAGACGGCCGCACCTGTTTGGCCAGATCAACCACCTGCCCATCGTAAAAATACAGACCTGTCACAGCGTAATGCGACTTGGGTGACTCGGGTTTTTCCTCGATGTCGACCACCGAACCGTCGTTGTCGAAACTGACCACGCCATAGCGCTCCGGGTCGGTCACATAATATCCGAATATGGTGGCGCCGGAGGTCTGGGACGCAGCGGACTGCAGGGTTTCGGTAAGTCCGTGGCCATAGTAGATGTTGTCGCCCAATATCAGGCTGACCGGGTCGCCACCGATAAAGTCTTCGCCAATCAAAAAGGCCTGGGCCAGACCGTCGGGTGAGGGCTGCACAGCGTAGCCCACGCTGATTCCCCAATGGCTGCCGTCCCCCAGCAGTGCCTTGAACGCTTCAAGATCCCGCGGCGTACAGATCAGCAGGACCTCACGTATTCCCGCCAACATCAATGTGGACAGGGGGTAGTAGATCATCGGCTTGTCGTAAATGGGCATAAGTTGCTTGCTGACCGACAGGGTCAGCGGGTGCAGCCGGGTGCCCGAGCCGCCGGCCAGGATAATGCCCTTGTACGCCATTTAGACCTCGCACCTGCAGGAATCTGATCGAACGCGATGGGCGGGCGACCGAACCGGATGCCCATCCGTCATCGCCTGGCGGCGCAATATAAAGAGAATGCCGCCGTGCGGCAACCGAACCACTCGCCTGTCCGCCGCGGGTGCGGCCGTATGGCCTACTCGACGGTGACCGATTTGGCCAGATTTCTGGGTTGGTCCACGTCCGTGCCTTTGAGCACCGCCACGTGATAAGAAAGCAATTGTAGCGGCACGGTGTAGACCATTGGGGCAATTGATTCGGCCACCGGGACAATGGGTAATTTGTGGGTGCGCTCGTCGAAACCGGTCTCGGTGTCCTGGTCGGCGAACAGGAACAGCTCACCCCCGCGCGCACGAACTTCCTCCAGGTTGGACAGGACTTTATCGAGTATGGCGTTGTTGGTCAGCACGCATACCACCGGCATATCCGCATCGACCAGGGCCAGCGGGCCGTGCTTAAGCTCTCCAGCGGCGTAGGCCTCGGCGTGAATGTAGGAAATCTCCTTGAGTTTGAGCGCCCCTTCCATGGCCACCGGATACTCCTGACCGCGTCCCAGAAACAGCGCATGGTGGCGTTCGGCGAAATGCTCGGCAGCCGTTTGTACCACCGGGTCAAGTTCCAGGACCTGTTCCAGCTTGCCCGGCAGACCCGCCAGTGCCTCTACCCACTGCCGCTCGGTCTCCGGCGTCAGTTTGTGCCGGCGGCCAATGGCCAGCGCCAGTAACTGCAACGCGACCAATTGGGTGGTGAACGCCTTGGTGGAGGCCACGCCGATTTCCGGCCCAGCCCGGGTCAGCAGAGTTAAGTCCGACTCGCGCACGAGAGAGCTTTCCGGCACATTGCAAATAGCCACCGCTGCCAGGTATCTGTTTTCAGATTTTGCCTTACGCAAGGCGGCCAGGGTGTCGGCGGTCTCACCCGACTGGGAAATTGTGACAAACAGCGTACCCGGCGGCACAACCACGTCTCGATAACGGTATTCGCTGGCCAACTCCACCATGCAGGGTATCCCCATGGACTCGATCCAGTAACGGGCCACAAGGCCAGCATGAGCACTGGTACCGCAGGCCGCAATGTGTACAACCTGGGTCTGGTCCAAAAGCTCAGCGGCGCGGGGGCCAAACCCGTTTTCCAGCACCCGGCCGTCTGCGATGCGGCCCTCCAGGGTCTGCGCCACTGCCCTGGGTTGCTCGAAGATTTCCTTGAGCATGTAGTGCCGATAAAGCCCTTTGTCGGCCTCGGCGGCTCCCTGCTGGGACTGCACTATGGGTCGGACGACCTCGTTGCCGTCTCGGTCTAAAACCGTGACGCCATCCCGACGGACCTCGGCGATGTCCCCCTCTTCCAGATAACGGAAACGCTGGGTGACCGGCAACAAGGCGTAAACGTCCGAGGCGATAAAATGCTCGCCCAACCCAACTCCGATCACCAGCGGACTGCCCTTACGGGCACACACCAAACGGGACGGGTCATCTGCGCTGATTACCCCAAGCGCATAGGCGCCGGTCAACTCGGCGACCGTTTGACGGACCGCGGTCAGCAAGTCGCCGGACTCGGTCAAATAATGATCCACCAGGTGGGCCGCCACTTCCGAATCGGTAGCGGACTCAAACTGGTACCCCAACGCCTTGAGTCGGTCGCGCAAGACAACGTGGTTCTCGATGATGCCATTGTGGACGATGGCTACGCGCTTACTGGCATGGGGATGGGCATTGATCTCGCTGGGCTCCCCGTGGGTCGCCCAACGGGTATGGGCGATGCCCAATCGACCTTCGACCGGCGTCTCCTGCAGGCGCGCTTCCAGCAGGTGCACCTTGCCCAGGGCTCTCACCCGCCGGAGCTGATCGTTCTGATCGATCAGGGCAACGCCCGCCGAGTCATAGCCCCGATACTCGAGCCGTCTAAGGCCTTCCATCAGGATGGGCGTGACATTCCGCTCCGCGACTGCTCCCACGATTCCACACATGTCTTAGTCCGCCTCCGAAATCTCGTTTACCTGGCACTAGGGAAACTGGTGCCCCAGCAAGAGTTCTGCGCGCCGGCTCAAACGCGGTCACCTGTCCGCAGATGGTGAACCAGCTGTAGAACGGTACATCAGCAGCAAGTCCCATGCCTCCAAGGGCACCATGACCCGATTCCTTTGACAGGCCGGGGAAGGCCGCTTTCGTGATAGTGATCTCGACCGTCCACGCTTTGCCTGGACTCCCTTGTGGGTTGCTTCAGGGAATCCTAATATACGCGCTGCGATCTCAAGACGATGGGGTCGCGATCCAGGGCAGCAGTGGATGCCATGAAGGAATATATTCTGATTCTGCTCAGCACGATACTGGTCAACAATTTTGTGCTGGTGAAGTTTCTGGGACTGTGCCCATTCATGGGCGTGTCGCGAAAACTCGAGACCGCAACCGGTATGGGACTGGCGACGACCTTTGTGCTCACCCTCTCTTCGGTTTGCAGCCACCTGGCAAACGAATACCTTTTGCTGCCCCTGGGCCTTGAGTATCTGCGAACCATCACCTTTATTCTGGTCATCGCGGTGGTGGTGCAGTTCACCGAGATGGTGGTGCACAAGACCAGCCCGCTCCTATACAACGTACTCGGCATATTTCTGCCCTTGATAACCACTAACTGCGCCGTTCTCGGAGTGGCCTTGCTCAACACCCAGGAACACCATGGCTTCGTTCAATCGGCGGTGTACGGATTCGGGGCCGCCATCGGATTTTCAGTGGTTTTGGTTCTGTTCGCCGCAATCCGCGAACGGGTGGCGGTGGCGGACGTTCCCACGCCCTTCCGCGGACCTGCCATCGCGTTGGTAACCGCCGGGCTGATGTCCCTGGCGTTTATGGGTTTTTCCGGTCTGGTCAGGGGCTGAGGGGTGCTCAGCGCAATCCTGATGTTCAGCGGGCTGGGGGCTGCGTTCGGTCTTCTGTTGGGGTATGCCGCGACCCGTTTCAGAGTGGATTCCGATCCGGTGGTCGATCAGATCGACAGCCTGTTGCCTCAAACCCAGTGCGGCCAGTGCGGATTCGCCGGATGCCACCCCTACGCGGAGGCCATGGCAAACGGCGATGCCGACATCAATCAATGCCCGCCCGGCGGCGAAGCAACCATCCAGGCGCTGGCCGACCTCCTGGGTCGCGACCCCAAACCGCTGAACCCGGAGCACGGCGAGGAAAAACCCAAGCTGGTGGCCCTGATTGACGAAAAGACCTGCATTGGTTGCACTCTCTGTATCCAGGCTTGCCCGGTGGACGCGATTCTCGGCGCGGCCAAGCAGATGCACACCGTTATCGAGTCGGAATGCACGGGCTGCGAATTGTGCATCGAGCCCTGCCCGGTGGATTGCATCGACATGGTGGAAGTCGAGCAAAGCCTGGACACCTGGCAGTGGCCTTATCCGAGCACCGGATCGTCCATCGTCTCGGATGCGGCCTAGGGCATGAGCCGCAGCGACCCACCCCTATGGCGATTCCACGGTGGTCTGAAACTGTCCGGCCACAAATCCGAGTCGACCGGCCTGCCGGTCACGGAACCGCCGCTGCCGCAGCGGCTCATACTGCCTTTGCAACAACATATCGGGCGACCCGCCGAGCCCTGTGTGAGCGTCGGTACCCGGGTCCTGAAAGGGCAACTCCTGGCCGCCGCGGACGGCTATATCAGTGCTTCGCTCCATGCACCCACATCCGGACTGGTGGAATCCATTGAGATGCGACCGATACCTCACCCTTCGGGCCTCTCTGCCCCGAGTGTCGTGCTGCGCAGTGACGGCGAGGACCAATGGATCGATGGTTTGACGGACCAGGACAGTGCGCCGCTTGACGCGATCGCCCTCCGTCATCGGGTCCGTGCGGCCGGCATAGTTGGCCTGGGAGGTGCTGCCTTCCCCGCGGCGGTAAAACTCAATCCAGGCCCGCAACGGATACTGGAGCAGCTGATTCTGAACGGCGCCGAGTGCGAACCCTACATCAGTTGTGACGACATGCTGATGCGCGAGCGGGCCGCCGATATCCTGTCCGGTGCCGGCCTGTTGTGTCGGGCGCTGGGCGTGGCACGGTGCCTCATCGGGATAGAAGACAACAAACCCGAGGCGCTGGCCGCCTTGGAAGCGGCCCTGGCCGCCTCGCCCAACCCCGGCGTGGAAGTTCGGCGGGTGCCGACCATTTACCCAACCGGTGGCGAGAAGCAGCTGATCCGCGTTCTAACAGGAAAAGAGGTGCCTGCCCACGGCATACCGGCGGAAATTGGGATTGTCTGTCATAACGTGGGCACGGCTTTGGCTGTTCATGAAGCGATGACTCTGGGACGCCCGCTGATCTCCCGCTACATCACCGTCACCGGCCAGGGCGTGGCCACGCCCCGAAATCTGGAGGTCAGGTTCGGAACGCCGGTTTCCGAGTTGGTCGCGGCCTGTGGCGGTTACACAGAACGGGCAGACCGACTGATCATAGGCGGTCCGATGATGGGTTTCGCACTGGCAACCGACGAGGTTCCGGTGGTCAAGGGAAGCAACTGCATCCTGGTGGCATCGAACCAGGAACTGCCGCAACCGGGTCCCGTCATGCCTTGCATACGGTGCGGAGCGTGTACCGAAGTGTGCCCGGCGGGGCTGCTGCCCCAGCAGTTGTACTGGTATGCCCGTGCTCGGGATTTCGACAAGGTTCAGGACTACTCCGTGTTCGACTGCATCGAATGCGGCTGCTGTGCCACGGTCTGCCCAAGCCGGATTCCACTGGTGCAGTACTATCGATATGCGAAGACCGCGATATGGGCCCAGGAGCGGGAAAAGGAAAAAGCCGACCTGGCGCGACAACGCCACCAGTTCCGACTGGAACGCCAGGATCGGGAGAAGAACGAGCGCGCCGCACGAATGAGCAAAAAACGTGCGGCGCTGGAAGTCAGCGATACCGGATCCGACTCAAAGAAGGCCGCCATTGAGGCGGCTCTGGCCCGCGCTCGGGCCAAGAAAGCCGGCGTCCGGTCGGATGCATCGAGCACCGCAGCCCCTGAGTCGGCAAGAATCCCCGAAACTGCGGATGATCGGGCGCGGACGGAAAAGCCCTGATGCGGCGCGTGGCCCCAGTGGGCGAAGGGACAGGCCGACTGCTGTCACCTGCCCCGATCGCGTGCCACGGGCAGCATCACGTCAAGGCCGTTTCGGATAACGCATCGCATGCGCTTTAAAACGGCCTCCACCCCCCACCTTTCCAGCCCCGACACAGTGTCCATCCTCATGCGTCGGGTGCTTTGGGCGCTTATTCCGGGTACAGCGGTCCTGACCGCATTTTTCGGCATCGGCGTGCTGAGCAATTTGGTACTGGCCATTACCCTATGCCTGACGTTCGAAAGCGCTTCGCTTGCATTGCGCCATCGCCCGCTTCGCCCATTCCTGAGTGACTACAGCGTCGTGGTAACGGCCTGGTTACTGGCCGTGGCGTTGCCGCCACTCAGTCCGTGGTGGTTGATCGCGGTGGCAGCGGGCTTCGCCGTGGTCGTGGCAAAGCATCTGTACGGCGGGCTGGGTTACAATCCGTTCAATCCGGCCATGGTCGGTTATGTGGTGGTTCTCATCGCCTATCCGGCGGAGCTGACCAGTTGGGTGGCGCCCCTGGGCCTCAATGGCCCCCCGCCGACGATGGAGGCCCTGGCGTCGGTGCTGGGCGGTGGCGCCGCTGAGTGGGACGGCGCCACCGCCGCCACGGTGCTGGATCTTGTGAGGACGGAAACGGGCCGCGGACGGATGCTCAGTGAGATTACCATGCTGCCCGTTTTCGGTTGGTTCGGGGGACGCGGCTGGGAGTGGGCGAACCTGGCGTTTCTGGCGGGCGGCCTGTGGCTCCTGCAACGGGGTGTGATTCAATGGCAGATCCCCGCCGGCATGCTTGCCAGTCTGTGCCTGTTGTCGGGTGTGTTTTGGATGGTGGACCCGGAAGGGTTTGCAACACCCCTGTTCCACGTGATCGGCGGCGCAACCCTGCTGGGCGCGTTCTTCATCGCCACCGACCCGGTATCCGCCGCCACCACGCCCCGAGGCCGCATCTTGTACGGTATGGGCATCGGTATATTGACCTATGTCATCCGCGCCTGGGGCGGATACCCCGACGGTGTTGCTTTTGCCGTCTTGCTCATGAATGCGGTAGCACCCACTCTGGACTACTACACCCAACCCAGGGTGTTTGGCCACGGTGAGCGCTGAATGCGACCTACGCTGCGCAACATGCTTCTCGCGGGAGGGCTGTTATTTGCCTTCGCGCTGATCGGCAGTGCAGTCCTGTCTCTGACCTATGAGGGCACGCGACTTCGCGTAGCAGAAAATCAGCGGCGGGCCCTGGTCCACAGCCTGAACGAGCTGGTGCCACCCGATCGTTACGACAACAGCCTGCTGACGGATGTTATGCGGCTGCGGGCACCGGAGTTCGGCACCGATCAACCGGTGACCGTATACCGGGCCCGGCATGGCGGTCGGCCGGTGGCGGTGTTGGCGGAGGTGATCGCACAAAGCGGTTATGCCGGACCGATCAAGCTTCTGGTGGCGGTGAACGCCGACGGGCGTCTTGCCGGTGTCCGAGTCACCCAGCACCGGGAGACGCCTGGATTGGGAGACGGCATCGAGATCGAACGCTCTGACTGGATTCTGAGCTTTGCCGGCCACGCCCTCGGCGATCCACCCAGCGCAGGCTGGGCGGTCAAAAAGGACGGCGGCGACTTCGACCAGCTCACCGGGGCAACAATTACACCTAGGGCGGTTGTCAAAGCAATTCATAATTTTCTAATATACTTTGAGCGGAACCGCGACCGCCTGTTTTCAGGTGCGACAGCAGGGGCAACGGAGCAGACCACGTGAGCGACATCGGCTACGGGCAAATCATCCGGGACGGTTTTTGGCAAAACAACCCGGCACTGGTGCAACTGCTGGGACTATGCCCTTTGTTGGCGGTGTCCGGATCGGTAATCAACGGTTTTGGGCTGGGCGCAGCCACCACCCTGGTGGTGGTGATGTCCAATGTCACCGTCGCCTTGATCCGCAACCTGGTGCGTTCCGAAATCCGAATTCCGGTTTTCGTCGTGGTGATCGCGTCGTTCGTGACCGTAGTGGAAATGATGATGAACGCGTTTTTCCACGATCTGTACAAGATACTGGGCATTTTTATCCCGCTGATTGTCACCAACTGCGCGATCATCGGTCGCGCCGAGGCGTTCGCGTCAAAACACACGGCACCGAAAGCCCTGTTGGACGGACTGGCCATGGGGCTGGGTTTCACGCTGGTACTGGTGACCCTGGGTGCCCTTCGAGAGGTAATCGGACACGGCACTCTGCTAGACCAGGCCCATTTGATGTTCGGGGACATAGCCCGCGACTGGACCATCACCGTGATCGACGACTACCGCGGCTTTCTGCTCGCGGTACTGCCTCCGGGCGCCTTTCTCGGGCTGGGGGCGTTGATTGCACTCAAAAACGTGATCGACGGGCGTCGTCAGGGACGGGCGCGCGCCGAACGGGTTGTGCGCCCGATTGAAGCTGACGGGGCGGTTGCCTGACCCATTACAACTCTCTCAGAGGAACCCATATCATGGCAGGACACTTTCCGTTCGTTGGCACGCGCGGCGTGCGTTACGGGTTGGCGCCGCGGATGACCATTGCGGCGTTCTTTGAAGATCACCACATGAACGAAGCGCTGCAGGAACGCTACTACCGATGGTGGTACGATCAGGCGAAGCATTTCGTGGAACAGGATTCGGACCTTCGAGCATTCGTCGGCAGCACCCTGGAATCGTATCCCTACGGCCAGCATGCGGCACACGGTTTCCACCTCAACGGAAAAGCCTGGGCAACCACCCTGTCGGACTTGGGGGACTTGATACGCGATGCCATCCTCCCGCGTCTGGACCCAGCGACACTGGACAAACTGGAGGCCGACCATGGGGCACTGCTGGCGGAGCTGGCGGCGGCGGCCGAGGACGCACCCCCGCCTGCCCCCCCGGACGTGGGTTACTTCCGACACGTGTAGAAGAAGATTTGATCGGCGCCCCCGGTTTACGATTCGGGCATGAACAAAGAAAACGTGCGCGCACTGTTCAGCCGGTTGCGCGCCGACAATCCCCACCCCACCACCGAGCTGGTATACCACAACCCGTTCGAGCTGTTGGTGGCGGTGGTGTTGTCGGCCCAGGCGACCGACAAGGGCGTGAACCGGGCCACGGCAAAACTGTTCCCGGCGGCCAATACGCCTGCGGCAATTCTGGACCTGGGGGAAGACGGGCTAAAGCAGCATATTCGCACCATTGGCCTGTACAACAGCAAGGCCGCAAATCTGATCAGGACCTGCGAAATACTGGTGCAACAGCACGACGGACAGGTGCCGAGGGACCGGGCAGCGCTCGAGGCTCTGCCGGGAGTCGGTCGCAAGACCGCCAACGTGATCCTTAATACGGCCTTTGGCGAACCCACTATGGCCGTTGACACCCACATTTTCAGGGTGTCGAACAGAACCGGACTGGCCCCTGGCAAGACCCCCTTGGCGGTTGAGAAAAGATTGCTCAAAACGGTACCCGCGGAGTTCGCTCTGGATGCCCATCACTGGCTTATTCTTCTGGGCAGATATGTCTGCACAGCGCGAAAACCACACTGCGGGGATTGCGTCATTGCCGACCTGTGCCAGTATAAGCATAAGCAGCCCACCGGCGGCGGCTGACACCAATTTAATTGAACTGAGTTCCAATCCACGGCGTCCGCATGTACACACAAAACCGCGGCGAGCTTCGGCGCACCTATCTGGAGGCATGGCGCCGTGCGCAGGACGGCGCACCGCTGGAGCCCCTGGAGCGACTCATAGTCGGAGTCATCGAGATGCACCCGGAGTACCATGGGGCGCTGAACAGGCCGGAAGCAATCCTGGACCGGGACTTCAGCCCGGACTCGGGGCAGGCCAACCCATTTCTACACATGGGAATGCACATCGCGATTCTTGAACAGGTGGGCGCCGACCGCCCCGCGGGCATCGCCGCCCACTATCACCAGCTGGTGGCCATGCTCGGGGACACACACGAAGCCGAGCATCGTATGATGGAACTGCTGGGCGGCATGCTGTGGGAAGCACAGCGCATCGGGCAGCCGCCGGACGAGCGTCAGTACCTGCAAAGAATTGCAAGCCTCGCAGGTTCGATCCGGCCTTCTTCCAGCCCATGACCACCCGGACGACAGGCAATGCCCTGAGCCGGGAGGCGTTGACCGATCTACTGGCGCGATGCGCGTTAAACGACCACGGCGCATTCGAGCGGCTTTATCAGCACACGTCCCCGCAACTATTTGGCCTGGTTCTGCGTATTGTGAGGGAAGAGCAGTTCGCCCGTGACGTGCTTCAGGACGGGTTCGTAAAGATCTGGAACCACGCGGGTGACTACCGACCTGAAAAGGGATCGCCCGTTACCTGGATGGGCGGCATTATGCGCAATCGGGCGATCGATCTGCTGCGACGGCGTCGGAGCAACCCGGTGGTGGCGATTGAGCAGGAGGAAATCAGCACATTTGCCGATGAGCAGGCTTTGCCACCGGATCTGGAGGTGGCAGGCGACCAGAATCGCGCTGCCCTGCTGTCGTGTCTGGGCCAGCTTACCGAGTCCCAACGGCAAGCCATCGGCTTGGCCTACTTCCGGGGACTGACACACGAAGAGCTGGCCCGACATATGGATACGCCGCTGGGCACAGTGAAGTCCTGGCTGCGGCGGGGCCTTCTGAAACTCAGAGATTGTCTGGAAAGCCGATGAAGTACGACAATCCCGAACTCATCGACCGTATTGCGTCCGAATACGTGCTGGGGACTCTGTCAGGTTCGGCTCGCGAGCGGTTTGAGCGGCTTGTGACCGAACGCGAAGATGTGCGTCGCGCAGTGGAGAACTGGAATGGCTGGCTCGACCCCCTGGCGGAGCATGCGCCCAATGTGCCGCCGCCGCCCGGGGCTTGGGACGCGATTTGCGCCCGCATTGCCCCAATCCCCAGGGATGAATCCGATCGACACTGGCTGCAGACGGTGGCCTTCTGGAAACGGTTTGCCAGCACGGCGAGTCTAATCGCTGTCATTATGGGCATCATCGTGATTCTGCCTGAACCCGACGGCCCCGGGTCGGTCGCGGGCGATTATGTGGTGATGATGCAAGACGAACTGCGACGGGCGATTTGGGTGATCGACACCGCCAACCAAGTGGCCGAACTCAGAGTCGAAAAAGTCGCGCCCATGGAGATGCCGGCAGGTATGCGGTGCATGCTGTGGTTGAAAGAGGCGGGAACGGGCGACATGCATGTTCTGGGCGTGTTACCGGACGAAGGCCACAGCACCATACCTGTGCCCCCGAAACTGCGCCGCAAACTGCCCGGAACGCTGATGGTCAGCATCGAGGATGCTGGATCGTCGGACCCTGTACGTCCGGGCCAAGCGTTGGAAATACGCTCTTCCTGGATGGTGCCGATCAGCAGTCAAATCTGATCGGCGGCGATATCCGCACCGCCACAGGGCCGCGAATCAGCCGCTTTGTTTCTGTTGCCGGTCAAACGTCCTGCGCATGCTGTCATAGAGCTCGAGGGATTTATTCAGCGCGTACAACGGGGCCTGCTCCTGACTGCCCGGGTCGCCGGGCGGCATGACATCGGTGTAAAACTTCCGATAGGCCATGAGATGCACCGGCAGTTCTTTCAGAAAGAGTTTGTTCTGGAGCAGGAAGTACTGGGCCAGACCGACCACCAGGTCGGCTCGCCGCGCCGCGGCCAGCATATCGGGCGTTTGAAGCTGGATCCCGGGCCAGTCCCGGCCCGGCACGATGCGCGTGCTGAGCACACACTCGTCCTCGGTGAGGACATCCCGTTGATCGGTTACTGACAAACTCGAATCAATCACCAGCAGGCCCGCCGCGTGAATCTTAGGCAGCGGTAAAAACATCTTGCTCGCCATCTGCACCGCCCAGCCGTCCAGCGTCTCACGCAATTGATCGGCAACCGGTGTCTCCCCCAATTGATTCAGAATCTGGGCATAGCAAAGACCCCAAGCCCAGATCTGCTCATGCTCCGGCAAACGGGGATGCTCCAGCACCTTGATCCGGCGTATGGCGCTGTCCGTGTTTTCGAACGAGATCCGAATGTCTGTCACGGGTGCTGACTCCGGCAGCGTGGCTCCGGTCACGCCACGAATCCAAATGGAGGAATACTGGGGCCCGGGGCAACAACCTCGAACCGCACACTTCGGCTCATATCGGGTGAGCGACTATGAGCGGCTCGGCAGTAGGCAAACAAGCCTTTGCCGGTTCACCGACGGGACCCGGCCACCAAATCCCTGTAGGCATGCCAAGTGGCATGACCCAGGACCGGGACCGCCACCGCAAGCCCGAGAAAAGCGGGCAGCATGCCCAGCAGAGTCAGGCCCGCCACGCAGCCAGCCCAAACCAGCATGGTTCTGGGATTCTGGCGCACCGCCGCCAGACTGGTGGTGACCGCCGTCAGGGCGTCGGTCTTGCGGTCCAGCAGCATCGGGACCGACACCACGCTGACCGCAAACACAAACGCCGCCACCACCGCACCGACCAGGAAGAACACCAGGGTGAACTTGAGCCCAGTGCCGGTGAGGAACATGGTGCCCATCGTGTCCCCCACGCCCGGCGCCATCGACCCGACGAAGGCGACGGCGAAAACCAGCGCGGCCAAGCGTACCCAGAGCGCCAAAATCAGCCCAAGAAACGCGGCAAACACCCCGATGTGCCAGACGTTGCGCCGCCACGCGAGCAGAGTGCCAAACAAGGACATGGGCTGTCCGGCCTCCCGCAGACGGCTGATTTCATAAAGCCCGGTGGCCAGAAATGGTCCCACCAGCAGGAACCCACCGGCGAGCGCCAATACCATCTGGCCGGCCTCACGCATGAGCCAGGCCAATGCATACCCCATCAGGACAAACACGGTACCGTAAAACAGGCTGGCGATCGGATACGCAAGAAAATCACTCAGACCCTTGCGCAGCCAGCGCTGAGGCGCCCCGGGCATAAGCTGCTTGATGTCCGGAATATTTCTTTCGGTATCCGAGGCTTCGATGGCGGTTGTCATGCGACCTCCGTCGGGTTAGGACCTGCTGACACTATGGGAATGCGCCAGCATCGCACTTCACTTGTGTTCCGAAAGTACATGTCGCTCAGCCGGCCTTGTGCTGCGAAACAATGGCCGCCATCGATGGCGGATCGCATAGTGTGAAGGACGCTAGCTTAGCCTTTTGACGCTTTCAGGCAAACGGCGGGGGCTGGCAAATCCCTGGACGGGCCGGGTGCGATTTCAAACGTTTGACCGCTCAGGCGTGTGCCATGACGGCGTCGAGAGCAGACAGCAGTCCATCGGTGGTCTTGAAACCGGCGCAGATCCCCCTCAGATCCTCACCCCGATCGAGCAGCAGAGTCGGAAACCCATGCACCCCAAGACTGCGGGCTTCCAGATAATCGGCGCGCGTCACCAGGCCCAGATCCGGAGACCCCAAGGCGGCACGCATCTCAGACCCATCGAGACCGCAGGCCTCGGCGACCTCCACCTGTACGGAGGTGTGGGTAATATCCTGCCCGTGTGCGTAAAACGCGGCCTGCAAAGCGCGAAAATAATCCAGCTC